>CAMVNV010000005.1 GCA_947168935.1 uncultured Butyrivibrio sp. | reverse complement strand
TCAAATAATTAACGTCTCACGTTCTCAACCTCGCATATTTAAGCTATTTATCACACTATCATATTGATAAAGCGGCGTCAATACTGCTCTACACCCAATTACAGAAAAAAGAAGTCCTGTCATAGCACCAACTCTCAAAGTGATTCGTCAATTACTCCTTTTAGAGTTTCTGCAGACTTTAGTAATGCCTCCTTTTCCTGTTCGCTAAGTCTGATTGGCACAGAACCTTCAACACCATCTCTTCCGACAATTGCCGGCATACTTAGTGCAACGCCATCTATTCCATTTTCACCATGCTGAATGCTCGATATGGGCAGAACTGACTTTTCATCACGTATTATTGCCTCACAGATGCGCCTTACGCTCATGGCTATTCCATAATAGGTAGCACCTTTTTTCTCAATGATCTCATACGCACTATTCTTAACATTTTCTGCAATCTCTTTCATGGCTTTTTCATGCTCGAAGTGACCTCTCATCTCGCAGAAATCATGAATTGGAATTCCCGAGACATTTGCGCTGCTCCATGCTGCAATCTCACTATCTCCATGCTCACCTATAATAAATGCATGCACCGAACGGCTGTCCACATTTAAATGTTCGCCAAGAAGATATTTGAATCTGGCCGTATCAAGAACCGTTCCCGAACCAAATACCCTGTTTTCAGGAAATCCACTGAATTTGGCTGCAGCATATGTAAGAATGTCAACCGGATTTGCCACGATCAGAAGTATTCCCTCTCTATTATACTTTGCAATCTCAGGAATAATGGACTTAAAGATGCCTACATTCTTTTTAACAAGATCCAGCCTCGTTTCTCCGAGCTTTTGGCCTGCACCTGCCGTAACAACCACTACTGCCGCATCTCCAGCATCCTTGTAGTCACCGGCATATATCTGCATTGGTTTTGCAAAAGGAAGTCCGTGACTGATATCAAGGGCTTCCCCCTCAGCCTTCTCTTTATTCACATCTATCAGCACCATTTCGGAAAAGAGTCCGCTCTCCATAAGAGCAAAGGCTGATGCCGAGCCTACAAAACCACAACCTACTACTGCTACTTTTCTTTCATTTAATGCTGCCATAGTGCGCCTCCTTTTATTTATATATACCTTAAGTATAAACTCTTTTATTAGATACTCCTGCTCAAAACTACTTGTTGAGAAAATCAATCAAGTACTTCTCCATTACGAGAGATAGTCACAACCTGCCAGGGCAAGAACTTTCCGCTGTTTTTAATCGCATTTTCTGCAGCTCTCTGTAGCCCTCCGCAGCACGGAACTTCCATTCTTACTATGGTCACGCTGGCGATATTGTTATTTGATATGATCTCAGTGAGCTTTTCCGTGTAATCGCCTTCATCAAGCTTTGGACACCCTATCATTGTAACCTTGCCCTTCATGAATTCCTCGTGCATATTTGCATAGGCATATGCTGTACAGTCGGCTGCAATGAGGAGCTTTGCTCCATTATAGAAATCTGCCTGTGTTGGAAGTAATTTTATCTGACAGGGCCACTGCATCAGTCTTGATGGATGAGAGCTCATTCTTGATATCATATCCTGCTCGAAATCATCATTTCTCTGATCTGCTTTCTGAAGCTGCATGAACCTTGATCCGGGACATCCATGTCCGGCGGCGTGGCTTTCCATTTCTTTCATCATCTTATTCTCACACTGATGCATATCTTTTCCCGCTCCTTTCTTATCCTGTGCTGCCTTTACAGCCGCTTCATCATACGCTGGCGCTTCCCTCTCTTCAAAAGAGATTGCTCCCATAGGACAGCCCGGCAGACAGTCCCCAAATCCGTCGCAGAAGTTCTCTCTTACCAGTTTTGCTTTTCCATTCACAATATCAATTGCTCCCTCGTGGCATGCACTGGCGCAGATACCACAGCCGTTGCACTTTGCTTCATCAATCTTTATTATCTTTCTTACCATCTTCAAACCTCTCTGTTCCGTGCTTTGTTCTTGTTCTGATGGTGTCAGTATAATATACTGTTCTTAGTAAGTATGTTGTTTAAACCACATTTTGAAAATTATTCCGGGTATGACTCTGAATAATCACCTAAGGACTTATTATGGAAATAAATGATCTGGAAAAAAGCCGGCTGTTCCGAGGAATGACACCAAAAGAATTATCATCATGCCTTGATTCGCTTGAAGCTATGGAAAAGAAATACCGAAAAGATGCTGTGATTCTCCATGCTGGAGAACGTACTTCCAAAATAGGCATGGTGCTTTCAGGAAGTGTTACTATTGAAAGCAACGACATCTGGGGCAATCGTACTGTATTAAGCCATGTAGGCAAGAACCAATATTTTGCTGAGACCTACGCTCTTCTAGGCGAAGTCCTTCTTGTGGATGTCAGAGCTAATGAAGACTGCCGTATTCTCTTTTGCAATATTAAAAATCTTCTTGATGATAGCAAAAAGAGCTCTCCCTGGAAGGAAAAGCTCCTAAAAAACATTCTCATTATTTCATCGCAGAAGAACCTTGTACTATCCGGACGCAGCTTTAATACTTCGCCCAAGAGCTGCCGCGGACGCCTCCTGTCATACCTAAATGCTATTGCTCTGCAGACAGGCTCAAACGAATTTGATATTCCCTTCAACAGACAGCAGCTTGCTGATTATCTGAACCTTGAACGCACCAATATGTCCAAAGAACTCTCGCACATGAGGGATGAAGGGCTAATAGAGTATAGAAAAAGCCATTTCAAGCTACTTAAGACAGATTAACCCTACTATCTCTTTTTATACAGAATCAATTCTGGATTAGCGCCTTCAGCTTCATAAGTACAGATCAATATGAAATCCATGCATGCGAGCACTCCAAAGCATACTCCGTCAACTATTTCTGACTCCAACTGATTTCCAAGATATGTAGTCTGATCGTTTAGGAATTTAACCTTCATTCCACTTGGAAGCGGATACTCAAGATTGACATAGCTTCCAACCAAAGCGTTCAGCTTATCTACTTTAGGCATACCTTCGATATGTAGGTCATTGATCTCATCGATCAGTTTCTTTTTAAATTCCTCAAACTGTCCATCATCACTTAGTTCTTCATATCTTTTCCAATAGTCAAGCTTTGGCAGCTCTATCTTAAGATAAGTGCGGGCCTGTTCTTCAGAGAAATTCTCGTTAGCCATGTTTTTGACACATATTTCAATAAGATCGTCCATATTGCTATATGTGTAAGTACCGTCAGCATAGCACCACTTACAATAATCTTCATTCATGCTTCCGTCTTTATTTCTACCTATAATCTCATCTTCAAGCAGCATTCCGCAGCACTGGCAGATCAGCTTGTTAGGCGATCCCAGAAGAGTATTGATAGAGACATTATATAGATTTGATAAGAGCTTGAGTGTTTCAGTATTAGGGACAGTATCCCCATTTTCCCAACGTGACACAGCCTGTCTTGTTACAAAGACTTTCTCAGCCAGCTCATCCTGCGAAAAACCTTTTTGAGTTCGAAGCTTTAATAGTATTTCCTTAGTACTCATAATAAATGCACCTCCTCATAACCTAATTGTATTATGAAGATGTAAAAAGCACACGCAACTAATTGTTGCGTCAAGATCAAGTTTGGCGATTGCATCTTAGAGCTTATAATATAACTGTTCTAAATTCTGTTCAGACATTGAAAATCCCTCACTTTCCGGCATTTTCTTTTTTCTCAAGCAGCCAGAAATGATTCTGCCCGTCTTTGGATGAATCCACCTTGCAGCCAAGCTTAACCCGTTTTCCCTTATTATCAAGGATCAGCATACCAAGGATCGTGTTGGCAAAAGCGGTCCAATTGGACTTACCAGAGCTAAGCTCAAACAAAAGCTGATATTCATGCCCTTTCAGATCAGAAAACTCGTCATAGAAATCCTTAACGGCAGACCAGTCGTGATTTTCATATACCGTTCTATCATTATAGTTAGGTATAAGGTCAATACCCCCCAATTTATTTTTTCTGAAAAAAGATATTTATCCAACCTGTGGTTGGATTCGCCGGATTTCAGGTAAACCAATGCGTCATTGTTAATATACAAAAGTATACCTATAATTGGTTATATCAACTAGTTGAAATATTATTTCGAGGTTACAAATCTTATGAACATAGGTGAACAGATCTTTTTTCTTAGAAAAAATAAAGGTATCACGCAAGAACAACTAGCCACAAAACTTGGAGTTTCAAATCAGGCTGTCAGCAAATGGGAATCAGGCCAGTGCTATCCTGACATTCAGCTGCTTCCAGAAATCTCCGAATATTTCAACGTCTCCATTGATGAACTTATGGGCGTTCCTGACAATAATAACGATGACGACATTCTCATCACTATCAAGAATAATATTCAGAATTCAGATCCCGGCACAGAGATGGCGCAGATCATGAAGATAGTCAAGGCTTTGCATGCCATTGTACTTGTAATGGAATCGAAAAAAGAGAATTCGGGATACCCTGAGTTTGAGCTGGACTCAACTATTGATCACGCTATTCAAAATGAATGGGGGACTTTCAAGTATCACCCTGCCCCAGATAGTTGCTACCATGAGGCGCGGAAGTGTCTTTTTCTCAGATGATCATAATGTTTATGATGAAAATAGTATAAAAAAGATAAGCAAGCTCTTAAAAAGCCTGTCTGATAAATTGACGTTATCTGTCCTGTTTGCAATATACGAGATAACTTCAGGCGATGAGAATCTCTATGCTTCAAAAGATGAACTATGTGATATGACAGATCTTACGGAGGATCTTATCAAATCCATACTTGATGGTGATCTTGCGCAGTATTGCATCAAAAAGGATAACAATTCTGTCAGGATAAAGGGGGAATATATGAATATCCCGCCCATTTTATCAATCCTATATCCAGCAGTTTGAAATATGTACAAAAATAAAAGACCAAGTCTTGATTTTTAAACTCAAGGCCTGGTCTTTTCTAGTTTGGATTTAACATCATCTTTCTATAAGAAAAAACTGAAAACAGTTGAAGTTCTTCTGCTGCGCTTAAGCGTCTGCTGATTCGTCTTCACTTTCATTCTTGTAAAGAAGAGGAAAGCTCTTTTTATCCAAAATATTCAATACAATAAGTAAAGTAATAGCTATGAATCCAACTGCTGCCACCAAAATCCACGCATGCATGTAGCCGTACATATCAACCATTTTTCCAATATAGATATTGCCAATAGATGTGACGGCGCCGCAGACAATGTTGATAGCAGAGTTAACTCGTCCCCAATGGGTTGAAGGTACGCGCCTTGTCATGTATGGAGCGCTTGCGATGGTGCAGAATATCTCTCCTAAGGTAAAAACAGTCATGAGCACAAAGTAAAGGGGAATGATCCTGCCTGAAAAATTAAAGCTCACAAGCCCTATTACGATGAGTACTTCTCCTATCAGGAACTTTCTGACATCAATGATCTTACTAAGGAATGTCGTTATAAGCGGCGTTCCAACCACAACAACTATGGCGTTTGTACTTGTCAGAAGACCAAATATCGTTGCGCCCTTTGCTGCATATAGATTTTCCATATGAAGTGGCAGAAGGTAATTAAACTCAGAATAAACCAGTGCGCAAAATCCGGATACTGCCAGATACAAAAGCAGAATTCTTCGTTCGCGCAGTATTGTAAATATTCCTACGCCTTCTTTCTTTTCCTCATATTCACTGACATTCTTTTTCTCCACACTAAGCTTTTTGATGAAAAGAAGGATCAGAAGAGTTGAAGAGAATGTCGCAATGGATGTAACTATGAAAGCCAGCCACAGATAGTTCTCGAACAAAAGGCCTCCAATTGTCGGCGCAAGTACAAGCCCGAGGTTCATTCCAAGATACTGAAGGCTGTACGCCTGCTCTCTGTTATCAGAATCACTAAGATCTGCTACAAGTGCATCGTATGACGGACCTTCTATCGTCGCAAAAAGGCCTGCTACGTAAAACAGTGCCACGCTTATAAACGACAACGGAATCAGTCCACTGATAAAATAGCAGATAACTGTTACCATGTCACAACAGACGATTATCCTCTTTCTGTTGACGCTGTCAGCAAGCTTACCACCGATCATAACAAGGGGAAGCTGCATAATAGCAAGGACCATATCTATTGTCGCTATTGTTATAGCACTGTATCCTAGCTTATTCTTCAATATCAGCGTCATGATAGGCCAGATAAGAGAGCCCATACTTGTAACTATTCGTCCAAAGAAAAGGACGTAGATTTCTTTACTTAGATTTTTGTACTGGTTTAAAAACTTCATTTTATTTACCTTTTTAATTGTTATTATTTTAAGTCTTCTTTTGAGATCTCAAGAGATGGATAATGCTCTAAAGCTGTAAGCTCTGTATCCATCGGCACTTCGTAGGCCATGTAGAAATTATCAGGATGTGCAGCCTGCAGCTCTTTAAGCTTACTGTCAATCTTTTCTTTTTCTTTGGATACGTAGACAACTGAGACTACGCCTACGTTTTCATGTGGCTCTGATGAGCTTTCTTCAATGCTTCCACATAGTATCATTCTTATTGTATCCATACTTTCCTCCAGTCAAAACTGCTTAATGCTAATTATTTAATGCAAATCGTTATTCGAATCACTTCTACGCAGCACCTGCGATCATCTTATATCCATACAGCATTCCCTTGGTATCAAGAAGTTCTCTAAAGCTTCCCTTCTCACGAATATTGCCATCCTTCATGACCAGTATCTCATCAGCTTTGCTTAAGGCCCTATCATTGATCCTGTGAGTGATCATAATAACAGTCACATCCTTAAGGTTCATGATAAGATCCTCCACGAAACGCTCAGTAGCCACATCAAGATTAGATGTAATCTCATCAAGAATCAGTACCTTCGTTCCTGCAAGAAGAGCTCTGGCAATACCAATTCTCTGCTTCTCTCCGCCGGAAAGGTTATATCCGTTACCATTAATTCTAGTCTCCAGGCCGTCTTCAAGACCTTCAACATAGTCTTTAAGTCCTGCGCTCTCAATGGCATATTGGATCTTCTCAGGCGAGTAATCTTTGTATAGTGTGATGTTATTTCTAATAGTATCATCAAACAGGAATACTTCCTGCTGCATATAATTGACAGCACTATAAAGCTCTTTATCCGGAATACTCTTGATATCCCGATTTCCAAGTAGGACTCTTCCGCCGGCGCATTCAGCCATTTTTATAAAAAGCTTGACCAGTGTGGATTTGCCACAGCCGCTTTCGCCCATTATCACATATTTCCGGCCCTGATCAAAGGTTGTATTTACACTATCAAGAACCTTCTTATCATCAAAAGAAACCGTAGCATTCTCAGCTCGTAATGAATAGTTTGTAACGCTCTGCTCTGACTCTTCCAGCTTCTGCTCCTTGGTGTCTATATACCTTTTCAATTTATCTATTACAACTGCTATAGATTTAAGATTGGTTATGAAAATAGGTACTTCCTCAAACGGAGCAAGGATGCCTCCGATGAGCTGTGACAGAGCTAGCACACCGCCAATACTGATTTTCCCAAGGAAAACGAATACTACGCTCGCTATTATTGTAAGACCAAAACCTGCCGAAGTGCATACTATAGACATATATGAAACCTTATAGTTTGTCTTGATCAGATTGCACTCTGCTTCTTCGCATCTAACATTTCTGTCCTGCGTCTGTTTCCTGATCTTGGAAAAAACAGAGTATAGCTTAATCGTATTAAATCCGATGAAGGCATCTGAAATGACGCTCTGGTACTCCGATGCCGACTTTGAAGCATCCTGAGAATTCTTCTTAAGCTTTCTTTCAAATATCTTAGGAATAAAAACTGAAAAAAGTGCGATCACAACGTTGATAAGGCAGATCAAAGGATTAACCCTGATCAGGGCCAGCACAGTAACCGTAAAGCTTGTGGAAACTCTGTAAATTCCGCAAACACTGTCAAAATAGTCGGTGCTGACTTTTTTCACATCTCTCTGCATCATTGAAACATAGTATGACGGCGGCTCTTTCCTGTATTCCTGAAAGCTTTTGTTCATGATTCCTGCAAAAAGATCATTCTTAAGGCTTATAAGGAATTCTTTTCTCAGATTCTCTCTTGATATCTTGTGAAAAAAGGATGTTGCCAGGTCCGCAACTACGATAAGTGCAAAGATCACGGTGGCACGCAGCATCACTGCAACGTCCTTCTGGGTCGCTGAATTTACAAGGGGCTCAAGGGCGCTTGCAAACAGCACTGATGTGATTGACATGGCGGGGGATAATAAAAGGTATGTAATGAATCTTTTCTTGTTCTGTAAAAAGTATTTAATCATGGTATTCTCCAATCCTGCAAACATTTAAGTCAGGGCAATAAAAATGCCCTGCATACATTTTGTACGCAAGGCAGAATAAACCATCATTAATAAACCTGTCTTTGAATGAAGGTTATCAGCATATGGTTATCTATCTAAAGCGTACAAGGATATAGGATTTATCTTGTACATGTTTAGAATTACATGGATGTAATTCTATGTACCAAAATAAAACCTGGGTATCAGGCGATACTTATATTTGTTTGCTTTGGATTAGAAAACCTTAATGATCATATCCTTCATTTACCTCTTTTTTTCAAAACTGAAATGATAGTAACATATCTCTACCAGAGACGCAAGTAGGTATTTAAGCCTGAATTTGTTCTAACACGTATTCTAAATCCACATCTCTTTCATGTCATTTCCACATACTAAAACATGCATTCAAAAAAAACTGTAACCATTACTACTAATGTTAGACCTATATCATACGTATAGATATCCTCAAATGACTCCACTGCCAAACATCTGAGTCCAGCACCTATTCCTGCAATAAGATAGGACAATACAACAAATGCATACAGAACTATCATGATATTATTAACTACTTTATTTTCAATTACAGGGTTCCTCTCTACTACTTTAGTCATCTCTTTTCCGGATAGAAGGTCGTCAAGGCTCACTTCCAGAATCTGAGATATTTTCTTTGTAGTAAGAAGATCCGGATAACGGTCGCCGCATTCCCAGCGAGAAACTGACTGCCTTGTCACGTATAATTGTTCCGCCAGAGACTGCTGGGTCATTCCTTTTTCTTCTCTCGCCCTTCTAAGTTGTTCGCCAAATTCGACCATGTCAAATCCGCTCCTTTCGTATTCGATTTCACCTGCAGATGTTGACACTAGTATCTCTTTTAGCGAAAAAAACTTCAAGCACCACCTTGAAAATCCATGTCACCATAACGGTGCACGCCAGTATTCATCACTATTATGATACTGGTTTCTCTTTCGATATGCTCATACTCATCAAGCTCCGTAATACTAAGCGCATTACTCTTTTCATGTTTCCATCCATATACATTCTGAAGAAAGTAACTTATAAGCTGTACATCAGATACGCCTTCAACAAGTAATAATTCGATCATAGACGCACCTCATACTCAAAAGCCTTTCTGTTTTCATATACATATTTTCCGGAAACATTTCTGGCAGCGATATTGACTCCCTTTTTTTGGGGCATCTCAACTTTTCGTAATGTTATTACTCTGATAGGATCATCACTATCTAAATCTTTTTCGTAATTGCCATATCTTAATATTTCATCTATTGCTTCTATGCTGTGTGTTGCAATAAAAATCTGCACATTAAGCTTTTGAGCTAAGGCAAACACTACTGGAAATAGGGAATCATAGTATTTTTTATGTAACCCGGTTTCAATTTCATCAATCAGTAATATTGAATCCGGCGCACCATAGAGCTTATTAAGTATATATAGAATCTTTTTAATTCCATCACCATATACAGAAAAAGGCATGGTCGTGCCATTTCCAGTTATAATGCTCTCTACAAACGATCCGTCATCTGCCTTTGTATAACAAATATCTGCAATATCATTGTCGAATTGTCTCAGAATATCTATAGTTAGTTTCTTATAATCCGGATTATCAACAATATTCTGAAGAAGATCATATCGCAGGTGTCCAAATGACGGGAGATAATTAACCAATTTCTTTAAATCGGGAACTGAGCTGCCTGCATCCAAAGAAGTACATCTTATAGCTTTTTCTTCCACCTTTTTACCAACTTGTGTAGATATACTTCCTGCAAATATCTTTACATTTTCCGGCAAAAAAGCTGTTGTATTTCTATACTGATTTTTTTGGCTTTCAGACATTGATGATAACTTAAGAGCTTCATCTCCAGATATAACTTTTTCAGCCCCGTTCAATTCAAAACGTAAAATTCCGTTATTGCTTTCTGCATAAAGATCAAGTTCTAGTTCTTCTTTATTTTGCTCCATATTGAACAGTTTGCTAAATGAAACATAGAAACTACCATTGTCTGGGCTTAATACTGTTCGATGATTTATGATTCTTTTTATAGCACCAAGCTGAGGCGTGGCAAACAAAAGCTCAATAGCTTCCAAAAAAGAAGTTTTACCACTATTATTATCCCCAACAATAAGATTGATGTTTGAAAAATCATTTACAGACAATTGCTTAATGCCTCTAAAATGATTTATCTCTATTGCTTTAATATATGCCATTATTAGTCCACTCCTTCTATACTCTCAAAACTAATAACCAATCTTGTATGAGTAGCCTCAGCTATCTTCTGTAGAGTTTCTATCCTTGGCACCACTTTACCATTTTGTATTTTACTTATATTAGATTGAGACATGTTCGTAATCCTGCATAATTCCTCCTGTGTGAGATCATTCTCATCAAGAACCCTTTTAATTTCTGCAGATATCCCCCCCAGTACATCGTCTGCTGTCCTATTCATGACTTCTGAATTATTCTTACCTGTAACAGAAGTAGGTTTTTTCAGATTACTTATCTGTTCAAATATCATATCGATGTCCTTGTTTTTCATGACATTATTCATTACAAGCCTCCTTTTATGTTAAGTATAACATATTTTCACATAAAAAAGCATCAAATTTGTTATTTATGACATAATTGCTTGATATTATGCACATCATGTCACATATAACAATTTTTGATGCTTTTTCATTACAAATATGTCATTCGTAACATATTACTTTCAAACTGACGTTTACATGAATCATTAAACATATTTAGCTGGCTTCTTCAATTTCCTCGTTATAGTACTGTGCTTGGGCATTCCAAAGCTCGTAATACTTACCTTTTGGATCTGCAAGGAGCTGTTCATGGGTACCTTTCTGGATCACGGCACCTTCATGGAACACTGCTATCTCATCGCAGAACTTACAGGATGAAAGTCTGTGACTAATGTAAACTGCGGTCTTGTCGCCAACGATATCATTGAACTTACTGTAGATCTCAGCTTCTGCTACAGGGTCAAGGGCTGCCGTAGGCTCATCAAGAATGACAAAAGGCGCGTCCTTGTATAAAGCTCTTGCAATAGCAATCTTCTGGGCTTCGCCGCCTGATACATCAACGCCCTCTTTATCCAGGTTTTTGTAAAGGAATGTATCCAGACCTTTTGGAAGCTTTTTAAGTCTGTCGCTAAAGCCTGCTTTTTCAAGGCATCTTGTAACTTCTTCCCTGTCATAATCTGTGCTTGTAGCAACATTCTCTCCCAGAGGCATAGCAAAGAGTTTGAAATCCTGGAATACGATGGCAAAAATGTTCATGTACTCATCGTATCTGTACTTTTTAATGTCGATTCCGTTTAAGTAAATTGCGCCTTCTGTTGGATCGTACAGCCTGCAAAGGAGCTTAATAAATGTGGTCTTGCCGCTTCCGTTCATGCCAACAACTGCAAGCTTTTCTCCTACTGTAAACTTAAGGTTCACGTTCTTTAAAGCATAGTTTTCACTGCCGGGATATTTGAATGATACATTCTTAAACTCAACTTCGTAGTGTGTATCTCTTCTCTTTTCTGTAGTAAGACTTCCCTGATACATGTTGTTGGGATAGTCCATATACTCAAAGGTATCCTCTAAGAATTTACCATTGGTTCTGATTTCTTCGAGAGCTCCCAGGAGAGAATTCACGCCCATGAAAACACCTGTTACAGCGCCAATATACTGGGTTGCAGAACCTATAGGGAAAGCCCCTGCCCATGCTTTTAAACATACAAAGAGGTAGATTATACCGTTTCCGATATTCTGCACTCCAAACTTAACAAATGAAAAAAGTCCAAACTTTCCTCTGAATTTCTTTGCAAGACTACAGGTTTCAGTAAATGAATCTGACTGACGCATATATTTGATCGTGATCTTGTCCTGCCTGTAAAGTCTTATATCTGCTGCCCTTGAGATATCATTTGAAAACCATCCATATGCACCAAAAGCTCTGTTACCGAATCTGGCCTCTTCAGCATAACTTGCCCATTCTCTTTCATGGATATTATTTATAAAGCCTCCAAGAACAGAATTTATTACCATGACCGCTATCAGAACAACAGCAAATAATGGATTATTTAGAAAAGAAAACTTTCCGGATACAACAGGTAGTAAAAATAGCTCTACTGATAAAAGGGTTCCACAGATTATTGTTACCAATGCATCCATCAGTGTTTCAAAAGTTGCCATGGATCTATAAAGTCCCCATCCGGCCCAGTTATTATTCTGTCTTATCTGGCTAATCAGATCAGCAACCTTCTGACTATCTGCGTCTACGAAGTCCATGCTTGCTTTTTTATCAGCAAGTATCTTATAAGATGTTTCCCAAAAGCCCTCTGATACCAGATCTTTCCATTTCTGCAAAAAGGTAGAAATAATTGAAAGAACTGCTGTTACTGCAAGTGTCAGTATGACCATTTTCACAATGCTGTCTTTAGCTGCACCTGCAGAAAGCAGATTGATCACCCTTGCAGAGAGATACATTGTCACAAATGGGGCGCCCTTTGAAAAAAGCTTTGTCAAAATGATAATTCCAATAATATTAGTATACTTGCTCCATATCTTAAGCGCTTTTACTTCACGCGATAAAGCTGTCTTCATCGATATCTGATTCTTCATGACTTGTATCCTCCCTGTAGTATTTACTCTGAACACCGTATATTTCTGCGTACTTGCCACCGGCATTCATAAGTTCTTCATGAGTGCCTTCTTCTGCAATCTTTCCATTTTCAAGATAGAGTATCCTGTCGCAGAACCTTGTGGATGCCAGTCTGTGAGAGATAAAGACAGACTGTTTTCCCTTAGTCATCTCGTTGTATTTAAGATAGATGTTGTTCTCTGCGATAGGATCAAGTGCCGCTGTTGGCTCATCAAGGATCACAACCGGCGAATCCTTATACAGAACTCTTGCAAGCATGAGTCTCTGAGTCTCTCCGCCTGACAGTTCAAGACCATCCTCATAAACCTTACGTGTTATCTGGGACTGAGCGCCTTTAGGCAAACTCTTTACCTTATCAAGAAGGTCAGCCTGAGCCAGACTTTCATTAAGCCTGTCTTTGTCAAAAGAGTCCGAAGTCTGAGTAACATTTTCCTGAATAGATGCAGGAATTACTGAGAATTCCTGGAATACAGCTGAGAAGATATCGTAATACTCTCTTCTATTAAACTCTCTTATATCTATACCATTTAAAAGGACCTGACCTTTTGTTGGATCAAGGAAACCCGCAAGAAGCTTGATAAGTGTTGTCTTACCAGCTCCGTTAAGTCCAACTACGGCAATCTTTTCCTCAGGATCGATCCTAAGGTTCAAATCTGTGATCGTGTCCTTGTCTGCTTCAGGATATCTGAAGGACACATTTTTAAGTTCGAATACGAAAGGTGCTGCTGGTATCTCTTTGCCGCCTTCAAATCTGAATGGTTCCTCCCATTCAAGGAACTCTCTAAGAATAGATAGCTCAAGACTCTGTCTTCTAAGTTTCAAAGTCATATCAAGTATTCCGCCGATCCATGCTGAGTATCCTGAAACAGCGGCAAAGTACAGCAAAAATTCTGCAACAGATATTTTGTTTCCAAGAACCATAGAAATAAGAACTGCATAAGCTACAGCATTTTTCAAAATAGTCAGGACTATGTCTAAAACACTTCCAATAAAATATCTTTTTTGCTTCTGATAATTCAGATTGTGTAAAAGCTTTAAATTCTTTTCCCACAGATCATTGGCCCAATCAGTTATGCCAAATATTCTGAGTTCCTTGCCAAATTTATTATCTTCAAGGACCTCATTGCTGTAATACATCTTGTTTACAACTTCTCCTCTTTCTTCCCTGTGGGCATAGTCCCATTCTCCAAGCTTTGCGTTAACTGCAAATCCTATAACTGTAAGGACAGTAACTACAGCTGCTATCCTGATATCCAGATTTGAGATCAGGATAAGGTAGAAAACAAATCCGAGGATATTGGCAAGAAGCCCCTCAAGAGTCCCCCATATAGCCTCACTTGCCTGACTATTACTGTTAACTGTTTCGTATGCTCGTTTGGAGTTTTCTGTAAATTTGGTATCAAAGAGATTAGGATAAGATGTGCTGCAACGCTTCTTCTCAAGATCAACGATTATTTCGCTTCTAACAGCCACTCTTCCGTAGAGTGAATTCAAGTTACAATAATCCAAGCCGCCATTGACAATGATCATAATCAAAACAAAGACAGCTATTCTGATAATGAGCGCAGAAACGCTCCCACCTGTTTCGACAACCTGAAGGATCATAGGCGCAATAAGCATATCTATAACTGTTTTGGCAAAAGTCAAAAACGCTATTGAAAGACATATCACTAAAACTGCCTTATGACCGTTCCAGGCTTTTTTAACCATAAAGGCTATGTTGCTTGGAATCGAATATTTTGGTTTTTCTTTTTTCTTGGATTTTGAAACTGTATTTGTTTCTGCCATTGTCTGCCCCCTTTGAGATTCAATACAATTAGTAAACCGGGATATCTTTTGCTTTGTATTTTGTTATCTGATTCTTTGTATTAATTTTTCTGCAATTGCACTTTTTATAGATTTCTGTATCTTCACTCTACCATACAAAAAGTCCCCCAAAAGATTTGGGGGATGAATTGTTTACGTGCGGTGACGAATTGTACTTACGCTTCCTTATACTTTATTTCAATGGTATCTGTCAATCTACTCACTCCTGCGGAATAAGTATCTCTGTTGTGAAGGCACCGTCCTCGCTGTTTCTGCTAAGGTATCCGCCAAGCCTGTCCACAATGCCATCCATTCGGATAAGTCCAAGGCCGTGTCCTTCACCTTTAGTCGTACTAAAGAGCCTTCCTATCTTCTTGAGCTTTTTTCCTGCAGTGAGGTTGGTAAAAGAGATATAGAGCTGGCTTCCCTTCATGTCCATATACACTCGGATCATGCGCTTGTCAGGAGTAAGCTCAAGACTTGCCTCTATGGCGTTATCAAAAAGATTGCCGATGATGCAGCACAGATCAAGCTCTGACATTTTGAGTTTAACAGGGATATGAGCATCAACATTAACATTTATGTCCTTGGACTGGGCAAGGGATATCTTACTGTTAAGGATCGCATCCGCCATGGCGTTGCCAGTCTTGATTACTGTATCTACTGTGTTAAGGTCTGTATCAAGCTCATCAAGATAAGCCTTGATTCCCTCCAGGTCCCCATTCGATGCAAGAGCCTTCATCATCTGGATGTGATTGCGGTAGTCATGCCGCCAGCCGCGCATCTTCTTGTACATGTTGTCGACTTCTTTGTAATGGGTCTCGATGAGTTCTCTTTGATACAGCTCTATTTGATTGTCGATCTTCTTTGTAAAAATACCCATAAGCCCCCCAAGAGTAATCATTATCATGTATATCTAAAAATTCTAACTTCACATATTCTGAATAATAGCCCGATTGACTTTCTCGTAGCTTCCCCTTGGAAGCGGGACAGATTCTCCTGTATTAAAGAAAATATCAGTCTTTGTAACCTTACTGATATAAGTCAGATTGACGATGCCAGATCTCCCCACTCTGAAAAATCTTTCATCAAGCTCTTTTTCCATCTCGCTAAGAGTCTTCTTGATAGTGTACTCCTTGTCTGCGTGGACTGTGGTATAGTTGCCTCTTACATCGATGAACCTGATCCTGTAGATCGGCACAAGGTTAGTCTCCCCGCCGCTTTCAAGCATAAGAGATTTCTCATCCTTACCAAGCTTGCATATAGCGCGGTCCAGAACTTCGAAGAGCTTTTCTTCCTTTACAGGCTTCATAAGATAGTGAAGGGCTGATACCTCGTATCCTTCTGCGATATAGTCTGAATATCCTGTAATAAAGACAATCTGGGCGCTGTCATTGGTCTTTCGAAGATCCTTGGCAAGAGATACCCCATCCATCTTGCCCATTTCGATATCAAGAAGCAGGATCTGAAAATCCTTTGAATCTTCATATTCAAAAAGGAACTGCTCTGCCGAAGAAAAGAGGTGAATATCAGCCTTGATACCATTTCGCCCCGCCCAATCAGCTACAATATCTTTTATATAGTTTCTGTCAATTTCTGTATCATCGCAGATCGCGATCTTATATACTCTGCTCATAGCCCTCTTTTAACAGAATCCAAAATCATTGAACTTATAATACAAATATACCTTACAAGATATATTTTCATCGTGCAATATATCTCGTAAGGTATATTTAACCGTGCAATGATTCCTGAAAATCCTCAGCTTGCCAGGTCGCGTCTGTTATAGTTCCAGAATGCGAAGGCGATTCCGGATATGAGTAGGATTACTGCAAGGATTATGGCTTTGGATTCTACTTCTGCGCCTGTGAAGATTTCTGCTGCGTTGGCGTAAGAGTAAGGGCCAATGAAGAGGTAATCTTTGAGGTCCGGGATTACTCTTCCCATTACATCGAAGGCATAGAATAAAAGTGCCATTCCAAGGCCAAGGCCCATTCTGTTCTTTCCTGCAAAGGATGATAATGCAAAGCATATGCCGGCAACTTCTGCATTCATGAGGAGCTGTCTTGCCATGAAGGTTAAGAATTCATCATTTGGGATTTCTTCTCCTAAGATGTTGAATCCAATAAGATAGCAGGCTGTGCAGACTGCTGTGAATACTACCAGCATTATAGCTACGCAGATTGCTTTTGCAGTAAGGACTTTACTTCTTGATAATGGAAGTGAATAGATGAACTCGCCAGTATGGCCGTCTTCTTCTTTTGAGATTATGTTGATGGCTATGATCGCAGCAAACATGCCGCTTCCAAGGCCGTGTACTGCTCCTATTTCAGTTGCAAAGTAGCCTTTCATGGTTGCTATGCTTAAGGTGCTCATTCCAAAAGCATCTGAGAAGGCTCCCATGTTAGAGAAGGCATCGGCCATTTCTTTCATCTCGCCTTCCATTGAGCTATACAGAAGTATGCAGGACAGGCCAAGGATTCCTACGGATAAGCTCCAGATCAGCAGGCTTTTTATGTTAAGTAATAATTCTCTTTTTAAAACTGATTTCATAGTTGGTTCTCCCTTTTTTATATGCAAATTACAAATAATAATAGTGATCTTGATTCAGGTTTCCTCACTGTCCTCGTAGAAGCTAAGGAATGTTTCGTCGTCGATATGCGGTGTATCCAGCATTGTGAGTCTTCCTTCTCTCATGATGGCTGCGTTCTTGCAGTATTTATCAACTTCTGACAGTACGTGCGTTGACAAGAGGCAGGTTGCACCCTGATCTACGTACTCATTTATAAGTGCAAAGAAGTTCTTTTGCATAAGTGGGTCAAGGCCGCCTGTTGGTTCGTCGAATATGAAGAGTTTTGGTTTATGCTGCATTGCGCATACTATGCTGACTTTCTTTCTGTTACCAAGAGACAGCTGTTTGATTTTCTTTTTGGTATCGACTTTAAGTCTTTCGCAGAGCTTTCTGGCTTCTTCAGTGCAGTCGAGGCCTCTTACGTCTGCTGCGTATTTTATTACGTCTCCAACTTTCATTGAGTCGTAGAACCAGGCTTCAGATGGCATGTAGCCAACTTCTCTTAAGATCTTCTCGTGATCTTTTACGCTGTCATACCCGAGGATCTTTATGCTTCCTTCGTTTATCTTTAAGAATCCGAGCATGGATCTTATGGTTGTGGACTTGCCTGCGCCGTTTGGTCCAAGGAATCCAAAAATGTCACCTTTTTGAACGTTTAAAGATACGTCTATTACTCCTCTTGCTTTACCATAACTTTTTGTAAGATGGCTGATTTCTATAACATTTTCTTTCATGTTTGTCTTCTCCCTTCAGATGTTTCGTTCCTTACAATTTATTCATAACAAAAATAAAAAACGGGAACAATATATGTTCCCGTAAGATGCACTATTTGACCTTTATCATTCACTTTTATTGTGTTTTGTCTGGAATAATTTGAGGTCTTCATTAAGTTTTTTATCATCAATTATGCGTTTGCATTTATATATCAGATATACGCAGAAGTACACAAGCAATATATATGCGGCGAAAAACAGGCTCACCAGAATGCTTTTATCAAACCAGTTAAAGAGCCATGAAAGGAAGGTGTAAACGGCGGTACATAACACCATTCCAAGTATTTCTTTTCCCCCAAGGAAATCTGCCTCATCAAAATTCCACAGAAGGTAAACCTGGATATAGCCTATTATGTAGCAGGCAAAGATGAGCTCTGACATATGGAGGATGCTTGCGTCGTAGATTCCACCTAAAATCCTGTACATGCAGTAAAAAAATAAAAATGCAAAGAAATAAAGGCATGCCTTAAACTCGATGCTGATCTCTTTGGTCAGGTACAGCTCCCAGAGCGTGGGCTTTTTATTATTTTTCATGTTATTATCCTTCATATTATCTGCCTCCTTTCAGTAATCTTCTAAATTCTGATGCATATCTTCTGGAGATGATGATATGCTCTCCGCCTTCCATCGTGGCATCTATTCTGTTGGAGGAAAGGCTTTTCAAGGCTGTAACTCTGTTAACGTTGATGACCATGGACTTACTGCATCTAAAAAAGCTGCCGTCATCATAATCTGTCATGAATGAGTTCAGGGTGCCGTCTATCTTTAATACGTTGTTACCGGTGTAGGCAAAGACTTTGTCGTCCACGGACTCAAGGTACAAGAGCTTGCCTATCTTGATGCCTTCTGTTCCTGCATCGGTCTTGCCCCAGAGTTTATCATCTGAGCCTTCCAGGATTCCTATTATTTTTTTCATAGAAGGGGTGAGGTCCTTGTAACGGATGGTTACATACTCTTCGCCTTCCGGAATCTGCTTAATGTCAATCTTCATCGATTTATCAACTTCTTTCAGGAATATTCAAGGTTTTGATGGTATTTTATATATTCGAAGTTTCAATTATTCTTTTCCTATATGTCTATATATAAATCATACCATGCTATAGGTATATAGGAAAAGTAAAGCCTTTGGGGGAAGATTCCACTGAAATAATCCTCGAGCGTTATCAGTACGAGGAGTGTTCAGGGGCATCGTATGTTTAATCGTACAGCTACCTGGTGCATTCAATCCCTACAATGCGAACCGCCACAGCCCCTACGACGAGAGGCAAGGTAGCTCGAGGATTATTTCAGCGGAATCTTCCGGCACAACCTACATTTTTGAATTAAATATCGTTTCTTTATGTGGCAAATGACGATTCATGTTGCCATATGGCAGTTCATTTGTTAGTATGTTACAGACAACGTAAGGAGGTGTTAACAAATGCGTAACAAGCTATTTATTCTACTTACAGCCTCAACATTAGTACTTGGAGGCTGTGCAACTTCTTCAGTTGACACTGAAGACACAAACGAGGAGAATATCGAAACATCTGAAGGGTCTTCTATTGGAGACGAAGGTGAAGAACTTGATATTGACGACACAGAAGTTGAATCTGATGATGTATCAGATGATGATTCAGCTTCCGAAGATGAAGCAGGCGAAGAAGACTACTCATCCCAGATCAAAGCTGAGGTTGATGAGGTTGTAGCATCCGCTTCATCATTAACAGATGAGATCAATGGAATATGTGATCTTTATGAAAAGTATGAAAATCTGAGAATGGATGGCGAAACTCAGGTTGAAATGGACTCTCTTAGCTTAAATCTTCTTTATGTATGGCAGGCAGAAACAGAAAGTCTTCTTGATCGTATCAAGGAAGCTGATGGATCTCAGTATGAGACAATCTATGCAACATACACAGATTGGGAACAGTATGTAGATGACATTTCTGAGAAGATGGCTTACGAGTATGAAGGCGGTTCTATTCAGGGCATGATCATCACAACATACAGCGCTGAGCGTTATAGAAACGAAGCTGTTAAGCTTGCAGAAAAGCTTGCTGTAATAAATGGCGAGAGCGATTTTGAAGCTCCTGATTTTGGTATCGTTGGCTACTATGGTTCATATGATAGCTTTGATACTTGCATCATCTGCACAGAAGGCATGGAAGGCGGATCTTACAGTCTTCTCATCTGTATAGAGGGCAAAGAAGACATCCAGGCCTATATTACTGAAGAACCAGATGATTTTGGCTCATACGAATTCACTAACGATGATGGTTCTTTAAAAGGTACTATTTCGTTTAAAGGCGGAGCAGGCATGCAGATCACAGAAGCTCCAGATGCGTATAGTGACCTTGTTGGTGGCGTTATTATCTTTGATGAAGCATTCTAATTCAATACTATATTAAGGATTTCACTGTACCTTTTGACACGCTCTTCTAAAAGTGTGAAAAAGCTTTCATAAAATATAGTATAAAAACACAAACTATAAAGCAGTATAATTTTAAAGTCTATAGCAACACAAATAAACAATAATACATAAAAATAACCAAATCCTACCTCCACAAAAGGCGCCAGAGACGAAATGTCTCCGGCGCCTTATATATTATTGACTCAAACTTCGCACTTATAAAACTACTTAATAACTTGAATATTCCTGAGACTGGCTGTTAATAAATGATTTTCTTGTCTTTGAAAATTATTTATTAACGGCCAGTCTTAGGAATAGGCGAAAATCAAAGCAAGACTTAATGCAATCAATACCTGTCCTAAATAGTACAAAGATAAATGTATGATCCTTATACTTCTCTTTGGCTTTGCCCCAAAGGTATTTAGGATAAGTAAGATGTCACTTACAAGAAAGAGAACTGCTCCAAGTGCAAAGATACATGTAAAGGAGGATTGCATCGCTATCATATTACCTATAGCAGCCGTATTCAAGAGCACAATAGCTCCTATATATATAATTCCTACTATCTTTAGCACTACAGATACACTAATTCTCTTGTACATCCAAAGCATCAAAAATATAGAAATGATAATTCCTGCGACAAGGCTTATCAAAGGGTTATCTGATATAGAAACAGCCACGCTCAGATACAGAATGTGTCCTATCAGAAATGAAATGATTCCTATAAGGTGGAGCATCTGTCCTTTTTTCTTAAAGGTATACCTGAGATTCACAAGTATATCAGCTATGAATCCAAAAACGAGGCCGCATATGATGAGTCTTGAAGAAAGGGAGCCATTTCCACATATAAATCCAATAAGCACAAAACAAAGAGAGGCTAGCGCCTTACATATAAGTGCTGCCACTTTTTTACCTATCGTCTCAGTATAAAGATACATGCCTACACATATAGCGCATAGTGCAATAAGAGCTGGCAGCATCTTTTGTTCCTCCATTTAGAAGTATCTACTGATCATAATACGATCGTGTCATAAATACAGTATATCTATATATTTATCGACTGATCATATCATTATTATAAGTATTATCAAGCGATTTAGCACCTATCAACAATCTCCCCAGGTCTAAAAAAGAATTTGTTTGCAAAATTCTTGCATTTTTTCTATCAAATAAAAAATGGGGTGCCACCTTAAAATGACACCCCTATGCTCATATTTAGTTTAATTCTTCAAGTGCCTCGTTAAGAGCTTCTGTACCTTCAAGGACAAATCTTCCGTCTTTGATGATAGGCTTCTGATATCCATCCTTGCCGTATACTGTGATCTCTCCAAGTTCGTTGTAAGGAACTGTGATATCTGTATGGCAGCCAAAATATGCCTTTTCGGGATCTTCGTTTCTGAGAGCACTTACTTCGTTTTCTCTTGCGATTATTTCTTTTCCGTCAGGGTTAAATACTGCGTGGTCTTCACTGTGTGAATAGCATGTATCACCAAATGCGAAGTGAGGACCTGTCTTCTCTGCGATGAGGATCGGAAGTTTAGCCTGGATATCGTGTTTAATACCCATTACGTAAGCAACTGTGTTAGTTCCGATAGCGAACTCGCCCATTGCAAGAGTCTCATGGTTGTGCATGATCTCGTCGCCTACAAGCTTTCTGCCATCTGCAGGATCTTCAAAGTTGCTGCAAGAATAATCTGTAACCATACCATCCTTAACTGTGAAGGAAAGGTCTGTATATTTGAGGCCGTTGATAAATACCTCTTTTACGTGAAGAAGGCCATTTGTTCCAGCAAGAACAGGAGATGTAAATACTTCGCCAAGAGGGATATTTACGTCATCAAGGCAGTTCTCAAAGTTAGTCTCCTTCTCAGGATTCTTAAGCTCGTGTAATGAAACAGTAAGGTCTGTCTTGTTGCCATTCATACCCTTGATAACTGCATGATCACCAAGGTCAAGGGCATCGATCAGAGCCTGCTGGATCTTCTGATACTTCTCTCTTGGAAGAGTGTTAACCTTAACTGTATCTGCGAAGATCTGCTCGAACTTGTCACCGATCTCTGGAACAGGGTAAGCAATTATCGCAAAGCTTCTCTCTTCGCCCGGAAGGAACTCTGTACGAAGGAGCAGGCTCTTATTCATAAGCGATGCATAAAGAGGCTTCTGCTGATCATTAAATGAAAGCGCCTCTTTCTTGCTAACTGGTGCAAAATCCTTCTCACCAAAGATCTCAATAGCTGCAGGGCCGCCGTGTGCACGAACCTTATCTTTAATGCTCTCATAAGCCTTGCGGAAAGCAGCAAGATATTTTTCCATATAATCTTCGTCAAGATAGAGGGCGAGATCCTGCTTGTGATCAAACTCACTCTGCTTGCACACTGCACCTTCTCCCTCAAGAAGGTATGTACTTGCAAGTCCCATCTCTTTGAACTGCTCTGAAGCTTTCTTTACCATCTTTTCAAATCCGATGTTGTAATAGAAGCATACTGATTTTTTCTTATCAAAATCAACGCCCATTACTTCAAAGCCCTTGCGGTAGCCCTTTGTAAGGGTGCCAGCCATGGCTGTGAGTTCTTCATCTGAAAGAGAATCGATGAATTTTGCTGTTCTGATCTCATTATCAGAAACAGGAAGGCCGTACAGATACAGGAATCTGTAATCGCCTGGCTTTACGCGCTCTAGGATCTCAGCTACCTTCTGGTTATCAGGATCATACTGTCTGTGAACAGCATCCATTGCTACAAGACCGATAAGCCCCTTCTGATGCTCTTCTACAGCCTTCTTCCACTCTTCTACGCCAGCTTCCTTTTTGTAAAGATCATAGATCTCAAGGAAAAGCTCTATAGCTGCAACAAATCTTTCTTTTCTGTAATTGAAGATGTGTTCGTTACAAAATACGAGCTTATCAGCAAGGAAAGCGATGATCTGGCCCTTGTCGCCAAACTCGGCTACGGCTTTTGAAGGGTTCACATAAGACTCTTCATAGCTGTCTTCAAGCTTCCAGCTGTTGAGTGCAGTGTTATTAGCCTGCATTGCAGCAGCGTCGAGTTCAAAAAATGAACCATCTGTTAACTTATCGTATGTTTCAAACTGGAGGCTTACAAGCTTTGCAGCTTCTGCAAAAAATGTGCCCTCTTTCTCAGATTCGAGAACCTTTGCTATCTGGTCTCTGACCTTAGCAAGGCGCTCATTAAGTTCTTTAGTATTTGCTTCGTTACTCATGTTCTTAATAGGCTTACGCCGCGTCCTTTCTTATATTTTTATGTAATCATCATATGTATCTAATATTATATTAGACAATGATAACACAAGAATAAAAAACATAAAACCTGTTTTATTAAAAATTAATGATTTTGCCAACGCAATAGCGATATATTCACATTTTCTTTACAGCTTTAATGATTAAGGTTAACAAAAACAAGTATTCATTACTTAAAATTTCTTATATACTGTCTTTAATTTGCATCTTTAATTACTCTTTAGAGTTTCAGGCTTGCTTTACTTTTCTTCTGGAGACTATGGCTGTGACGATCCTTGATACCACTCCGATAATGCCAACCTCAAATCCAACACTCATCAGAGTATCTCCTATGCCCTGATCTATAGCATATTGAATCTGAAGATCCATAGGCGGATCCTGATATGGAAGCCCTGCTCTGAACATCCAGTAATCTACACCTATAAGGAAGATAATAATTCCTGCAATAATAAAACCGTTAAAGAGGTTTTTTAGAAATTTGATCATATTTATATATCCCTTTCACCAAAATGTTTTTCTTATTTCTTCTTAACTCCGTAATCCACTATTATTATGCCAAAAATCATATCTAACAATTTTAATATCCGATAAAATACAAAAAATATATGACGAACAGTAATTCTCTCACATCAGAAGTCTAAAAGTTAAGGGAAAATTATTCATAGTCGTCCAAACATTGACTCATATTCGATAATTTGTTATCGTCAAAATATACACATAACCATTCCGTACATCCTGTAATTCCCGACATAAAGATAACTTCATCTGAGGATATTTTTTGTGGAGGAAGATAGATGCAGAATAATAAGATCAAAAAGGTATTTAGAAGGTTCTCTTCAAGTCTTATGATCGCTTTGGTGGCTTTTCTTAGTGTGTCCTGTGCTTATAACAGCGAGAGGATCGATCCTGCAACCGTTTATGGTAGTTCTAATTATTCCCTGATCAGTGATGATAATACGCCTTCTTATTCTCAGGTTCCTTCAGATACTACCAGGAACGCTTCTTTATCATCTGCAAAACTAACTAATCTTACTGACAAGATTGCTTATCCAATAGTTTCTATTACTAATAATATAGATCCTTCTGATATAAAAGAGAAGCTCTCAAAGACTGTAACTGTCATGATGGTCGGTGACATTCTGCTTCATATGCCAATTGAAGAAACCTGCCATCAGGAAGATGGAAGTTATGACTTCTCATCTCTTTTTGCAAATACTTCTGACATTATAAGTAGCGCTGATCTTGCCCTTGTTAATCAGGAAGTCATTATTGGCGGCGAAGAACTTGGTATTTCTGGATATCCTTGTTTTAATGCGCCATACCCTATTGCAGATGCACTTGTAGATTCTGGCTTTGATGTTATATGCCATGCGACCAATCATGCTCTTGATAAGGGAACACGCGGTATCATCAATACGCTTAATTACTGGAGAACTACATATCCCGACATCATAACTCTTGGGATATATGATAATGAAGAAGACTCGAAAAATATAACTGTGGTGACTGTTAATGATATCAAGATCGCTATCCTCAACTACACCTATGGAACCAATGGTATCCCGATTCCAAAAAGCATGCCTTACTGCGTTGAAACTTTGGACAAGGACACCGTGATCGCAGATCTGGACCTTGCTGAGGAGATAGCTGATTTTACCATAGTATGTCCTCACTGGGGTACGGAATATGTACTGCACCACACTTCCTATCAGGAAAACTGGAGTAAGATCTTTCTGGAACATGGCGCAGATCTTGTTATCGGAACTCACCCTCATGTGATCGAAGATATTGAATTTTATCACGAAGATGGGCATGACATGCTCTGCTACTATTCTATTGGAAACTTCGTAAGCTGGACCTCAAGTAGTGGCAAAGGCGTCCTCAACAGAGTTGTCGGCGGAATTGCCGATGTTACTATTAAAAAAGATTTTGAAGGAAAAGTATATATCGAAAGCTACGACATTATACCAACTGTTTGTCATTTGGAACCTGTAACAAATGGGGTATCTGTATATCCTCTGGAGTTATATACAGAGGAACTGGCGCTTCAAAATAAGATTTCAAAACAGGATTCCTCCTTCACACTTGATAACTGCAACGCGCTTGTACAGGATGTTTGGGGCGGATCATGTGAAATGAAGCTTCCGGAAACTGAGTAAATCAAGATAATATATAACCTCTATAGCTTTTCCCTTGACAATATGTTACATAAGTTTTACGATGTAATAGTTTTTTGTAAAAAACGAGGGGATGATATCTTTATATCTATTATGAAAAAAGCTATGGAAGACATGCAATGAAAAAGATCAAAGCCATTTTATTGATCTCTGCTGCAACTGGAAACTATGATTATAAAGAATATTAATTAACTCTAAAACGACTATCATCTGCTAAAAAACTTTTGATGAGATTTTGACATCTAATTAAATTTAACAACCCCAAGCGTAGAGCTTTAATACTTCTACGTTTGGGGTTTCTTAGTTATAATAAACAATCCTTGTTTTTACCCAAGTTCAATATGTTTCTTTTGACCTTTGATAGTTATATCAAGTCCTATCTGTCCATCGTCATCTCGTCTTACGAATATGACGCTTCTACCTCTATAGGTCTTCCTTACTGCAGATCTCATGTCTGTATTATCTGCAAGGTCTCCGCCGTCAAGGCCAAGGATCTGGGCATTATCAGATGCCTTTACACTTATCTCTTCATCTTTAAATACTACATCTCTATCTTCCTTGTCTTTAAGTGTAGCAATTATCTGATATATATAGCCGGCTTTTGAGGAAGCTTCTTCAAAGCTTTCACCGGTAATAGCATCTGGTCTATCGTAAACTGCCACCTCCAGATGATCAGCATCCTCTGATGTATAGATAGCATCGGATACAACAACATCGCTATCCTCTTTTAATTCCAGTCTAGCCTCAAGCTTGCCCTTCTCAAATGCTACTTCAAACCTGAATGACCCATCTTCTGCTCTTTCAGATGAACTTTTAACCAGTCTGTCATTTATATATAATCTGACACCTTTGATATAGTCATCTTCAGGATCAAGGAAGTATGGTGCATAGCACTTAACTATGACTTTTTCACCTTCTTCATAGTTCCAGGAGCGTGTCCTATAAAACCACTCAGCCTTTTCCTCATCAGGTCTTTCTGTGAAGATTTTGATAAAAGGATCTGAAGTCCATAAACTTTTCCTTTTATAATACTCTGCCTTTGGAAGGCCTGCTGTATTTATTAGTCCTGAGTATGCGCCGTGGATTGGCCATCCGTGAGCTTCTCCAAGATAGTCTATTCCTGTCCATAAGAACTGGCCGCAGATGTAGTCATTAAGAGCTGCTGCCTTCCATTCCCTTACGCCGTGGCCGTTTTCACTTCCAAGGAAGGTCTTATCCGGGAATCTTGCGTGTGACTCTTCATACAGGTGCTCTTTGTAGTTGTAGCCTACAACATCGAGACTGTCTATAAATCCAAGCTTTGTTGAAAGCTCTGGGAAAGCTGCTGCTAAGGTCACAGGTCTTGTATCATCAGCTTTTCTTACGATATCAGAAAGCTCTCTGGCAATTACTGAAAGCCTTGTCATATCAGGCTTATCAGCGTTATACATCATCTCCTGAGCGGGCTTTCCATTATCGTTATTACCTGTAAATTCCTTAAATATAGGATTTACGTATGGATCGTTTGGATAGTCGATCTCATTACCGACGCTCCACATGATGATGCTTGGGTGCCTTCTATCACGTTCTATCATGTTCAGAAGGTCTCTTTCATGCCACTCAGGGAAGTCCTCATAATATCCCTGATGACGTGGAGGATACACGTTATGGCCATTAGCCCACTTATTCTTGCAATTCTCCCACTCATCAAAGGCTTCATCCATTACATAGAATCCCAGCACATCACACAGATCATAAAGTTCTGGCATATGTGGATTGTGAGAACATCTTATGGCATTGCAGCCTGCTTGTTTTAAAAGCTCAAGACGCCTTTGCCATACTTCCTGTTTCATGGCACTTCCAAGTACTCCTCCATCGTCATGAACGCAGACGCCTCGAAGCTTCTCAGATTCTCCGTTACAGGTAAATCCTTTATCCTTATCAAAAGATATGTGTCTTATTCCTGTCTTTTGCTCATCAACAAGATAATAATCACTTCCATCTATACTATAGTATGTAGATAGTTTATATAGATTAGGTATATCAGCTGACCACAGATGGGGCTTATCTACTATGCCGTCAATTATTAACATTGCACTACCAAACGCAGAAACTGTAGCTTCTCCAAACAGCTCGATAGATACTTCTTCTGTTACTAAATCATTTTCATTAATGGATTCTCTGGCAATTCCATAGTTTTCTCCTTTGATCAAATTCTGGACTATTTCTGTTGTTGATCCATTAACACTATTAATGAAAGAAGTTCGTTTTAATAAGTCTTCATCATCCGTTCTGTTTTTAGGCACACCTAAATTCTCCAGAACGCACCTGACCCTTACCTTCTGATCTTCATCAGTCTTATTCTCAATCCTGTTATTTATGCTGATCCTGGCGGATATCTTGCCAGCATCTTCAAGAAGAGCCCCTGTATCAAGCCATACTCCGTCTATGGAAGGGGCTACATTTTCAGAAACAGACAAGGTGACTTTTTTGACAATGCCACTTCCTGTAAACCATCTTGAATCTGCGATGTCTTCATGGCGTACTCTTACGCTGATGACGTTTTCTTCATCTCCAAATCTTGCATATTCACTTATATCCAAAGTGATAGATGCATAGCCAGAAGGGCGTTTTCCCATAAAATAGGAATTGAACCATATGCTGCTATTTTTATAGATGCTGTCAAAGGTTATTCTGATTCTTTTGCCCTGAAACTCTTTTGGCAATTTGAAATGGCAACGGTACCATCCAATTCCTCCGCGAAGATAGGCGGTTCCGCTGGAATACTCCTTAGAAAAAGAGGCCTCAACAGACCAGTCATGGGGGATCATTACATCATCCCACATCTGATCGTCAAAGCCTTTGAACCAAGCCTCCTCAACATCGCCATAGAAAAACTTCCATTTATCTGTTAGTGCGGCTTTATAGGTGTCCATATTCGTCCTCGTTTCAAGTTTTATTGAAAATGGGTATTTCTTTTTGGTTTATCGCTTGTAATTGCTGGATTTTCTGACCATAAGTCCTGATGGTTTGATGAGCGTCTGCTTATCAGCGTTCTTGCCATCAGCGACGTCTATTGCTGTACGTACAAGTGTCTTGCCGTATTTCTCATAATCATAGGCAACTGAAGTAAGCCCTGGCTCTGCAACTTCGCACAGGTTAGTGTTATCGTAACTTACAACAGTTATATCTTCAGGGATCTTAAGCCCATGTTTTCTTATGCTCTTGATAACTCCGGCTGCGGTACTGTCGTTGATGCAGATGACAGCTTCAGGAAGGGGCTTGCCTGCAAGACTGAATCTCTCAATGAGTTCGTTCATTGAAGCAGTTCCTTCTTCGATTCCGTATCCGCCGAAATTGTCAGTATACAGTGGACTATTCTCAAGTCCGAGTTCCTTAGTAAGTTTTAAGAACTCATTATATTTAATGTATGTTGACTCAACATCAAGTCTTCCGCCAACAAGTGCGATTCTTTTGTTACCATTTGAAACAAGATGCTGAACCAGCATGTCCATGGCAGCAGCGGCATCGATCTGAACCTGATAGCAGCTTGTGTTATCAAGCTTACCTGTTACTACAAGGGGTATGTTACCAAGAAGTCGGTTAACTTCTTTGACATAAGAAGGGTCTGTAGTAAGGCTGTCGACTGCACCTCCAAGCTGGATGATAGCGTCAGCTCTCCACTGAACGAGCTTGCCAAGCTGCTTAATCTCCATATCCACTCTGCCAAATGAGTTCATGAGCATTACAGAATAGCCTTCTTTGTTGGCAGCGTTCTCGCAGGCTACGTACATATCTGCATAGTATGTATTTCTGATATCTGCGACGATTATTCCTATGATGCGGCTTTTGGTATCAGACAGACCTCTTGCAACAGCACTTGGCTTAAAGTTATATTTCTTGATAAGCTCTAAGACTTTTTCCTTCTTCTCCTGCTTAACATTGGCATTGCCTGTAAGGACGCGGGAAACAGTAGCCGGTGAAACACCTGCTTCTTTTGCAATTTCATATATAGTTATCTTCTTGTCTGTCTGCTGCATCTTTTCCCCTCATGCCTTCTGCACTTAAATGGTCCTTATTATGGGCTTACCTGCTCGCATGGACCAAGTGATGGATGATCCATAAGCTTTAGCGTAGTCTTAGCTCTGCCCTCTGTTTCAAATACTATGATCTCGTTCTTGCCCTTCTTAACAAGCGGTCCGGGAAGGTACAATGCTTCCTGTGGGCCAACTTCCCAGAATCTTCCAAGGTTGAAGCCGTTGATAAATACGCATCCCTTGCCAAAGCCTTTCATGTTGATGAAGGTATCGGCTGCTTCATCTGCTTCAAAAGAATATCTGTAAAAAGACGGGCCGTGATCTGTAATAGTGCCTGATGCATTATCAACTACACCGCTATTATCTGCACCGTCATTAGCATCTGCATGTGCTTTAGACTGTGCATGTACACTATCAACATCTACATCCTTGAATCTGAGCTTATCGACGTTATCAAGCGGAAGTGTATAAATATCATAACCATAGTGCTGATGAGTATTGATAAGAACGCAACCATCAATTCCCTTGCGCTGCTTCGCCATAAATGGTCCAAAGTTAACGCGGCCCATGTTCTCCATGAGGATGTCCATGTCTTTTCCAAGTGAAGGAACAGATGGTTCGATCTTCTTATCTTCAAGAAGCTCTCTGTCATACATGGTCGCAATATCCTTGTGATCTACAAAGACTTTAGCTCTGTCATTGGCATCAAGAAGTCTTAAACTATGAACTTCCTGGATTTCCTTGAGGTTTGTATGGTAAAGAATGTAACCATAGCTCTGGTCAAGTTTCTCCATTGATACCGGGTATACGCTCTCGTGCTTTTTAGAAATATCATCAAGGCTGTCCCAAAGTGATACATAGCCGTCAAGCTTAATGCTTCCATAAGCTTTTCTCTTAATAGGATCTAAGCTTTCAACTTCAGGAAGTCCATATCTTTTAGATATTTCTTTTTGAAAAGCTATATATTTGTCAGTTATCTGTCCGTCTTCTGTAAGGACAGCGTCATAGTCATAGCTTGTAACGTCTGGTGTCAACTTATCATAATAGTTGGCGCCGTTCATGAAACCAAAGTTTGTTCCGCCCTGGAACATGTATATGTTGACGTTGCCATTATCAAGCATATATGCAAAATCTTCAACATTCTGCTCTACGCTTGTTGTGTGATGGAAGCCTGATCCCCAGTCATCGAACCAGCCAAGCCAGAATTCCATGCAGGAAAGAGGGCCATCCACATATTTTTTCATAAATTCAAAACGCTCTTTGGCATGGGATCCGAAGTTACCTGTCTGAAGGATTCCCGGTATCTTGCCACCAGTAAATGCATCATCGTATGGTCCGTCTGATGTAAAGAGCGGTACCTTGATGTCGTAGCTTCTGATCAGATCCTTGAGCCATTCCATGTATGCGTGGTCATCGCCGTAGTAGCCGTACTCATTCTCTATCTGCATCATGATGACAGGGCCGCCGTTGTCATACATGAAAGGCTTAATGTATGGCATGAGGGTGTCATAATATTTTTTCACATGATCAAGGTATGGCTGATAGGAGCAGCGAAGCTTCATTCCGTCTTCTTTGAGAAGCCATGCCGGGAATCCGCCAAACTCCCATTCTGCGCATATATATGGTGATGGACGAAGGATAACATAAAGCCCGATCTCCTTGGCTGTTTCTATGAACTTGCCAAGATCAAGCATTCCTTCGAATGTAAACTGACCTTTTTTGGGCTCGTGCATGTTCCAGGGGATGTAGGTTTCAACTGTGTTGCATCCCATGGCGCGGAGCTTGGTAAGTCTATCCTTCCAGTACTGTGGCACCACTCTGAAATAGTGTATGGCACCGGATATAAGATGGAACTCTTCTCCATCAAGATAATATTTGTCTTTAATTTCTATTCCACTCATCAATATAAGACCTCGTTTTGAGATTTTTTCAGGATGTACCTAGTTACACTACGTAACTCTGCACATGTTTAGAAGTGTATGTATGCACTTCTATGTACTAAATGAAAGTATAAACACATAAGCTATGAGTTCTTGCAATTTATGATGTATATACCAAAAGTATCTTTTGACACATATACCATTTTTATATATTTATAATTTCATTCACTACAGTATTTTTTAGAAAAGGGGGCGTACCCGAAGATACGCCCCCAAGGATTTCTTAAGTCTACATTATATGAATGTATTTCTATGTACAGATACAGGATGTATCTAGTACCTGTTTTGAATTACATGGATGTAATTCAAGGTACGAGTTACTTGTAGAGTTCATCGATCTGCTTCTGAAGTTCTGCAGTTACATCATCGATACCTGCATCTTTGAGTGCCTGCTGATACTCAGCAACGATTTCTTCAGCTGTTCCAGAATACTTACCATATGCAATCTGCTTCATGTAGTTAGTGTGGATCTCGTTGATCTGGTCGATCTGAGTTGAAATGCTGTCTACGTTAGGAATGAACTGACCATAAGGATACTCGATCTTGATATCGTCATACTCTTTGTAAAGCTTGTCGATTGTATCCCAGTTCATTGTTGCATCTCTGAGCTCGAGATCATCGTTTCTGCCCCACCAGTAGTTAGTTACGATAGAATCAGCATCTGCGATTGTCTCTCTGAGACCATCAGATGTTACATTGTACTGAACGCCTTCGATACCATAGTTGAAGAGTTTATAGCAATCTGCATCATTTCTGATGAGGTCGTAAACCATGAGTGCTCTTTCAGGGTTCTTGGAAGCAGCTGATACAGCCATAGCACCATGTGTGATTGAAAGTGCTGTTACGTTCTTTGTCTCTTCACCAAAGTAGAAGAATCCAACTTCTGCATCTTCGTCATCAGCAAAGATTGTGTTGTTTGTGTGTCCAGGTGAGCAAAGGTCTGTCCATGTCTGTGTGTGGTGCTGCTCAGCAGCTGTCTTACCTACACGGAAGTCTTCACGGTTATCAGAAGATGTGTTGTTAAGAACGTCTGTCTTCCAAACACCGATCTCATCCCATTCCTTCATGAGCTTAGCAAACTCAACGAGTGAATCTGTATCTGTTACATATGGGCTGTATACTGTGTAAAGGTCATCCTTTGTACCACCCCACATAGCGCCGGAGTTGATACCGTCGATTGAAACATAGTTGCTGTGTGATGAGATCCATCCACCAACCATTGTTGCATACTGTGTTCCGTCAGAATCCCAAGGCTGAACATCAGGATAAGCTTCTTTTACATACTTGAAGTATGTTGTAAGGTCTTCCCAGCTCTTAACACCATCTGCAAGACCAGCTTCCTTAGCCCAGTCAAGACGATATGAGAATCCGTGGTTTGTCCACTGTGCATAGTTGTCTTCAGGGATCAGATAGATGTCTCCATCATATTTGCAGTACTCCCAGTTCTCAGCAGGAACAGAAGCGTATGTCTGTGGAGCATATGTCTTGAGCATGTCTTCTGAAAGCTCAAGGAAAGCACCATTCTTAGCGTTTGGCCATGCATCAAGCCAGTCAGTAGCTGTACCTACAAGGTCAACTGTTCCGTCCATCTGAGCAAGTGTCAGGTTGTAAACTGAAAGGTAATCTGTCCAGTCGATGTAGTAGATCTGAAGCTCTGCATTAACCTTCTCTGTAAGGATCTTATTAAGTTCAGCGAGCATATCGTCTGTAGCGCTGTTCTCTGGCTTACCACCTGTTGTCATGTAGGTGATAACTACGTGCTCTGATGTATCAACAGCTTCTGCCTGACCAGATCCGCTTGTATCCCCTGAGCCATTTCCACCATTACCGCAAGCTGCAAGTCCTGCTACCATAGTGAGTGAAAGAAGTGAAGCAAGCAATTTCTTTTTCATTAAATATCCTCCTATAGAATATATATTTGTTACTGCGTTATTGCAGTTAACTTTCCCCTAATTTATATAGTTTCTATTAACGTTTATACCCCGGAGTTAAATAGCTTCAGCTATTCGATTGCCTGGGAGTTAAATAGCTTTAGCTATTCGATTGCCCGGGAGTTAAATAGCTTGGTTTTCGATTACCCCGGAGTTAAATAGCTTCAGCTATTCGATTGCCCCGGAGTTAAATAGCTTTAGCTATTTAACTCTTAGCTAATAAGTGTTTACACTTATTAGCCTTTTACCGCACCAACTGTGATACCGCCGATGAAGTATCTCTGTACGAAAGGATACAGAAGTACGATAGGTCCTGTTGCTACAACGGCTGTTGCCATCTTAAGTGAGTTGGTAGGAAGATCTGTTACAGTTACGAACTGAGCTGCAACTGAGTTCTTCAGTGAGTTAGCCTCGTTTACAACCTTGTAAAGCATGTACTGAAGTGGATATGCATCTACCTTTGAGCTAAGGAAAAGAGATGACTGATACCACTCATTCCAGTAACCAAGTGCAAGAAAAAGACCTATTGTTGCAAGTGCAGGCTTGAGCATTGGAAGGATAAGAGCTGTAAAGATCTTCATATCTCCTGCTCCGTCGATCTTACCTGACTCTGTTATTTCAAAAGGTATAGACTTAACAAAGTTCTTCATCAGGATGATGAGCCACGGTGACATCAGAAGTGGAAGCAGTACTGCAAAGTAGCTGTCCTTAAGGTGATATGTCTGTGTCATCAGAAGGTAATATGGTGCAAGTCCTGCCTGGAAAAGACTTGTGAAGTAAATGAAGAATGAGATTACATTTCTAAGTACAAAGTCTTTTCTCTGAAGTGCATAACCTGTCATTGAAATAATGAGAAGTCCTACGCCTGTACCAATACCTGTCATTAAGATTGTAAGAAGGTATGATTTCCAGATCGCGCCTCCCTTAAGTACCATGTCATAAGCTTCTGTTGTGAAGTCTCTTGGGAAGAGCTGAACACCAGCTGATCTGATAACTGCTTCAGATGTAAATGATGTTCCGATGATAAGAAGGAAAGGGAATATGCAGGCAAGTGCATAAAGTGTTACGAACACATATCCCACACCTCTTATAACGTAGTCTGATGTTCCAAGCTTAACTCTGGCGCTTGAATCATATGTATCATAATCTATTTTTTTATCTTTCTTAGCCATTTATATCCTCCATACCGTGTGCGGTATCTGTAATTTAGTAAAAATACGAATCGGTTTTTTATCAGAAAAGTGAATAATCAGGGTCAATCTTTTTAACTACAAAGTTGACTATCATAACCATAAAGAATCCGACTAATGACTGATACAAACCTACCGCAGATGCTGTGGAGAAATTGAAATCTGTCATTGTTGCACGATATACGTAAGTCTCGATGATATCGGTTGTTGAGTAAAGAAGTGAGTTAGTACCGATAATGTTGTAGAACAGACCGAAGTTACCTTTTACGATTCCACCGATAGCAAACAGAAGGAGAATTACTACTGTCTGACGAAGTCCCGGAAGAATGATGTATCTGATCTTCTGCCATGCGTTGGCACCGTCTACTCTTGCTGCTTCAATGATCTCAGCGTCAATACCCATGATGGATGCAAAGTATACGACTGAGTTATAACCTGTTGACTGCCACAGGTGAATTACTACGAGAAGCACCGGCCAAACATTTGGATCTGAGTAAGGGCTGAAGAGCTTTTCTTCAGGAGTTCCAAGAGCTTTTAAGATACTGTTTACGAAACCGGTATCATAGTTGAGAAGGTTATAAACAAGGAGTCCTATCAAAACCTGTGAAATGAAGTAAGGCAGGAACATCATTGTCTGTGAAACTTTCTTGAACCATTTGTTCTGGATCTCGTTAAGGAGTATCGCAACAAATACTGCGAAGAAGTTACCAAGTAAAATAAATGCGATGTTATAAAGAATGGTATTCTTGGTGAGCATTCCGAGCTTACCGGAAGTAGCAAGGAATTCAAAGTTCTTAAGTCCGATGAAGTTACTTCCAAAAATACCTTTACGATAGTTGTATTTAACGAATGCTACATAAATTCCCGGCATTGGTGCGTAGCAAAAAGCTATAAAGAAGATAATAGCTGGGACACACATAAGAATAAGTGTACGGTTTCTCCAAAGCTTCTGACCGAATGTCAGAGATGACTTTTGAACCTTTATCTTCTCGACCCCGTTTACCGTTCCGTTTTTCTTGCTCATACTTTCCTCTCCTGCTCAAATACAAATGAATGATTTTTGAAATCGGTTTCTTATTTGAGATTTAAAAATGGAAGTTTCTGATCTAAAACATATTTATGATATGAATCGATAGCTTACTTCCGTTAATTTTGACTGTTTTTGTCGTCTATGTACATAAGAGCTTTAATTTGCTTTGTGTACTTTGACATATATTTTATTTTGAAACCCATTTCATAATGTCATATTACACAAGATACTAAATAATGTCAATAGATTTTCGAAACTTATTCAAAATATTATGGCAAGATATAAAATAAACCTCCAAAAACGGGTATCGTCTTTGGAGGTTTTGACTAATTATCTAAGGCGCATTTTGTAATTCTTCTCTACTTCACGCTGCTGGTCACGCTTAGCATCTGACTCTCTCTTATCGTAGAGCTTTTTGCCTCGGCCAAGGCCTATCTCAACTTTGACGCGGCCTTTCTTGAAATACACCTGAAGAGGTACTATTGTGTAGCCTTTGATCTTGACCTGCTGCTCGAGTTTCATGATCTCATTCTTGTGAAGGAGAAGTCTTCTGACACGAAGAGGGTCTTTGTTGAATATGTTGCCCTTTTCATAAGGACTTACGTTCATACCACACAGGTCAGCCTGTCCATCTTTGATCACAACAAAGGATTCACCAAGGCTGCATCTGCCCATGCGGATAGACTTAACCTCTGTTCCAACAAGCTCTATTCCTGCTTCATATTTATCTTCGATAAAATACTCGTGGTATGCTTTCTTGTTGTTACATACCAGCTTTATCTTGTCTTCTGCCATTTCGACTCTCCCATTCAAGTATATTTATTATAGTTTTCTTATATCAAATGAATCTTCAAAACATTGGTCAGCGCTTTTTCTTCTGGCTGCTGCGGGCAGCTTTGGATGTAGCTGACTTCTTATATTTATGAACCTTATACTTCTTATGACCTTTTTCTGAAGGTCCGTTTTCCTTGGACTTACGGCTCTTGCCAGATGACATCTGACCTTTAGATCCTCGTTTCTTCTCCCTTGGTCTTCCTGTACGTCCGTCAGGTTCAAAGCCTTCTATCATACGCTTTTTGCGTTCATGCTCGCGAAGCTCAGCCGCTGTCATAAGGTTATCATCTTCACCGTCGCTAAAGTCTATGTCATCAAGGTCTGTATGCTTGCGGCTTCTGAAGTGATCTTCTACTTCATCAAAGTCATCCTCAAGATCTTCAAGGCTGACTTTCTTTTTTGATCTTCTTACTGTTCTATCATCACTGACTTTTGAGGCTTTTTCAAAAGCACGTTCCTGCTCTTCCTGCTTTCTTGCGGCCTCTTCTTCCATGAGCTTAAGTACATAGTGCTTCTTGGCTGGCTTGATCTGGATGTCATCAGGATCTGTATCTTCATCAACGATCCTGAAATCTACAGTCTTTTCAATCTTGTCTGCACCTACTACTTTGATCTTAACCTTCTGACCGAGTCTGTACTCTCTGCCAAAATCAGTTCCTGTAAGTGTGAAGTTCTGCTCATCAAAAACGTAGTAATCGTCGGTAAGTTCTGCAAGTCTGATCATGCCTTCGCAGGTATTGTCAAGCTCTACAAACATTCCCCAGGCTGTAACGCCAGAGATAACGCCTTCATATATTTCGCCAATGTGCTGCTCCATATATTCGGCTTTCTTGAGCTTATCAGTATCGCGCTCAGCATCATCTGCTCGTCTTTCTGTATCAGAACAGTGCTTTGCAACTTCCGGCAGAATTTCAGTATAATGCGCAAGCTTCTTTTCATCAAGTCTTCCCCTGATGCTATCTTTGATAATCCTGTGGATCTGAAGGTCAGGATAACGTCTAATAGGGGACGTAAAGTGGCAGTAATACTGAAGTGCAAGACCAAAGTGGCCTACGCATTCTGTTGTATACTTAGCCTGCATCATACTTCTTAAAGCGACTCTGCTTATTATGGACTCTTCTCTACTTCCTTCTATCTTGGAAAGGAGCTTTTGAATCTCCATAGGTCTTATCTCATCCTGGCGGATGTTAAGATGATAGCCAAAGCCTCTTATGAAGTTTGTAAGTGTATCGATCTTAGCTTCTGATGGCTGTTCATGAGTTCTGTAAACAAAAGGTACTGAAAGCCAGAAGAAATGCTGGGCTACAGTCTCATTTGCTGCTAGCATGAAATCTTCGATAAGCTCGTTGGCAGGGCCCCTCTCTTCTTTTTCAATGCTTACAGGATTACCCTCTGTATCAAGCTTGATCTTGGCTTCAACTGAGTCAAACTCAATAGAACCACGATCAGATCTGCGCTTTTTGAGGATCTTGGCAAGTTCGTACATCTGCTCGAACATAGGTACGAGGGTAGCATATTTCTCTTTTTCCTCTTCATCATTACAGGCTATGATCTTGCCAACACTTGTATAAGTCATTCTCTCATCAACGTTGATGACAGATTCCACGATCTCGTGGTCTACGATCTCGCCCTTGCTGTCGATCTTCATAAGACAGCTCATGGCTAGTCTGTCCTCTCCGTGGTTGAGAGAGCATATTCCATTTGAAAGCTTATGAGGAAGCATAGGAATAACGCGGTCTACAAGGTATACGCTGGTTCCGCGCTTTAAAGCTTCCCTGTCAAGGGCCGAACCTTCCTGCACGTAGTTAGCAACATCAGCGATGTGAACTCCAAGATGATAAAAGCCTTCATCGTCGATACTTACACTTACTGCATCATCAAGGTCTTTACTTTCCTCGCCGTCAATTGTGACCATCTGAACATCACGAAGGTCCCTTCTTCCAAGCATGTCAGCTTCACTTACTGTGTCGGAAGTTCTCATAGCCTGGTTCATGACTCTTTCAGGGAACTCGCTTGGTATCTCGTATCCCTTAACTATAGCCAGAATGTCAACGCCGGGATCATTGATGTTACCTATGATCTCTTTGACCTTTCCTTCAGGGTTCTTACCTGTTGTACTGTCGCCATAATCTGTGATCTCAACTACGACCTTGTCTCCTGATACCGCGCCCTTACTGCGTTCCCTGGGTACAAAGATATCGTTGGGAATCTTGTTATTGTCTGCTCTTACAAAGCCAAAGGTCTTAGAACTTTCATAAGTTCCAACCACTTCGGTCATTCCGCGCATTACGATCCTGATGATACGGCCTTCTTCTCTTCTTCCTGCCTGAGCTCTCATAAGCTCAACCGCAACAGTATCTCCAAGGAAAGCGTTACCTGTCTCGCCTTCAGGAATGTAGATATCTTCATCCCTTCCCTCAACAGTTACAAAGCCAAAGCCTCTGCTGTTGCTGGTAAATACGCCCACGATGCCTGCGTCTGACTTAAGATATCTTCCTCTGCTATTTCTGATGATCTGGCCTTCTTTAACAAGGTCTTCAAGGATCTGTGCAAGTTCATTGCGGTCTTCTTTTTCAACCTGTAAAAAGACAGCCAGCTCCTTCTCCTTCATGGGAGAATATTTATCATCATGAATAAAGGCATTGACCATAGCTTTACGGTCCTGCGCTATCATGAATGTTTCCTGTTCATTTTTTCTCTTTTTATTTGCCATTATGTTATTACTCCAAAATCTCACAATATGAGGGAGGTTCTTTGCGTGTTACTCTTCTTCTGAGACTTAATCTTTTAAGGATAAACTTCTGCCATCCTTCTATATATTATAAATTATTCTTGTACCAATTATTCAACAAAACTAAAAAAGCGACACCCTATAAATAGAGTGCCGCGTCGTTATTCACTAAATCAGTCTACGATTCCTGTGTTAAGGAAGATAGAAAGTGCGAAGAAAAGAACTGTAAGAACGATTGTAGCGTTTTTAAGTCTTCCTTCTTTTGAACGTCCCTTATTCTTAGCCCAGTATGTGTCAGAACTTGCCTGACCTGTAAGAGCTCCAAGGCTCTGTGTCTTACCCTGCTGTGAAATGATGATCGCAACAAGTGATAAGCAAACACCCAAATATATAATATTTACAAGAAGTTTAACTGCAAATGCCATTGTAAAATGACCTCCCGAATTATTCTGTTACTGCAATTCAAATGTATCTGTCTGGGTCAAAAGATGTTTTCTGTGAAAATCATCCCTTTCTTTATGAACAGACCTTGATTAGAATAACATACCTTCGAAGATTTTTCAACTATCTTTTGCATTTTAGGATCAGGCAAACTGTGCCATATACAGGTCATAATACGCACCGCGACGTCCAATGAGCATATCGTGGCTTCCGCTTTCAACTATTCCTCCATCATTTATAACAAAAATGCGGTCGGCGCTCTTGATGGTGGACAGTCTGTGAGCTATTACAAAGCTGGTCCTTCCTGAAAGCATAGCCTGAATGCCCTTTTGAACAAGCATCTCTGTGTGAGTATCAATGTTACTTGTTGCCTCATCAAGGATCAGTATCTTAGGTTCAGATATCATGGTTCTTGCAAAGGCAATGAGCTGTCTCTGGCCAATTGAAAGGCCTGCTCCTCTTTCTTTTAACACGGTGTCATAGCCGTTTTCAAGCTTGGTGATAAAATCGTGGGCGTTAACTGCTTTTGCAGCCTTTATCATCTCTTCTTCAGTTGCGTCAGGCTTTCCATACATGATGTTCTCTCTGACTGTTCCGCTGAATATGAAATTGTCCTGGGTCATGACGCCCATCTGCTTACGAAGGCTGGAGATAGTAACATCTGTGATGTCGTGACCATCTACCAATATGCTTCCCTTCTGTATGTCGTAGAATCTGCTTATGAGATTTACGATAGTCGTCTTACCAGCACCTGTTGGTCCTACAAGAGCTATGGTCTCGCCTGGCTTTGCTGTAAAAGATACATTCTCTAAGACTTTTTTCTCAGCTTCAGTTCCTTCATCGTAGGTGAATCCTACGTGGTCAAAGCTTACCTGTCCCTTAATATCAGGGATATCCGTAGCATCAGCCTTATCAACGATCTCAGGCTCAGTATCCATGATATCGAATACTCTTTCAGCAGCTGTGATGTTGGTAATCAGTTGGTTGTAGTAGTTTGAAAGTCCCATGATAGGGCCCCAGAACATGTTGGCATAGCTTGCAAAAGCTGCTATTAGTCCAACAGATGCGCCTGTGTAGCCAAGGATCTTAACTGCAACCAGGTACATTATCATGCTGCTCAGTGCCCAGCTCATGTCTATTGCAGGTCCGAAGAGGTCAGCTGCTCTACATGCCAGGATATATGCATCTCTGTGGTTATTAGCAAGCTGTCCGAAGGTCTTCTTGGTCTCATCTTCTGCGTGAAAGCTCTGTACTACTGCGATTCCTGCGATATCCTCGTGAACGTATGCGTTAAGGTTCGAAGCCTTTTTTCTCATATCAGCCCATCTTGTGTGGGTCATGCTGCGGATCCAGAAGATCGCGATTATCATAAGGGGCATGGAGCAAAGGGTTCCAAGCGCAAGCCTCCAGTCCTTGATAAGCATGATCACAACTACGCCGAGTACTGTTATAAAGTTAGGAATAAGGTTTGTAATAGTGTTGGACATTACATCCTTAAGTGAGTTAACATCGCCGATTATTCTGGCAAGTATCTTACCTGTTGGTCTTGAATCAAAAAAGGTGAATGAGAGCTTCTGAATGTGCTCGTAAAGCTCTTCTCTGATGTCCAGCAGGACCTTGTTTGCAACCTTACTCATCATATACATTCTGAGCTTTACGAACATGATGTATATAAGTCCGAGCAATGCAACAAGTGTTGTAACTGTCAGAAGTCCTCTGATATTCTTATTTGCAACATGTACGTCGATCGCATATTCGATGAGGAGCGGGCTTACAAGGCTGATCCCTACTGTGATCGCAAGGGATATTATTACAGGTATGATCTCTTTGATATGCGGTCTTAAGTAGCGGATGATCCTGACGAATATCTGCTTTTTGTCGCTGTTTTTTATATGTTCATCTTCTCTAAAAGAGTTAGCTGCCATTATGCACTTACCTCCATTTCCTGAAGGGAGCCGTACTGTGCTATGTATGTCTCGTAATAAAGTCCCTTCTTTTTGAGTAATTCTTCGTGTGTTCCACGTTCTGCAATTCGGCCATTTTCAAGATAGATGATCTCGTCAGCGTTTCTGACAGCAGATATTCTGTGTGCAACGATAACTCTTGTAACTGCCTTGATATCTTCGAGTGTCTTCTGGATCTCAGATTCTGTCTCCATATCAAGCGCAGATGTTGAATCGTCCAGTATCAGTATTGGAGCCTTCTTGGAAAGAGCTCTTGCGATACTGATTCTCTGCTTCTGGCCCCCTGAAAGGCCTACGCCTCTTTCGCCGATTACAGTGTCGTATTTGTCTTCAAGTTTTTCTATGAATGAGCTTGCATTAGCCATTTTAGAAGCAGTCTTTATTTCATCTTCAGTCATCTCATCGCGGCGGCCCATTCTGATATTCTCACTAATGGTATCTGAGAAAAGAAATACGTCCTGCATTACAACTGCTGATGCTTCTCTTACCTGGTTAAGGTCCAGAGTCTTAATGTCCTGTCCATCAAGCTTGATGGTTCCCTTTGAAGGATCGTAAAAACGCTGCATGAGGTTTACGATTGTGGATTTACCGGATCCTGTCTGGCCCATGATTCCGATTGTCTTTCCTTCAGGGAGCTTGAAACTTATATCGTTTAGTACATGGTTATCACCAAAATCAAGTGATACATGCTCAAACTCGATGCTGCCCTTAACCTTGTCTATGTGCTTAGGATCTTTGGTCATAGCAAGTGAAGAATGTACGTTATAGATCTTTCTAACTTTCTTGAGTGAAGCAAGTGCGCTTGAAAACTCGTTTGTGATCCATCCAAGTTCTTCAAGTGGCCATGTGCAGTTACGGCTGTAGATAATATAAGCTGTAAGATTACCAAGGTTCATATTGCCGCGGATAACTGCAAATCCGCCAAGTACTGCGCATGCAACAGGAAGAAGTGTTCCTGCCAGCTGGAATACCGGATAGAAGCGGATAAGGGCCATAGCTTCTTTCATGTTGTACTCATAATACTTTTTGTTATGTTTCTTGAACTTCTCAATTTCGTATTCTTCTCTTGCAAAAGCTTTAACTGTTCTTACGCCTGCCAGGTTCTCTTCTGCAATTGTGGTAAGCTTTGCATTTTCTTCACTGATATCGTCGTAGATGCGGTCAAGCTTTTTTTCCATAAAGATCGCTGTACCGCCGCATACTACCATGAAGAAAAGTGGCAGGATGGTGAGGGGTGCATTTATTGAGAACATGAAGTAAAGGACCAGTACTGCGTTAAGTGTTACTTCCATGCCTCGCATCGCAACCATTCCAACAAGATTGTAGATCTTGTCGATGTCATCCTTGACTCTCGCCATGAGTTCGCCTGTGTTGGCATCGTCAAAATAGTCAAGAGACAGTCCCTGGATGTGGTCAAAGAGATCTTTACGCATCTCAGTACCGATGGTGATGCAGTTCTTATCAAATGTGAACTCTTTGAAATATCCAAATACGCTTCGACCAATGCCTATCAATATGATGGCTCCAAGAAAGAGATAAAATCTCGAAAAGTCACGTCCAATGATAACTTCGTTGACTATAAGCTCTGTCACTTTTGGAAACATCATGTCAAGTGCAATAGCAAGTATCATAAAGACTGTTGCTATGCTATATGTCAAAATGTGCTTTCGCACGTAGCTTCTAAGTGTCTTCATTCGTTTCCTCCTTCAAAAATGAAAAACAAGTTAAAAGTGAAACCGGGTCAAACAGATAGTAAATGGGTCAAGTAGATAATAAACGGGTCAAGCAGATAATAAATGGGTCATGTAGATAAAAAATAATGGGCCAAACAGATAATAAATTTGATGTGTAAAAAAGAGTATAAAAAAACCAGGTAAGTGCACTTTACCTGGTTAATTCCAAAACAGTATTCAAATTATAAGAGCACAGCTCAAAAGACTACTCTACTCCTAATCCGAATATATAACCACGAGGTAAAGATATATCAATTCTATTAAATGTATGAAACCAATTTTTCGCCGCTACAAATGTCACTTTGTTTGTCATTATTCTTTACCTCACTTTCTTTAATATTTTAGCAGCCCGCAACCAAACTGCTTGTTTTATTATTATAAATTAGTTTATTTTTGTCAATACAAAATTTGAACTTTTGTTCAAAAAATTATGATAGTTACTATTTTTGTATTTTTTATGGTATCAATTTAGTTTAGTACAAGCATAATTAAAGAGCATTATCAGCTTTTGGGGCTATATCAGCTCTAACCTGAACTCTATCAGATCTTCATGCTAGCTTCAAGCTGCTTAACAACGTTCTTAAGGCAGCCGTCTTCGAATGGATTGTTAAGTCCAACCCTTGTGATCATGCTGTCGAAGAAGTCTGAAGCTGATAGTTTGCAAAGCTCTAAGTAGCTGTTCCATGCTGCCTTGTAATCCTTGTCCATCCATCCCTTGTACTGGAGAGCATTAGTTCCTGCAATGCAGTAATCAATGTAGTAAAGAGGGCAGTCATAGATGTGGTGCTTATTCTGCCAGAATGCGCCGCCTTCATAATATGCATTACCGCTGTAATCAAGGTGTGGCTTGTACTGACGCTCAAGATCATGCCATACGCCGTTTCTGTCCTTAGGTGAAAGGCCGGGGTTCTCATAAGCTATGTGCTGGAACTCATCTACCATTGTTCCGTAAGGGATAAATACACAGGCATCCTCAAGGTGCATTTCTGAATAATCCTTAGCACGGTCGCCAAAGAAAAGCTTCATCCATGGATCTGTAAAGAATTCCATTGCCATAGAGTGAGTCTCAGCAGTCTCCATAGTGATGTTCTGATTTTCTCTTACAAGCTCATTTCTAACTACGAAGCCCTGGAATGCATGACCACACTCGTGTGTGATAACATCCACATCAGAGGATGATCCGTTAAAGTTAGCGAAGATAAATGGAGATCTGTAATCAGGAAGATATGTCATGTATCCGCCTGTTTTCTTGGTCTTACGTCCAAGTACGTCAAAGAGATCATTATCGCACATGAAGTTCATGAACTCAGCTGTTTCAGGTGAAAGTTCATTGTAAAGCTTACGTCCTGCTTCAAGGATCTGCTCTGGAGTTCCGATAGGGGCCGGATTACCGTTTGTAAAGTAAACGCCTTCATCTTCAAAGTGAAGCTTAGTAAGGCCAAGTCTCTGTCTTCTGATGTCGTGAAGCTTTTCAACAAAAGGAACGAAGTCTTTTTTAACCTGTTCTCTGAAAGACTTTAGATCTTCCGGGCCGTAGTTGTTACGCTGCATACGGGCATAGCCAAGAGGGAGATAGTTCTTGTGACCCATCTCTTCACCCTGCTTAGTTCTGTTCTTTACAAGTCTGTCATAGATATCATCAAGAGCTTCTGAATTGTTTTCATAGAATGCTGAATACTTCTTCCATGCCTCTTTTCTAACTTCAATGTCAGAGCTGTTGAGATAAGGAGTCATAAGTGAAAGGTTGAGTATTTCGCCCTTCCAGTCAATCTTAGCTGTTGCAAGGAGCTTGTTGTACTCATCTTCAAGCTTGTTCTCTTCCTGCATAAGTGGAAGAATCTTTTCAGCAACAGACTGCTCTTCAAGTTCCATATTCTTGAAAGCCACCTTACCGATCTTCTCTTCAAGAAATGGTCTGAATTTTGAATGAAGGAGCTGCTTCTTGTACTCAACATCGATATTAGCAAGTACAGGATTGGTTTCATCCCAGAAATCATTCTCTTTTTCATAGAATTCATCTGTCATGTCTACATCGTGTCTGATCTCAGCTATTACAGCCTGTGTAGTAACATGCTCGCTAAGTTTATAGTATTCCTGATGAATCTCCCACTGCTCTTCGCCGCTTGTAGCATTCTCCATTCTCTTTGTAAGTTCAGCATATTCTTTTTTTACCTGTTCGATGTCAGGTCTAGTATACTTCATTTCATTAAATTTCATAGAGGTTAGTCTCCTTTTCTTATGTCTTTCTTACAATGTCTTTTTGCAATATCATTTTACTGATTGAATTATTCTGTGGTTTTTACAACTTCATTCTCAACCCATATGCTATAGATACCATTACCTTTAAGATCTGCAAGTGCATCTGTATCAAGTGCTTCATCACTATCTGCATTTAAGAAAATATCATATGCTGAAAGAATCATGTCAGCACAGGTACTTTCATCCAGATCCGAATACAGATAAAGGCTGGTTGAACCAACAGCAGATGTACCATCAGACTTAAGATAGTATGATACTTCAGTACCGTCCTGATACATGTAGAAATTACCAATATCTTCCTTGGTTGCAAGGAAGTTCTTGAGCCATACTATATTCTGATGTCCCTTATATTGATATTCGGATATCACAGCAACTTTATCACCATCTGCATCATATATACTAAGAGTAAAGTCAGTATCCGAGCAAAGGTTTACTGTGTATCCATCATTTGATGAAATGTAGCCATTAGTAAGGCCAGCTTCTCTCAGCTTATCTGCTGTAAGGTCAATAACAAAAGCATTGCGAAGCCATCCCAGATCCAGGTATTCAGTTACTTCATTCTCTTCACAAAAAGCTTTGTATTCATCTGATATATGAAGGATGATAGTATTGTTACCTAAAAGCTCAATATTTATAGAGTCTGGATCAGCCGCATATTCTGCAACCTGATTAACAAAAGAAAGAATCTCAGCATCTTTGGCCGGATCATATGCAGCTGCTTCTGCGTCTGAAGTACTGTTAAACACTGCCGTATAGTAGGTAAGTGCTGGTGCCAGATATATGGCTCTGTTATCATATTTTTCCAGCATCTCAAATACGTAGTACAGGTCTTCGTCCACTACTATTTCCGTTTCAGGATTATAGCTTATGTAGCAAAGGTTATTAACATCTTTAATTATGTTGTTGGGATTAAACAGTCTGTAGTAATTAACCATTGCCTGGGAATATACAGGTGTAAGAGCCTTCTTTTCAGCAGTTGGCGATACACCATTTTGTCCAAGATTATACTCAAGGTTAAATTCATCCCCAAGGTTTATATCACTTGTTGAATCCACTTTGATAACAGTCCATCCAGAGTCAACATTATTAAGCGTCCATATTGCATAAGCAAAGGATGCAACTGCTATTCCGATAAAAATCAGAATAATGATGAAACGTCTCAGAAAGTGCTCATTATTAACTTCTGCTGTTTCTACTCTATTGGGCTTTGGTCTGTCACTAATATATCTACTCATTTTTTTGATTCTCAAAAAGTAATATAGGTATCAAAAGTTCCCCTTTGATACCTACATAAAATACTAAACTATTATTTCAGTGCATACAGAAGGGCTAACAGGAATAGTACAATCAGGGCACCTAAGAAGATGAATCCTGTAATTGTACCAGCCTTTACTCTTCTGAAGTTACGAGCATAATGCTTTTTCTTAAATATAGCCATAAGTATAAGGCCAAGTACAGGAAGGAAGAAGCAAATTACTGTAAGCCAGAGTGCTCCTGTATCATGAATAGGAGTATTCTTAAGAATCTCCTCATCAATTGTTGCATCTCCAACAGTTGTCTCCTGATTAGCAAGTTCTTCGTCAGATAAGATTGTGATTGACTTAACCGGAACACCTGCTTCACGGATCTTCTTGTACTCTTCTATCTCTTTACTGTTACCAAATACAAAATGGTTATGACCAATGTCTACCATTGATGGCTTATCTGTAGAATAGTCATGCTGGCTTGCATCGTAAGTTGAGAGCTTCTTGCGCTTCTCGAGCTTAGGATCAGGAAGCGGAATAGCAGAAATAAGTGATTTTGTATATGGGTGAAGAGGGAAATTGAAAAGCTCTTCAGAATCTGCTATCTCTACAATACGTCCCTTATAAATAACACCGATACGATCGGAAATAAATCTTACGATTGAAAGGTCATGAGCGATGAAAAGGTATGTAACGCCCTTCTCTCTCTTGAACTTGTTCATGAGGTTCAGAACCTGTGCTCTGATTGATACGTCAAGAGCTGAGATAGGCTCATCTGCTACAACAAGTTCTGGTTCCATAACCATAGCTCTTGCAAGACCTACACGCTGTCTCTGTCCACCAGAGAACTCGTGAGGATAACGTGTAAGATGTTCAGGGAGAAGACCAACTTCGTTGATCATATTCTCAACCTTCTGAACTCTGTCAGCCTCATCTTCGAAAAGATGGAAGTTATAAAGACCCTCTGAAACAATGTAGTCTACAGTTGCACGCTCATTAAGACATGCAGCAGGATCCTGGAATACCATCTGTACGTTTCTGATAACTTCACGATCAAGAGAACGCGGTATCTTACCAGAGATACGAACGCCCTTATAATCGATCTCACCCTTAGCAAGAGGGTTAACTCTAATTACGGCACGGCCAATTGTTGTCTTACCTGAACCAGACTCACCAACAAGTGAGAATGTCTCACCCTTGTAAATATCAAATGATGCATCCTGAACAGCCTTAACAGCATCAGCGCCTTTACCGAATGTAATATCTATGTCTTTTACGGACAGCAGTATCTCTTTACCTGTCTTCTCATCGATAGGTCCCTTTTCAGGGAAATGAGATGCTGTCTTGTTCTTTTCATATGTATTAGCCACTTTGTGTATCTCCATCTATTAGATATTGAACGCCTTGATCAGCGTCTCGTGAATGTTACTAATTCCTTCAGGCTTTTCAACCTTAGGAGAACGTGGATCAAGAAGCCATGTCTTGGCATAATGCGTATCAGTTACTTTGAACATTGGTGGTTCCTTAACAGAATCAATCTTCAATGCATACTGGTTACGAGGTGCAAAAGGATCACCCTTGATCGCATTATACAGTGACGGAGGTGTACCAGTAATGGAGAACAACTCTTCGTTTGGCTTAGCCAGCTGTGGAAGTGATGACAACAGTGCCCATGTATATGGATGGTGAGGATCATAGAATACCTCATCAACTGTACCATACTCAACGATCTGACCCGCATAAAGAACAGCTACACGATCTGCAATGTTAGCAACTACACCAAGGTCATGTGTGATGAATACTATTGTATAGTGGAACTCTTTCTGCAGATCTTTAAGGAGCTGCAGGATCTGTGCCTGAATAGTAACATCAAGAGCAGTTGTAGGCTCATCACAGATGAGGATCTTAGGCTGACATGAAAGAGCAATAGCGATAACGATACGCTGTCTCATACCACCTGAATACTCAAATGGATAGTCATCAAAACGGTTCTCTGCGTTAGGAATACCAACCTTCTTCATAAGTGTAAGAGCTCTTACACGAGCTTCAGCCTCACTGCAGTGCTGATGCTTCATGATGATAGATGATATCTGCTTACCAATTGTGATAATAGGGTTAAGAGATGTCATAGGATCCTGGAATACAGTAGCGATCTTGTTACCTCTGATCTGTGCCCAGTCTTCCTTCTCTTTAACGTCTGCGATATTAAGGATAGCAACACCGTGAAGAATGTCTTCTGTCTCATCTACATAGCGAACATGGAATGCAACTGTATCGAATACCTGGTTACGTGCATTCTCATCATCGAGATCAACACCCATCTGCATAGCTTTCTTAAGGGCTTTGTAAAGACCTCCCATAAGCTTATATGCTCTGTAGAAGCCATAACGTCCGCCGGAAAGATACATCTCTTTAGCAAGAACTTCGTTTCTCCTCTTCTGCTCATCAGTAATAGGACGAGAAATCTCTTCGTGATATGTAGCTTTAAGTTTAGCTATTTCGCTATCATAATACTCTTTATTCTTAGTATCAGCTTCGAACTCAGCTCTATGTCTCTTAACTGCTTCGTCCTTCTTAGCTTTAAGCTCTTTGATCTGAGCATCATAATCCTTGATCTTCTGAGTAGCCTCTTTGATAAGGTGCTTCTCTGTCTTTGGATTATATGTCTGACGCTTATTGAAGACCTCTGTACGCTGATATTTTAAGTCTTCAAGCTTATTAGCGATCTTCTCATGCTCTTCTTCGTTAAGATCCATCTTAGCAGCTCTTTCTTTTTCAAGAGCTCTGATCTTCTTGTAAGTCTCTGCACCAAACTCAAGTCCTGAACAAGAATTAAGCTTCTCAGTGTACTTACTTATCATCTTGTGTGCAAATGAGTTATAAGATACTTTCGTATCAGCAAGGTCAAGGTCATTGTATATGATCTCACCCTGATCAATAAATCCGTTGCTATCAAGCATTCCTGCAAATGTCTTGGTAAATACTGACTTACCTGAACCAGACTCACCTACGATAGCAATTGATTCATTTTCGTAAATATCTAATGAAATTCCACGTATTGCAGTCAGAATACGTCCTCGTACATGAAACTTAACAACGAGGTCTTTGACTGACAATAATACTTTCTTATCTTCTGCCATTTTCTTATCTATCCCCTTACATATGTGTTCTAGGATCTGAAGCATCACCAAGGTTCTGACCTACTACATAAAGAACGACTGTGATGATTGATACTATAACAACCGGACTCCAGAACTCAAACTGCCATCCAGAAATTGCCATTGAACTTTCATACTGATAAATGAGCTTACCAAGTGACATATCAGCCATACCCATTCCAATGTATGAAAGGAATACCTCATAAGAGATATATGAAGGTATCTCAGCTGCTGCAAGTGTAACAATGATAGATGTCATGAAAGGCAGGATATTCCTGATCGCAATCTTAAAGATTGATGTTCCAAGACAACGTGATGCAAGGTTGTACTCTCTATCACGAATGATAATAACCTGTGTTCTAAAGAAGTAAGCTATAAACAGCCAACCGGTTACTGTCATTGCAAATACCATCGTCCAGAAGCTGGATGAAAGTACAAGAACAAGTACAGATACTACCAATGTCAGAGGTACGTTACCAACAATGTTGTAAACCTCAGTCATCAGAAGATCAAACTTTTTGGAAAAGCCCCAAATAGCACCAATAATAACACCAAGTGCCATATTGATTATCGCACATGAAAATGCGAATGAAATTGATATTCTGGCACCATTCCATACAGCATCGAATGTTGACTCACCTGAACCACCACGACCAAGGATCTCATGGATAGTAAATCCGTTCTTAGCAATTGATGCTGAAGGTGTAAGATGCTTCATAGATGCATCTGTAATATTTGCAAATTTATCATATCCTGAGAACATCGGATAGATATATGCAAACAATATAAGAATAAGTAATATCGACAACATGACGATATTGATCTTCTTTTTAAAGAATACACGGAACACAGACTTCCAATATGAATATCTTGGAGCTGTGATCTTTTCCGCTTCTGATTTATCATGCTCATCAAAAGAGAAAAGCTCTTCTTCAGACATGCCTTCCAGCTCATCTGTTAAATTGACTTTATCAGACATAATTTCCTCATTTCCAAGCGGCACCGCCGCATAATTATTTTAAGTTAATGCTACTTCTTATCTGGCCTTATCTGAGAAAGAGATTCTCGGATCAAACATAGCCATAAGGATATCTCCAAGTATTACTGATGTAATTCCAAGAAGTGTATAGAAAAGTGTTACACCAACGATTACACCGTTATCGTACTTAGCAATAGCCTCAACAAGAAGGTTACCTGCACCAGGAACTACATATACTTTCTCAGTAATGATCGCACCAACAAGTGCTGCAAGAATAGTTCCAGGAATTCCGTGAATGATCGGAATTACAGCATTTTTGAAGATATGCTTTCTGAATATCTCATTATCTGTAAGACCGCAGGCCTTAGCAAACTTAACATAATCAGAATTCTGCTGATCGATCATGTATCTTCTAAGCCACTTCATAAGATCAGCAATACTCTTAATTGAAAGAGAAATAATAGGAAGAACATACATAAGTTTACTTGTGGATTCCATATCAAATGTTGTAGGAAGTCCTGCTGAACCACCAATAGCTTTAACCATGAAGATATAAGCAAGGGAAGGAACAGCTATAGCAAATACTATATAAATTGTTCCGATCTTATCAACAGCCTTGTCCTTATGTCTTGCCATAGCAATACCAAGAGATACGCCAAGTACATAAGCAATAATACTAGAGATGAGACCGATTACAAATGAATATCCAATTTTGGAAAGTCCACTCTTAACTGTGGAAACATTTGTATAATCATCAACAAAGAGTCTCTGATTAAGGGCACTGGACTGCAGTGATCCCTTTACATATGTAGTTGTATGAAGATCATCAGCAGATGATTCAACTACACCTGAAGGGAATGTTACCTGTGAAGCAACATAAGAGCCCTGAGACTGTGTCATTGTTTCAAATACATCAATTCCCGCATTAACCGTATAAGACTTACCAAGACTTATCTTGATAAGATTCTGGTGAATGTATGGGAAGCTGTCATCGAAATAAAGTAAGTACTTATATTTAGTACCATTACCGATAAGTGCCGGTGAGAATTTCTCTCCGCCATATGCCGGGTCGTGCATTGTTAAACTAATTCCACGCTCACCAATATCAATAGAATCATCAACATAGTGAATACTGTCTATATCAACAATACCTGTGAAATAGCTAGTTAAACGTGTTAAAAGAGGCTTATCTCTGTATGCAAAAAGACATTCCTGTCCACCATCTGCATATTTTCTGCCCTTCTTGATGGTTATAGCATCAAGTCTGACAACAGTATATCCTTTAGACTGATAATAGTCTGTAAATTTCTGAACGTATTCAGCAACATTTTCTGAATCGTTCTCTGCTTTCTTTCCAATATCCTGAACACTCTCAAGCTGAGATGAATCAAGATCCCCGTCTGAAACAAGTTTTGCTATGTATTCCTCATAAGTAACATAGTCGATGTAACCGTAGTTCTCCCACATACGATACATGTACTGCTTCTTCTGGTTGTTACCAAGATTCTGATAAACAGGATCAGCAGCAAAAATAAGCTGACGATCCATTAATGAATAGATCAGCAGCATAACTATTCCTATAACTATAACTATAGAAAACAGTCCATGTAATAATCGTTTGATCAAATATTTAAGCATAGTCCTTCACTCCAGCTGACCGGTCATGTGTATAGAGAATACGTTACGTCTCCAATATTACTTACCAGTCTGTATTACACCAAAGTCAGGAGAATGAGCATGAGCCCATTCTCCTGCTTAGAATGTTTAATAATTGTAAAACTCAATACCTATCTAAATCAATAGATACCAAAGCACTTAACCATGTAACCTGCATAATCAGGAAGCATTGTGTCAAGATATGTCTGAGGATCACCATAGTCAGGACCCCAACCTGATACATCATAGATATCATAGTTAGCATCTGAACCAAGGTCTGTGTAATATCCTGCATAGTACCAGTCATCCTGTGTAGCACATGATACAAGATTGATCACTACAGCACCACCAAGAGCATCCTCTACAGACTTCTTGAAAGCGTTAGCTCTGTTTGCGAATACTTCACTTGCTTCGAAGTATGGAAGATCAACATAGATAGGATTCTCAGCGCTTACTTCAACGCCTTCAGCTGCAAGCTCTTCAACAGCTTTGTTGAGGTGTTCAACAGCAGCATCCTTGTTGTACCATCCATCGAAACCTGATGATGAACCAAGACCATCATTAGCTTTAGGATCCCAAACTGTAGCATCAACGCCGTCAGCATCGAGCTGAGCCTGAACGATCTCACCATAGTATGTTCCAGCAGGGAATGTTGTATCTGTTCCGTTGATAGCGATTGTTACATCCTCTTCAAGCTGAACGAAGTTACCAGGTGTGTATGTGTTGATAAGTGCGTTGTACTTAAGGTCATCGCCGTTTGTCTGAGCGTTGTATGTACCTCTGTCAATTGACTGAAGAAGTGCAAGTCTGAACTCCTGGTTACGCATAGCAGCCTTTGTTCTTGCAGCATCCTCTTCTGTCTGAGTTGACTTAGCTGCTGTAGCATCATTAGCATTAGCAAATGCTGCACGATTAACATTCATGAAACCTACGAAAGATGTAGCATCTGTAAGGCTGATGTAAGCATACTCATCATAGAGTCCGTCATTCTTAGCTGCCTCAAGAGCTGCTGTAGTAAGACTGCATCCTGAGATTGTACCAGCCTTAGCATCATTGTATGCCTTTGTAGCATCTGTTCCATCATTGTAAAGGAAGTAAACAGTCTGGATATTGATGTTATCCTTATTCCAATATGTAGAGTTAGCCTTGAATGTAATAGTATTCTTAGCTGTAAAGTTAGTTACAAGGTATGGTCCGCAATAAGCGATGTGGTCAGCATCTGTACCATATGTATAGTCAGAAGCTGAAGAATCGAACTCATCACCGAACTTACCACCGCATGATTCGTAGTAAGAACGATTAAGAGGAGCGAACACGCTATAGCTTAACATAGTGTTGAAGTATGTGCAAGGAGCAACAAGGTCATACTCAAGTGTATAATCATCAACTGCCTTAACACCAACTGTTGAGAAATCTGTTGTCTCACCATTGATATAAGCATCTGCACCAACGATTACATCCTGAACAAGGTACTCAAGACCGCCCATTGCATCCATCATGTGCTGCATACCAGCTACGAAGTCGTCAGCTGTAACATCGCCAACTTCACGTCCCTGAGAATCAACCCACTTAACACCTTCACGGATGTGGAATGTATATGTAAGTCCGTCATCAGATACTTCATAATCAGTTGCAAGAGCAGGCTGCTGTGTGCCTTCTCCGTCATATTCCATAAGTCCGTCATATGTATGAACAAGAGCTCTTGTATCAGCCTGTCTTGAAGTGCTAAGTACATCCCAAGTTGTAGGATCACCCGTGCTAGGATATTTGTACTCATCTGTGAGAGTATATCCCTTCTCTTCAAGGAATGACTTAACCCAAGACTCATACTCGCCTGTGCCCTTGAGCTCAGCATACTTCTCTTTCATTGCCATATAATCTTCAGACTTAATAAGGTCTGTTGTTACAACTGCATTGTGGAAACGACTTTCATCATTGCCCCAATATGTTGTAGATACTGTATAAGGAGCTATACGGCTGATAGCATACATACCACCACGTGATGTGAATGGAATGAATACACCTGACTCAAGGAGCTTAGCCTCAGCTACAGCATCAAGAGCCCATGCTACATTCTTGTTCTCCTCAGCCTGAGCTAACTCATAGTTCTCGTAGAACTCACCAAGGATCTGATTGTAAACATACTCTGAAAGTTCATCATAATCCATTGCAGACTCATCAACAACTTCTTCCTCATCAGTAGCTTCAGTTGTAGCATCACCTGATGTCTCGTTGTTGTCTGACTCTGGAGTTGACTGTGTGCTCTCAGAACCTGTGTTGTCGCCAGTGTTGCCTGTATCGCCTGAGCTACAAGCTACTGAAGACACTGTCATGCCGACTGTAAGAAGCAGTGCAATGACTTTAGATCTTTTCATAATTCCTTCCTCCTTTTTATTCCTCATCATTTATTAGATTCGGTAAAAATTGTTTATGTAATCCTCTTCGAGGCTACATCCCCTTGTTGTTTAACAAGTTGGCGCTTTAGTGCATCAAAGTCTAACCTTAAAATAGAAAATGACGTTAAACACTTCTTTCAAAATAAAGAAAGTTAATTTAACGTCATCGTTATCATTTCAAAGTTATGAAATTTCAGCCCCCACTAAAACACTGTAACTGGAGCCTCATTCGATGCGCGCACTGTGTTACATCAACTTCCTTTATTTTACAGACATATTAATTTTTGTCAATACGGAAATCGTAATTTTTATCAACGTTTCCACTCGTATGGCGGACAAATGTACGCCATACGCAAACATTTTTTTATTCTAAAAAATGCGAGTTTCCACTGAAAATATGAATATTCGTAACTTTATGCACTTGATTAGATATAGCAGTGTTCTAATGATATAAATAATACCGCTTTACTAGGAATTATGCAAGCTCTTCCATCTCAGAAATAAGCGCATCGAACTGATCAAGTGCCTCTTCAATAGGCGCAGGAGTTGACATATCAACACCAGCAATCTTCAAAAGGCTGATAGGATCTGTGCTGCATCCCGATGACAGGAACTTAAGGTAGTTCTTAACTGCAGGCTCACCCTCTTTGAGGATCTTGGTAGCAAGAGCAATAGCAGCAGAGAAGCCAGTTGCATACTGATATACATAGTAGTTGTAGAAGAAATGAGGGATTCTAGCCCATTCTCCGGCGATTTCTTCGTCAACAACCATATTTTCTCCATAGTAGAGTTTGTTGAGGTCGTAGTACATTTTGTTAAGAGTGTCCGCGGTGAGCGTATTGCCACTTTCAACAAGTTCATTAAGCTTAAGCTCGAACTCAGCAAACATAGTCTGGCGGTAGAGTGTTGTACGGAACTGCTCCATGAAGTAGTTAAGCAGGTACTTTCTCTTCTGCTTATCTGTTGTCTTAGCAAGGAGATTCTTCATCATAAGTACTTCATTGCAGGTTGAAGCAACTTCTGCAACAAAGATAACGTAGTCAGAATATACTACAGGCTGGTTCTTCATAGACAGGTAGCTGTGCATTGTATGTCCTGTCTCATGGATAAGAGTGAACTGGCTGTTAAGGTTGTCCTTGTGGTTGAGAAGGATATAAGGATGAGGTCTTGCGCCGCCTGAAGAGTATGCTCCGCTTCTCTTTCCTTCGTTCTCATATACGTCAAGCCAGCGGTTTTCATAAGCAGTCTTAACAACCTTGGCATAGTCTTCACCAAGTGGCTTAATAGCTTCAAAAACAGCTTCTTTAGCCTGCTCATATGTAATTGTCTCTTCTGCATCAGGTACGATTGAGTTGTAAAGGTCATACATATGAAGCTCATCAACGCCCATAAGCTTCTTACGAAGGTCCATATAACGATACATAGAGCCCATGTGCTTATGAACAGTGTCAATGAGATTCTGATAAGCAAGCATTAATTTCCGTTTACAGGTGATACA
>CAMVNV010000004.1 GCA_947168935.1 uncultured Butyrivibrio sp. | reverse complement strand
ACATCGAGCCACTTAATGTTAAGAGACTTACCCAGATCATTGAAAAAGAGCGCCCAGATGCCCTTCTTCCAAATCTTGGTGGACAGTCAGGTCTTAATCTTGCTTCAGAGCTTGCAGAGGCAGGCGTACTTGAGAAGTATGGCGTAAAGGTTATCGGCGTTCAGATTGATGCCATCGAGCGTGGCGAGGACAGAATTGAGTTCAAGAAGACTATGGATGAACTCGGAATCGAGATGGCAAGAAGCCAGGTTGCTTATTCTGTAGATGAAGCTGTAGAGATCGCATCAAGACTTGGATATCCTGTAGTACTTCGTCCCGCTTATACCATGGGCGGTTCAGGCGGCGGCCTTGTATATAACGTAGAAGAGTTGAAGACAGTCTGCGCTCGCGGCCTTCAGGCTTCTATGGTTCATCAGGTTCTTGTAGAAGAGTCAGTTATCGGCTGGGAAGAGCTAGAACTTGAAGTTGTAAGAGACTCTAAGGGCCAGATGATCACAGTATGTTTCATCGAGAATATCGATCCTATGGGCGTTCACACAGGTGACTCTTTCTGCTCAGCACCAATGCTCACAATCTCTCAGGAAGTTCAGGACAGACTTCAGGAGCAGGCTTATAAGATCGTTGATAAGGTTCAGGTTATCGGCGGCTGTAACTGTCAGTTCGCTCACGATCCTAAGACAGACCGTATCATCGTAATCGAGATCAATCCCCGTACATCACGTTCATCAGCACTTGCTTCCAAGGCAACAGGTTTCCCTATTGCTCTTGTTTCTGCTATGCTGGCTTGCGGTCTTGACCTTGATGATATCGAGTGCGGCAAGTACGGAACACTTGATAAGTATGTTCCGGGCGGAGACTACATCGTAATCAAATTCGCAAGATGGGCTTTCGAGAAGTTCAAGGGCGTAGAAGATCACCTTGGAACACAGATGAGAGCAGTCGGCGAAGTTATGTCCATCGGTAAGACCTACAAAGAGGCCTTCCAGAAGGCAATCCGTTCACTTGAAAAGAGCCGCTACGGCCTTGGCTTTGTTAAGGACTTTAATGAAAAGAGCCTTGACGAGCTTTATGCAATGCTTGTAACTCCTACAAGTGAGCGCCAGTTCATAATGTATGAAGCACTTCGTAAAGGCGCAGATATAGACAGACTCTACGAACTTACCAAGATCAAGCGTTATTTTATCGAGCAGATGAAAGAACTTGTTGATGAAGAAGAGGAGATCATCAAGTCTTCAAATGGTATAGTTCCTGAAATCTCCGTTCTTGAAAAAGCCAAGAAAGACGGATTCTCTGATAAGTATCTTTCACAGATCTGTCACGTATCTGAAGATGAGATCAGAAATGCACGTGAAAACGCCGGTATTACTGAATGCTGGGAAGGAATCCATGTAAGTGGTACTAAAGACAGTGCATACTATTTCTCAAGTTATAATATAAAAGATAATAACCCTGTTAATACAGATAAGCCCAAGGTTATGATCCTTGGCGGCGGTCCTAACAGAATAGGACAGGGTATCGAGTTTGACTACTGCTGCGTACATGCCGCTTTTGCCCTTAAGAAGCTTGGCTTTGAAACAGTAATCGTTAACTGTAACCCTGAGACAGTTTCAACAGACTATGATACATCTGATAAGCTCTACTTTGAGCCACTTACACTTGAAGATGTACTTAGCATATACAAGAAAGAAAAGCCTGTTGGAGTTATCGCTCAGTTCGGCGGACAGACACCTCTTAACCTTGCATCAGACCTTAAGAAAAATGGTGTAAACATCCTCGGAACAAGTCCTGAGACAATAGACATGGCTGAGGACAGAGATCTTTTCCGTGATATGATGGAAAGACTTGGAATTCCGATGGCAGAGTCCGGAATGGCTTCAAACGTAGAAGAAGCTAAGGAGATAGCTGGAAGAATCGGCTATCCTGTAATGGTTCGTCCTTCTTACGTCCTTGGTGGCCGCGGAATGGAAGTTGTTCACTCAGACGAGCAGATGAACATATACATGGCTCAGGCAGTAGGCGTTACACCTGACAGACCTATACTAATAGATAGATTCCTTAACCACGCGATCGAGTGCGAAGCAGATGCTATCAGCGATGGTGAGAATGTATTCGTACCAGCTGTTATGGAACACATCGAGCTTGCAGGTATCCACTCAGGCGACTCTGCATGTGTACTTCCATCCAAGCACCTTAGTGACAACATCGTTGCAACTATCAAAGACTATACAAAACGTATAGCTAAAGAGATGCACGTAGTAGGTCTTATGAACATGCAGTACGCCATCGAGAACAACGTAGTATATGTTCTTGAAGCTAACCCGAGAGCATCCCGTACAGTGCCGCTTGTATCCAAAGTCTGCGATATCAACATGGTCAAAGAAGCTACTAACATCATGACACTTCCAATAACAGGAGGTAAGTCACCTGTTGGCGATCTTCGCGATAGAAAGATTCCTTACTACGGGGTAAAAGAGGCTGTATTCCCATTCAACATGTTCCCTGAGGTTGACCCTGTCCTTGGACCGGAAATGAGATCAACAGGTGAAGCACTTGGACTTTCAGAAGACTGGGGAAGAGCTTTCTTCAAGGCTCAGGAAGGAACTAAGACAGAGCTTCCAACAGAGGGTACTGTACTTATCAGTGTCAATGACAGAGATAAGCCGGAGCTTGTTGAGATTGCACAGAAATACTACAACGATGGTTTCAATATCCTGGCAACAGGCAGAACCTATGAGATGATAATTGAGGCAGGAATTCCTGCAAAGCGTATCAATAAGATATTCGAGGGAAGACCTGATATCGTTGATGCCATAACTAATGGCGAGATTGACCTTATCGTGGATACTCCTACAGACAAAAAGGGAGATGTGAGCGACGCTTATATCCGTAAGAACGCGATCAAGCATCACATTCCTTACATTACGACAATGGCTGCAGCAAGGGCTTCGGCGGAGGGAATCGGAGCCGAAAAGCTCGGCGAAGGAACGCCTGTGCGCTCACTGCAGGAGTATCATGCAAGCATCGTGGGATGATGCGCGAATGTTGCTGACTTAAAGGTTGTCGTTTTTGCCAAAATGAAATAAGATCCAAAAGCTTGCCTTACACTTCGTCCGGACGGCGCTTTTGGATCTTATTTTATTTTGGCGGGAACGATTGTGCCTTTAGGTTAGCAAGTATCGCTGAAGGGGCACTTATGCTTGGATGAGGAGTAGAGAGTGAGCGCAGGTTAGGAAGCGGATAAGTGGTGGTAAGTTATAAGTAGTTGGTAATTAGGGTAAGCTATAGAGTTTGGGATTTATATATGGCTTGTTTTAAAGAGTTACCTATAGCTTGCCTTTGATTTGTGTACTTTGATCTTGTTATTTGGGAAGAAGACTTCGAGCCATTTTTTAATATCGTCGATTGACCAACCGCATTTGGGGCCGGTGCAGACGCTTACGATTTCGTCTGTTTGGAATGGGAGGATGACGTATTCAGTTACGAAGTCTGCTGATACTGTTCTAAAGTCGTGGTATAGAGCAGAATCCAGGTATTTTTGCTCATCGCCGTTTACTCTTGATATGAGGCGTTCCAGTCTTATATCTTCTTTGTAGATAAGTCTCATTTCCATTTCTTCCTTGAAGCAGGCACTTTTATAGGTGGCAAGTTCAGGAAGCATGCGGTTGAGGATAGGCTTATATGGGTCAGAGTCAGACATGTTGTCGTTGGCACTTGCAAGGGCGGCAGCTTCATTGCAGGCGTAGAGAGTAGGCGGATTGTCTATATGTCTTGCAGAGCGACCCATTTCTTCTGCGAAATGGAGTATTGATGCCCAGTTGAGCATGTCAGATCTTTTGAGTGTAGTCCTATATCTGACATCTTTTAATGTGAGTCTTGCATTCCTTTCGCACATGAGGGGAAGATCAAAGCCTATGGATACGCCTCTGCCGTCATTGCCATATCCGCGCCACTGGCTGAGGATATCGTCGCCTTTTGAGTAGCTTCCGATGAAGATGTTATTCTGACCGTGCTCGTGGATATACTTTGAAGCCTTTTCAGATTCTGCCTTAACGTGCTTTAATGACTCGTCGTCTGATCTGGGCATATGTTTACAAACCCAGGTAATCTCGTCAGTATCGTTCATCTGCAATGGATCTGAGAGAAAAACTGAGTGATTCTTGATAATGTTGAAGAATGTTGATAGAGAGCAGTAATAATACCCAATATTCTTTTGTTTTTTCATGTTCGCCTCGCCAATAACCCTCACTTACTATATCGGCCAGAATTAGGCAAAAACATAGATGTGGAGCTTAAATGCGGGGATTTGGATGACGATTTTTGGATCAGAAAACAGGCTGTGATATGAGGGGGCTAAATATAAATTGGCAATAATTCGATATATCTGTTATTATATAGGTGGGTGTCAAAATGACAGGGTTGTCATTTGGCACCTATTGCTGACTTGAAAGACAAATTGTCCTTTAGACAAAGCGAAGCCTTAGTTAAGAAAGGCTTACTCTCAGTCAGGTAATATCAGTAGTAAAGGATGGAAATAGGTATGGATTACACAAAGCTTTTAGATAAGGCCAAAGAGATGCGTAAGATGTCATATGTGCCGTATTCACATTTTCATGTAGGCGCAGCGCTTCTTACTAAGGATGGCAAGATTATCGGAGGATGTAACGTAGAGAATGCATCTTACGGTGCGACTAATTGTGCGGAGCGTACTGCATTTTTTAGTGCTGTAGCTCAGGGGGAAAAGGATTTTCAGGCAATTGCCATAGTTGGAGGTCCTGAGGATGAGAATGGCAACTTTGATAAGCTGACAGATGCTCAGCCCTGCGGAATCTGCAGACAGGTTATGAGAGAGTTCTGCGGACCAGATTTTGAGATTGTACTTGAAGGTGCTGACGGCAAGGTTACTGTTCAGACTCTTTCAGAGATGCTTCCTAACAGCTTCGGCCCGGAGAATCTGTAACTCTTACAAAAATTGTGATATAAAAATAGAACTCCGCATTATCTGCAGAGTTCGTAAGAATATGGTTTTGTATATAAACTCCTTGGTAGATTTCTATCGGGGAGTTTATTTTTCATTAATAAGCTTCAGAAGATAAGGTATCTCAGCTTCGAAATTAACAGCATAGTTTACGCTGTCAGGATCTTCGTATGTATTGCGGATGCTGGCAGCTGTGAAGTCTGTAGCAATCTTGAGGGCAGTATATACGTCTTTTCCCAAAGTGAGAGCGCCTGTGAATGCGCTTGCGTAGACGTCGCCTGTTCCGTGGGACTTATATGGAACCTTGGTGGTGCCGTAGCTTATAAACTCGCCGCTTTCTGAGTTAAGGCCAATAAAGCCGAAGGTGCCGTTATCAAGAGTAACACCTGTTATTACTGGGAACTTGCAGCCGGCTTTAACGAGCTTTTTGAGAAGATCGCAGATCACGTCATCTGAAGCTTCTTCGCCGGGGTACTCTTCGCCGAGCATGAGGCAGGCTTCTGAGATGTTTGGAAGTGTGATATCAGCTTTGACGCAGAGGTTGAGCATTTCTTTTGCGAAAGCTTCATCAAAACCAACATATAGTTTTCCATTATCAGCCATTGCAGGATCGACTACGATGGCTGTATTTTTGCCTTTAAGGGCGTCAAAGTATTCTTTAACTATATCTATCTGGCGGATGCTTCCAAGGTAGCCTGTGTAGATGGCGTCGAACTTGAAGCCTTCCTTCTTCCAGTGGTCAAGGATTGGGAGCATGTCGTCAGTAAGGTCTCTGAAAGTGAAACCCTTGAACTGTGTGTGGGTAGAAAGAACTGCGGTAGGCACGATTGATGTCTCAACGCCCATTGAGCTTATGATGGGAAGTGCAACTGTAAGTGAGCATTTGCCTACGCAGGAAATGTCCTGGATTGATACGATTCTTTTCATAATGTCAGTCTCCGATCTGGTCTATATAGTTTATTTTGCTGATTTCGTAAGATAGTGATTCATGCAGCTGTTTTATATTGTCATCACTGATTAAAGAGTATAATATGAATTTGGAACTATTATTATAACCATTTTTATAAAAATCAATAAGACCAGATTGAAACTCATCAATTGAAAATTCAGTTGTTAAAGAAATCAGGCAATGTGAGGACTAAAAATGTACGATGTCGAAAAGCGTGGTGACAAGCCGATTTATGAATACCTATACATGTGTATCCGCGATGATATTGTCAGCGGCAGGATCAAGGGCGGAGAGAAGCTCCTTTCCAAAAGACGCCTTGCCCAGCAGGAGGGTGTTGCTCTTATTACAGTTGAGAATGCCTACGCTCAGCTCCTGGTGGAAGGTTATATCGAGAGCAGGGAGAGAAGCGGATATTATGCGGTAATGGACGCAGGCAGATTTGCAGGAGCCAGCGGCTCAAAAACTGCTATTTCAAGACATTATAAAATATCGAGCGATGTGAAAAAAGATGTTCCGGAGATTGCCGATTTTGTATCCCAGCGTCTTCATGATGATGCATTTCCCTTTGATATCTGGTCCAAACTTATGCGTAAGGTATTATCAGACAGGAACCCGGAATGCCTTGCTCCGCCTGATCCTTGCGGGCTTGAAGTATTAAGATATGCAATCGCTGGTTATCTTATGAGAAGCAGAGGAATAGAGGCGGACCCTGATAACATAATCGTTGGTCCCGGTACTGAATATTTAGAAAATATACTTTTGGTATTATCAGGCGGTGGCGCTCTGACGGCAGTAGAAGACCCGGGATACAAGAAGATTGGCCTTGTATGCGAAAGAGCAGGACATAAGTGCCTTCATATTCCTGTTAATAAGGACGGCCTTGATGTTTTTTCCCTGGAAGGAACAAGTGTAAGGCTTGTAAATATATCACCATCCCATCAGTTCCCGACAGGAGCTGTCATGTCAGCTGTTAGAAGGGCCCAGCTTCTTGACTGGGCGGAGAGAGAAGACGCCTATATAGCAGAAGATGATTATGATTCGGAGTTTAGATTTGCAGGTAGACCTATCCCTCCGATATCAGCATCTTCTCCTGAGAGAGTTATCTACATGAATACTTTTACGAGGACCTTGGCGCCTTCAATAAGAATTGCTTTTATGGTCCTTCCGGATAAGCTTATGGAGAAATACAGGGAGAAGCTTAGCTTTTATTCTGGAACAGTTTCATCCTTTGATCAGCTTGTGCTTGCTGAGTTCATCAACGGAGGCTATTATGAACGTCACCTATCCAGAATGAGGAACTACTATAGCAAGAGAAGAGAAAATATTCTAAAGATATTCGAAGATAAAAAGGGAGACAACACCTTTACACCTGTCAAAGATAATGCAGGACTACGACTGATACTAAAGGGACCGGATTGGCTGGATGATGATAAGTTTTTAAGAGAGATAACAGAGAAGGGCATCAAGTTGAGCTGTATGAATGACTACTGCTATAGCCATAAAAGAGAATACGAGCACTTGCTTTTGTTAAGCTTCGGTGAAGCTGATGAAGAGGTTTTCAGAAAGGCTTTATCAGTAATGGATGAAGTTGCCACGAATTGTAGGACAAAAGCATAATAAAAACATAAATAAAAATAAACTAAACAAAAATGTACAAACTAAAAAATCATATGTTACTAAGTTGTGTTTTGAAAATTTTGAAAATGACTTTGTACGCTGAGTAAAGTGTTATAATGAACAGGTAGTAAATATACTAAAAGAATAATCACAAACTATCTACCTAAACACAACAAAGGGGAAAACGAGACATATGGAAGACGACAAATTAGAAGAAATTAAATCCTTTCTTGAGGACGCAATTGAAAACACTATGGAGGAAAAGCTGGAAGAGCTGGCTGATGGTATTCAGGAAAGAATAGAAGAGTGTACCAGTGATCTGATTTCCGGAGCGGTTGAGGATAGTATTGAAACCTTTTTGGAGAATCATCAGTTTGTGCTCCCTGATGGAACTACTGTTCAATCCCGTAATAGAACAAAGGTAATGAGCCCTGATGGCAAGAGAGTGCTTGTCTGCTACGGCGGTCTTAGAATAGATGGTAAGACTTTGCAGATTCAGGAAAGAGCAACAGCGTGGAGACCATTGTGTTCTTTTGAATCTGAATTAGAAGCTGTAGAGGCATTGGGAAAAGTAAATGATGCGATAGAACAGGGAGTATCTCTTCTCAAATTGTGATTGGATTTTTAAGAAAAAAGCTTTCACGAGTGAAAAAAATAACCAGACAATAACCAAAAAAGAACTATACAATAGCCTAAAAATAACACCTGTATCCTTAAAAGGATACAGGTGTTGCATTAGGTCCACTTTTGATCTCGCAGTTACCTTCCAACGTATTGACTGCTGCCTGGTACTCAGAAAATGATTTAGACTTAAGTATGTTTTTGATATATTTATCTGTTCCTTCAAAGGATTGTGACATATAGAACCACATCTCCTTCATCTTGTTATGAACGTTGTGACTATCTTTTAAGTGCTCTTTGTACATATTCTCAAGAGCTCGTCTGAATTCCCTGAACTCAGCCTTAGTCATCTTGTCGCCACCTTTGATCTGACGACCAAGGGATGGATCAGCAACTATGCCTCTTCCAAGCATAACAGAAGATATCTTATTATCAGCACAACCGGATGTGTTTTGGTGATATATACCTATAATATCATTTGTTTTTAAATCATCATTAGATTCTTTTGGAATATTATTATTAGAAATATATCCATACTTTTGATTTATATTATTATAATCACTAAGAGTGAACACATTGCCGTTGTAGCACACAGGACATGAGCTTGCCACAAGAGCCTTTTCAAATACGTCCATATCAGGAAGACCCTTATAGAACTGCTTTCTGATCCTCGGATGGATAGTCAGTTCCTTGATAGGGTACTTGGCATATATCTCTGACAGGTGTTCCATTTCTGATGCATCAAGATATCCGATCCTGGTCTTTACAGATAGCATCCTGGCATCATCGCCCAGCTTATCAAATACTTCATCAAAGAATACGTCCAGCATCTGAGGGTCCTTAAGGAATCCTGAGCCTCGACCCTTTGCTGTAACAGTGCCTGAAGGACATCCAAGATTAAGGTTTACCTCGTCATAGCCCATAGCTATGAGCTTTTTAAAAATCCATACAAGCTCTTTGGAACTGTTAGCAAGAACCTGAGGGACAGTCTTCATTCCTTCGTTGTTGGCAGGATCTATCTCGCGCTCATCACGCTTTTTAATATAATGATCCGGGAACACACTAATAAAAGGGGTGAAATACTTATCCACCCCTCCAAAATACTCATTATGAAGCTGTCTATAAAGATATGTTGTGATGCCCTCCATGGGCGCGTAATAAATGTTCATCCTAAAAATTCCTCAATCTGACCATCAATAGTCTTCATAAGTCTTGTTCTGGCCTCAACACTTGCCCAAGCGATATGAGGAGTGATGAGAAGCTTAGTGCTGTCCTTGATTCTGAGAAGAGGATTGGACTCTTCAATAGGCTCAACAGACAGAACATCAAGACCTGCAGCTCTGATAGTACCGTTATCAAGGGCATCAGCAAGGTCTTTTTCATTAACGATAGGTCCGCGGCCAAGGTTTAAAAGGATAGCAGACTTCTTCATCTTGGAAAGAGCTTCCTTGTTGATGAGGTTGTTTGTAGCATCGTTAAGAGGTGCGTGGATAGATATGATATCAGATGTAGCAAGGAGCTCGTCAAAAGAAACTTCCTTATACTCTGAATCATGGTTTTTACCTGATGTTGAGAAGTACTGAACGTTACAACCAAATGCCTTGGCAACAGCAGCTACCTGTCTTCCGATAGCACCAAGACCGATGATTCCGTAGGTCTTTCCATAAAGCTCACCAAATCTTTTTTCAAAATGTGTGAACATGAAGTCTTTGGTGTAGCCATCTGTCTTAACATAGTTATCATAATAAGCCAGGTTCTCGAACAGATAGAACAGGAGAGCGAAAGTGTGCTGAGTTACTGTCTGAGTTGAGTATCCTGCTACGTTGCGCCACTCGATGTTCTTAGCTGCAAGATAATCAAGATCAAGGTTGTTGACACCTGTTGCTGTTACGCAGACAAGCTTTAAGTTCTTAGCTGTGCCGATTGTCTTTTCATTGATCGGAACCTTGTTAAGGACGATGATATCAGCATCTTCAACCCTGGAAGGAACCTCCTCAGGCTTAGAAAAGTCATAGATCACAACTTCTCCAAATCTGTTAAAAGAACTAAGATCTATATCTTCACCAATTGTCTTGCGATCAAGAAATACGATTTTCATTATGTTTTCCTCCGTCTTTTGGAAAAAGAATTAATTGACTATAGATAGGTTACTAGATATGTCAATAAGTCACACCATCATCATAAATCCACAAAGGCGCTGATTCAAGATATTTAAGTAAAATCTGTAAAAAACTAAGGCTAGAACTTTGAGCCCATACACCACAAAAATGTTTCATGTAGCTATTGACACATATACAGAAAGCGTATTAACATATCCATTGATAAATAAATATTACTTCGGGGTTGGGTGTAATTCCCTACCGGCGGTATAGTCCGCGAGCTGCATGGCAGCATGAACCGGTGTGATTCCGGTACCGACAGTAAAGTCTGGATGGAAGAAGGATGAGCAGGCACTACGCTTGCAGAATTGATGGTAAATTGTAGCCCCGGATTAGTCCGGAGCTTTTTTATTGCAAAAAAGAGATATTTCACTCGTTTATCTCTTTTTTAGCAGAGAATATTACTGCCAATTACCTTCCCCAACAAATACAAAAGTATAGAAAGAGGGAAAAAGAAATGACTAATGGATTATTTACAAGTATTGCAGATAACGCTGCATATGTAGCCGGCTTTGTGATCATAATCGCAATTGCCTTTTTTATATCGATCTCTTGCGAGAAGTTATCTCAGATGATCAACAAGAAAAGTGAGCCGATGTTTACCACCAGAAAGATGGTTGTTATCGGTACATTTTCAGCTATTTCAGTTATTCTCATGATGTTTGAGATAGCACTTCCTTTTGCACCAAGTTTTTATAAGCTGGATCTTTCTGATCTTCCTGCTCTTATTGGAGCATTTGCATTTGGCCCGATGGCAGGTGTCATGATAGAGTTCATCAAGATCCTTTTGGAACTTGTTATCAGAGGAACACAGACAGCATTTGTCGGAGAACTTGCTAACTTCGTTATCGGCTGCTGCCTGATCCTTCCTTCATCTATCATCTATACATTTAAAAAGACTCGTACAATGGCCCTTATTTCCTGCCTTATTGGAACACTGACTATCACAATCGTAGGAAGTCTTATGAATGCATTCTATCTTCTTCCTGCATATGGCGCACTTTATGGCATGCCTGTTGATGCATTCGTTCAGATGGGACATGAAGCTAATGCCAATGTTACAAGCGTCTGGTCACTTGTATTTTATTGCGTAGTTCCTCTTAACCTTATCAAAGGCGGCATTGATTCTATCATCACTGTTTTGATCTATAAGAGAATCAGCGTGGTTCTAAAGAATATCTCTTTTGAGTATTCAGGATCCAAGACCAAAGTTAAGACTAGATAAAGAGAAAAGATTATAAGAAACTAAAGAAAAAAGCCTAAAACAGGACAGTCCATGCATTAAAAGCAAGGGCTGTCCTGTTTTTATAGTAATACGATCATTGAATTTCGTGAAAGCAGCAGTTAATCATTTGAAGCAATAAGCCGATATACAATCTGAGATAGTCTAGTTTTTGTAGGTAGTTGCACGAATATTCGCTTAGAAATACAAGGATGTATTTCTACATACATTCGGAAAGGAGTCTGATATGGCATTATCAAATGATATCGCGCGGATCACCGCTGCTCAGTCTATGTATGATACTTCGTCATACAATAAATCCGTAAAAAAAGAAGATGCAACAAATAAAGCTGCGCCCACTGAAACAAAGTCTGCTTCTAAGATTTCAGGCAGAACTGTTGGTGATGTTAAGCTCAGTGAAAAAGCTGCCAAGTACTATGAGAAGCTGAAAGCTAAATATCCCGGAATGGATTTTGTCCTTGTTGCCGCAGATCAGAAGGATAAGGTAGAAGCTAATGCAGCAGCTTACGGCCAGGCCAATAAGACAGTTGTTCTTATCGATGATGAAAAGATCGAGAAGATGGCAGGTGACGAGAAGTATGCGGGCAAAGTTGAAGCGATCATTACAAACGCAGAAGCTCAGCTCAAAGCAGTAGGAAGCGGCTTGTTCGGAACAGGAGCTGATGTTCAGGGCTACGGCATGAAGATCAACGACGACGGAACAGCAACACTCTTTGCAGTATTAAAAGATTCTTCAAAAGCTCAGAAAGCTCGTATTGAGAAAAAAGCTGCAGAGAAAAAAGAAGAAAAGAAAGCCCAGGAGAAGAAGCTTGAAGAAAAGCGGGCTGAGAAGAAAGAAAAAGCAAAAGAAGCTGAGAAGCTTCCCGATGATGATGGCGAGTACGTGACCGTAACAGCCAATACCGCAGATGAGCTTCTTAAGAAGATCACAGATCAGGTAATGCTTTTTAGAAGCAACAGCGTCATGACCGAAGAAGAAAAGATGGTTGGTCAAAACTTTGATTTTAACGTATGAGTAAAAACAGGGGCGGTCTTAGGACAGCCCCTGTTGCGTTATATTTTTTTATTATTGTATTCGATAAATAATTTAGACAGATATTCCGGATCATCAATGGCTTTGAAAATATCTTCCTTACGGCCCACAGATTTTAGCCAGGAGAATAAAGCTGTGGTATTTTGAACGCCTGCATCGAAGCTTTCATCCTGAAGAATCTGCATATGTCGCTCATAAGAGTATTCGAGTACACCCACTTCTATTATCTCCTTTCTATATTCACTGAAGAAATCCTTAAGAATGCCCTCTTGTATACATTCATCAATTGCCTTATTTACGGAGGATGAAACAATTCCAGTCATAACTTCTTTGGAATCAACTAGAAGCTTAAGAGGAGTAGCATGTGATGAGTCGTAATCCTTCTCTGCTTCTTGCTTATATTGTCGCACTTTTGCAACAAAAAGGGAATAACCTTTTAGAGTTTCGCAGGCTTCCATAAGCTCTTTATTGTGGCCGCTATTGACGTTGAGAGCAGTTACAATAAGTTCAACTGCGGGTGATTCTACTTGGCGGGCAAACATATCTGATAGGCGGTATGTTTCTACATCTTCCATCAGGGATGTACCGTTATAAAACATGATAAATTTTGGAGTAGGTATTTTTAATTTTGTGGGGCTATAGATCTTTTCTGTAGGATATAACTCTTTAAGATTAGCCGCCAAATAGTATAAATCCCTTAAAGGAATATTTGGACATGGAGTTGATTGGTGTTCAAAGAGATTTAGTTCAAAGTTGATGATAAATGAAAGATCATTTTTCATCTTAAGAAAAGTCTCTCCGTTTAAGGTGGTTATAGTGAGATCGTCAGGATTATGGTAAGAAGTACCATTGATGGCGTTGTAAAGTTCAAGAAGGCGAACTTTATTATTGAACAGCATCCTGAAGACGGTGTCCTTGTAGTTCTTATTTTCAATTGACATAAAATATAATAGTGTTTCCTTTCGTTTGTTCTACAATGCTTGCAAGCTGCTGTAGGAAATAATTGGCGATTAGCCAACGATGGTTCGAAGTTGTTTGGCTACAGAAAGTGGCCAGATCGTTTTTTGAACCGAAAATAATGATAGCAGATAAAGTAACGAATTACAATGTATTTTTGTTTCTTTCATAAAAAAATCGTCCACAAGTTGTGGACGATTTATATAAGGATATGTTTATAGATCAATCCCCGCCTTAGTAACACTATAAAGGAATAAAATATCCCCTTCCATCAGTATCAAATTCCCTCTGGGCACCAGTGGTTTATTCTTTCTTCGTATCATAACAATAAATGTGTGTCTTGATATATCAAGTTCATCAATTCTCTGTCCAATCCAGGAGTGACCATACTCAAGCTTCATCTCCTTAAAGTTAATGAACTTATCCTTCTGAAGCGGCTCAGACCCAAGTACAAGCTGGTCGCCTTCCTGAATCAGCGTATTTCCTTTAGGAACAATGGTTTTGTTATCCCTGTGAAGAGCAGCGATTATGATGTTTGCAGGGAGCTTCAGATCCTTGACATACATACCGCTCCAGGAATCGTCAACATCGATCTTAACCTGAATAAAGTTAAGCTCTGTATCTGTAGATGAACCAACTGTAGCCAAATGCGTATACTGTTCAACGAATCCGGCGCTTATGATACCGGTAGGGATAGCGACTATACCGACACCCAGAAAAGCTATTATTATTCCAAAGAACTTACCCATTGCAGTTATGGGATAGATATCGCCGTATCCTACAGTCAGAAGCGTCGACATTGACCACCAGATACCTGAGAAGGCATTGGAGAAGACCTCCGGCTGTGCGTCATGCTCGATTGAATACATACAAAGGCTTGAACCTACCATCAGCACTACGATGATGAAAACTGATGACATAAGCTGCTGGCTCTTACTTTTGATAACATCGGTTATAACATTAAGAGAATCGTAGTAAGCGTTGATCCTGAAGAGCCTTAGGATTCTTGCAACCCTGAACATCTTGAAGGCAGCAGCCCCTGTCGGGAACATAAATGGCAGATAATAGGGAAGGAAGGATAGAATATCAACTATTCCGTCCAGGGAAAAGATATACTTTTTGATTGCACCAGCTTCCGTTTTCTCCGGGAAGTGGCACTTGGCCGTGTATACTCTTAGAATAAAATCTATAGCAAAAAAAGCTACCGTTATGACCTCAATGATATGGAAGATGCTTCCATATTTCGCCTGCAGATTGTCGAAAGTGGCCATGATAGCGGCGCCAAGATTAAGAATCAGAGATGAAATGCTGATGATATCATACATCTGGTTTACGGGCTCATCCACGACACCAACGGATATCATCTTAAAAACTCTGTTTCTGAATTTTAAATTACTGTTTTTGGAATTATTTTTTTTCACACTAAACCTCTTGTCTTAAGCGCGAAAAGCGCAGTGATATAAGACCAATGTCCCCAACAATTAAAATAATAAAACCCTTGAATTTAGTTTATCATTTTTAAACTCATGTTTCGACAATAAGAGCTAAAATTCCATATACTTACTGGCTGATACATAGATAAACAAGCCCTCATCCCAGATAAATACGCAAATAAACTTACGAAAAGTTTCCAAAATACCGATAATAGGTTATAATAAAGATTGATAATTAACTGATTATCGTTTGATTGTGGCTAAATAAATACGCTATGACCGTAATACGGCAGGAGGGCATATGTTTATCTGCATGTCATGTCAGGACAATACTGAAAAGACAACGACTGAGATTTGTGAATTCAGAGGAATAAGATATGATAATCGTTACAAAACGGCTGTTATATCAACAGAGCACGAGAATCACGATTATATCGTTCCCATGACTGAGACCAAATATGAGCAGTTTGTGGATGAACTGGCCAAAGCCATGAATGAACATCAGCTTATCTATATCAAGAACGGCGTCATATTCCGTTGTCGTAAGGGCGAGATCCATAACAGCGAGCCTCAGAACCTTACGATCAGTTGGTAAAAGACCTAAAGCGTTTATAAGAGCTGTGAAAAAATGTAAGATCATTTTTTCTGGCTCTTTTTTTGTTGCAAGTGTTTAAGAATACAGCAGAGGTTGCCGATATACATATTGGAGTTTTTTCTATCAAAAATACGTTAATAAACCTGCCACTTGGCACGGAGGATGGACTAAGTAATGGCCTTCACTAGAAAACGTATCAGGATCGGCGAATGTCTTTTAAATGAAAACTTCATAACACAGGAAAAACTTGACGAAGCGCTTGCACTTCAAAAAAGTAGTGGTAAGCGTCTTGGTGAGCTGCTTGTTGAGAACGGATTTGTTACAGGTGAACAGCTTGCTACAGCACTAAGCCGTCAGCTTGGACTTGGTATCGTCAATCTTCAGGTTATCGAGATCCCTGATGATATTCTGAACATGGTACCGGCCCAGATTCTGAGAAAACACAAGGTATTACCATTTGAATATAAGCCCGGTGCGCCCAATACACTGCATCTGGCAATGTCAGACCCTATGGATACGGTAGCGATCGATGATATCGGTATCGTTACCAATCTGTCCATTGAGCCGGTTCTGTCCACATCCCAGAGTATCATGCTGGCCCTTGATAAGTATTATGGCAATACAGATCTCAAGGATGCAGCAGAGCAGTATGCAAGAGAAAGGACCCACGTTCAGGAAGAATCAGCCCAGGAAACGGCCGAGGTTACCAATTCTCCTATCGTACAGCTCGTTACGACCATGATTGAATCTGCTGTTCGTCAGCGCGCTTCTGATATTCACATTGAGCCAGGCGCAAGGAATCTTCGCATAAGGTTCAGAATTGACGGCGCCCTGTACGAAAGAGCTGTTTATAACAATAACCTTCTTGGTGCCATAGTTACACGTATCAAGATCGTCAGCGGAATGGATATCTCTGAAAAGAGAAAACCTCTGGACGGTCGTATGACCCAGATCGTAGATAAGCTTGAGTACGATATCCGTGTATCTACACTTCCTACGGTTTATGGCGAAAAAGTCGTTATGAGACTTGCATCCAAGTCCGCCCTTAATAGAAGTAAGGATCAGCTGGGTCTTCGTCCTGAAGAGATGGCTGTTTTTGACAGGATCATATCCAATCCTAACGGAATCCTCCTTGTTACAGGACCTACAGGATCCGGTAAATCGACGACCCTTTACACGGCACTGTCAGAGCTCAACAGAGAAGACGTTAATATCGTAACGGTTGAAGATCCTGTCGAAGCCAATATTAATGGTATAAATCAGGTTCAGGTTAACCCTAAGGCAGAGCTGTCCTTTGCATCAGCCCTTAGGTCTATCCTTCGTCAGGACCCTGATATCATCATGATCGGTGAGATAAGAGACCAGGAGACAGCATCAATCGCGGTACAGGCATCTATCACAGGTCACCTTGTTGTATCAACTCTTCATACCAACTCTGCAGCCAGCACCGTAACAAGACTTGAAGACATGGGCCTTGAAGCCTATCTTATAGCAGATTCTGTAGTAGGCATCATAGCGCAGAGACTTATACGACGCCTTTGCCCGGACTGTAAGCAGGCTTATGAAGCTTCTCCTGAGGAAAAGAGGCTTCTTGGAGTCCCTGAAAATGAGCCGCTTACCCTCTACAAAAAGGTGGGATGCCCTAAGTGCGCTAATACCGGCTTTGCCGGACGAACGGGTGTATACGAGATCATGGAAGTTACTCATGACCTTAAGCTTATTATAGAAAGAAAAGGAACCGCTGATGAGATCAAGAACCAGGCGCTAAAAGAGGGAATGAAGACTCTTAGAATGAGTGCCACTAAATATGTTCTTGAAGGCATATCTACAGTAGATGAGATGAAGAAGGTTTCCTACGAAGAATAAGGCGATAGGAAATGCCAAGGCACTTCCTATCGCTGGACATAAAGCATTAAAATGCTTTATGTCCGGGATTAGTGAACATGAAAGCATCAAGATGCTTCATGTCTACAAATTAGAAAATGAAGAAAGGACAGCCATGGCTTCATTTGGATATGTTGCTTTTGATCCTTCCGGTAAGCAGATCAGGGGCAGTATGGACGGCGACAGCCGTGAATTTGTCATAAGAGAACTTAAGATCAAGGGCCTGACCCCGGTTAAAGTTGAAAGTCAGAATCTCCTTACAAGAGATTTAAACTTTGAGCTTGGCGGAGTCAAGACCAAGGAACTTGCTATGTTCTGCCGTCAGTTCGTAAGTATATCCAAAGCCGGCGTTCCCATTATTCAGAACATGCAGCTCCTTTCCGAACAGACCGAAAATAAAGTTCTGGCAAGTGCTATCAAAGAGATAGTAACAGATATTGAAAAGGGTGAGACCCTTACCTCTTCAATGGAAAAACATAAGAAGATATTCCCGAATCTTCTTATTACAACAGTAGGCTCCGGTGAAGCTTCCGGTAACCTTGATATGGCATTTGAAAGAATGGCTATTCAGCTAGAAAAAACTGCCATGGTCGAAGACATGGTCAAAAAGGCCATGGTCTACCCGATCATTGTTTTGTTAGTAGCAATCGCAGTTGTAGGCGTAATGCTGGTTGTAGTTATTCCTTCCTATACAGATATGTTTGATCAGCTGGGAACAGAGCTTCCTGCTATCACAAAGCTCGTTGTGCGGATGAGTGATTTTGTAATAGCCAAGTGGTACCTGATACTGGCTGTAGCTGTGGCTGCCATCATCTTATTTAAGTGGTTTAGTTCAACCCCTGTTGGTCAGCTTACTCTTGGAAGACTGCAGATGAAACTTCCTATAGTAGGAGACCTGACTCAGAAAAAAGCCTGCTCCAACCTTTCAAGAACCATGTCCACCCTCTTTGCATCAGGTGTTTCTATAGTAGATTCACTTGAGATAACAGCTAAGACCATGGACAACGTCCTTTATAAGAACGCTCTTACCGAGACCAAGGACGAAGTAATCGCAGGTCAGCCAATGTCCCTGGCCCTTGAAAATACCAAGATGTTCCCGCCTATGATGTATCACATGATCAGAATAGGTGAAGAGTCCGGTTCTACGGATGAAATGCTTGAAAAGCTGGCAGAGTATTATGACCAGGAAGTAGAATCTGCAACTGCTGCCCTTATGGCAGCCATGGAACCCATGATCATAATCGTTCTGGCCGGAATTGTCGGTTTTTTGATAGCGGCTGTAATGTCCCCGATGGTTACCATGTATCAGTCTCTGGACAACTTATAATGGCTCAAAACATGCGTAAAATGTAGGTTTTAAAAAGTAAACTAAATAACATTTAAAAGTTTCCAAAAAATAGTATTGACAAAACAGAAGGGAGGTAATAATATAAATCTTGCGCGAAGACAAAAAATATTGAAAATATGATAGAAAATATGATAATTCGCTTTTCAATATTTTTGTAAAGATTCCAGTTGGAGTTTATAGTGACGGACACATGGTAGTGTCGCAGAAGTAAGAAGCGAGCCCGAGGAAGAGATAAGCGGGCGGATTCAGATCACAGCACGAGGCTGTGAGAAAAGGAGAAAAATAAATGATCAAGTTCCTTCGTAATTACAGAAACAACGCAGAAGAAAATCAGGAAGATAACAAAGGATTTTCACTTGTTGAGCTTATTATCGTAATCGCTATTATGGCTATTCTCGTAGCTGTACTTGCACCTCAGTTCTTACAGTATGTAGAGAGATCAAGAAATTCAACAGACGCTTCTAATGCTACAAGCATTGTTTCAGCTGTTCAGACATATCTTGCAGATCCTGCTTATACAGATAAAGTTGCTGGATATAATGGCGGAACAATTACCGTTAAATCTACTGGATTTGAAGCAGATGATACAATCAAAGAAGCTCTTAAGGTAGCTGGATATGATGATCCTGCAGATATCAAGTGTAAGAGCACATCTGCTTGGGAAAGCTATACTATTGAATTTAAATATGAAAAGGGAAGCCTTAATGTAACATATGGTCCAGCAGATACATTCGGCGCATATATGCAGAACGGTGCTGTTAAGACTACTGAGTAATCCCTCTTTATACAGAATTTAGATTAAAAATTTGCTAATCTCATAACGAGTCCTTGAAAATGATCATTTATTTTCAGGGGCTCGTTTTTTATATTTCGGTGTGACATTTCTGTGATACTTCTTTTTATAAAATAAACTCAAGATAAAACAAACGAGGTTATTATTTAGAAAAAGGGAGAGGAAACAGTTATGAAAAGCTTATTATTAGTTAAGGTTATGGCACTTATTATTTCAGAATCAATCGCAGCTAATTCTGCTACAGTTACTACAACAGATACCCTTGCTTATAATTCTTCCGCTTGTGAGCAGATCATGACAATCTCCTGCCACGATTGCCACGAAAACTTTGACGCAGACATAAGCGCTTCCCACGCAATCTGCCCTCATTGTGGCCATAGTAATGAATTCGATGGCTGATAAAAATTTTTTTACTTCATTCTAAATATATCCAGCCTTCCCACATAAAAAAGATAACTATCCCTTGAAGATTCCTGAGGGGCGGCAGTTTATAAAGGATATGCGTGTCTTTAAAAGAATTTCTAAACTTCAAGAGCTTGATAGATGGAATTTAAAATTCTGTTTGGGATTCACCTGTTTGAGCGAAGCGAGTTTGAATCCCGGAATTTTAAAATCCAGCTATCATGCCTTGAAGTTAGAAATTCTTTTATGACACGCATATCCTTTATAAACTGCCGCCCCTCAGAAATCTTCCAGCGATACCCCCATGATTTTGTGGGTTGGCGGATTATTTTTTAAAATTTTTAAAAAATATCAAAATAACGCTAATAAAAAACAAAAACTTACCGAAATATGATAAAACAAAACGAGGGCAACTTAAAAAAGAGTTTTAAGGAGGCATTCACCTATGATAAAAGAGCGCAGGCAGCTAAACAGAGTAGATTATCAGAGTAAAAGTGTAATAGTTCTTCCGGATTCAGCTGAAAAGTTCGTAGGAACAACTAAAAACATCTCTCCCCTTGGTATAGCGATATGTGTTCCTAAAGATACTCCTTCACTACTTGGACAAAGCGTGATCATAGTAGCAGAAACCCTCATCATGTATGCGGACGCTGTAAGAGAAGATCCTGCTGATAATGACCAAAAACTCATAGCCTTCACAGCCAGGAAATTCACACAGGAAGTCCTCCAGTACTTGTTTGAACATATAACAACGTAACTCACCAGATCGGTTTAGTAACAAATATTCTTTTCATAATGACGAAAGTTCATTATGTCGCTGATTATGAAAGGAGACACGGTATGAAAAAAGATAAGATCATTAACGCAATTACAATCGGCATCTCAGCTATGATGGCTATGAATTCTTCAATGGTAGCCTTTGCTGAAGGTGACGAAGCAGCTTTAGAAAACACCCCAAGCGAAAATATTGAAGAAGCAGCTCCGGCAGCACCTACAGAAGTTCAGGAAGCAGGACAGCAGGTAGAGCAGCAGGCGCAGGAAACAGTTTCAGCTATCGACGATGCAGTATCAAATGCTGATGCAATGATGACAGAACTTACTGAAACAGTAGATGCAGAAGATGGCGGAACAATCGCAGAGCCTTATATAGAAGCTCTTGCAGCCGAAGTCGAAGAAGCATCTAACGATCAGATCGTAGAAGACATCCAGGAAACAACCTCTGCAATAGAAGAAGTTGTAGCTGAAGTAGAAGTTGCAGTAGAGCAAAGCGAGATCGTACAGGAAACAGCAACACAGGCAGTAGAAGCAGTAGATGACATAGTAACTACAGCAGACAACATGACAGGTCTCGTAGAAGACACTGAAGAAAAGGCAGAAGAGCTCATCCAGACAATAGAAAATACAGAAGATCCGGATGAAGCAATTGAGACTTATTCAGAACTTCAGGAACTTGTAGTACAGACTCAGGAAACAGTAGAACTTCAGCAGCAGCACATAGAAGAAATGACAGAAAAGTATACTGATGCTAAGCAAAAACTCTTAGATGCAGAACAAAAATACGAAACCGCAATCCAGAATGCAGAAGACAATATAGACGAAGTAGCCGAGCAGCTTGAACTTGCACAGCAGGAAGTTGCAGAAATCGAAAGCGCATTAGTAGATGCACAGGAGAAACTTGAATACGAGCAGAAGGCAGCAGAAACTCTGAATAATGCACAGCTTAAGAACAACTGGGAATCCCAGAGAGCATACATGAAACTCCTCGTTGTTAACTACATCATCCCTCAGATGGAAGGCGAAGAGATAGATCCAAATTCAGTAGTTATCGATAGACCGGATGGATTCGATACACAGGATTGCAATTACTATACTTTTACCTACACAGATTCAAATGGCGATCAGGTAACAAGATATTTCAATTACGACCGTGTTGACAAAAAGCTCTCAAGTAACCGTTATGGAAATCTCGGAAGCAGCGCACAGATCGTAGTTTTTGAAAAAGAACTTGATGAGATCCTGGCCAATGACTACCTGTTCGAGTATTACGAAGGCGTGACATTTACAAGAAACGAACTTACATCAAAGGCAAACAAAGGCGATTTCGCAGTATTCGTATATACAGATGAAGACAATAATAAGACCTTCATGGTAAAAGAAGAACTCGATGCAGCAATAGCTAATGGCGATATCGTTAAGACAGAAAACGGAACATATGAACTTGCAGACGGCACACCTGTTACAGAAGTAGTTCAGAACGCTAACAGCAAGGTTCACGGCGGCGAGTACACAATTGACATATCAAACGCACCCGACCTTGACACCTTCCTTGAAAATGCAGATGCTACCTACCAGCAGTACGTGGCACTTACTTCAGTAGTATCTGATACCAAAGAAGCTGTAGAAGATGCTCAGGGAGAAGTTGAAAAACTCGGTGATGCAATAGGAACACTTAAGAATAAGCATGGAAATCCTGTACTTAAAGCAGTTGACGCTCTCGGAGTAAGCGACGTAGCTACATATCTTGGAATTACAGTAACTCAGGAGCAGGCAGATCTTCTTAATACAATGACAGTTCAGCAGGCAGTTGAATATCTCGATGCATTACTTGCAACAGCTAACGCTCAGGTAGAAAATGCAACAGCTACATTAGATGCTCTTAACACCAAACTTGATGAGATAGGACAGAACCTTGGTGTAGAAGACGGAGAAGCAAACGTAGCATATGAAGGCGAAGATGAACAGCCTGCAGACGAAGTAGAACCAGCAGTTGGAGAAGTACCTGCAGCTTCTGCAGCTCCTGAAGAAGAAGTAACACAGGCAGATCCTACAGCTCCTACAGAAGAAGTAGCACAGGCAGATCCTACAGCTCCTACAGAAGAAGTAGCACAGGCAGATCCTATAGCTTCTACAGAAGTAGCTGTTCTTACAGATACAGTTACAATTGAAGATAGCGAAGTAGCCCTTGTATCCGAAGTAGATTCGATCCAGAGTGCATTCGAAGAAATAACAGCCCAGGATTTAGTAGCATCAAATGCAGGAATCATAGACCTTGAAGTTCTTCCAAATACCGGCGCTACCCAGAATACCGGAATAGTAACACCAATGATCCTCACAGGAGACGGAGCAGCAGTTCAGACATTTGGTAATACAGATCCTGTATCAATAGGTGATGGTGAAGTAGCACTTGTATCCGAAATAGATACATTACAGAATGTTCCGGTGCAGCCTAAGGAAGATAACACAGCCGCAGAAATTTCAGACCAGGCAGTTCCCAGAGCATCCAAGGCTATAGAAGATGATGAAGCATCAAAGGCTGCAACACCATATACAGAAAATAAAGATAATGAAAATAACTTCTGGTGGTGGTGGTTACTTATCATCGCAGCACTTACAGGAGCAAAGAAGTACGCTGACAGAGTTAACGAGTACAACGACAACTTAAACAACAAATAAATAAGCTCATAATATAGAGTCTATAGAAAAAGTAAAGGTCATCCGATATCCATAGTGGTAGTTTATCACCAACTAAGGAAAGGATGACCTTTTTATGGCTATTAAAAATCTGCGTTATAAAAGACTTCTCATAGCACCCATAACAGCAGCTCTTTTCTTATCAGCCTGCACCAATGCCGCCCAAAACAAAACCAAGGAAGCAGAGAATGAACAGATCGTTGATACCCATTCTGACGACGGCAAAGATCTGATTGGACTTAGTATGCCATCACAGTACCTTGAAAGGTGGAACCGTGACGGCCAGTATCTCAAAAACCTTTTTGAGGAGATGGGATATGAAGTTGACCTTCAGTTTGCAGGCAACATGATAGACACCCAGATCGATATAATAGATGAGATGATAGACAGCGGCGTTGACATTCTAGTCATTGGCGCTGTTGATGGGCTGTCCCTTACCAAAGTTATCGAAAGGGCTTATTATGCAGGAATCCCCATTGTTGCCTACGACAGACTTATCTGTAATACAGAGTATGTAAGCGCCTATGTTTCTTTTGACAATTATCAGGTTGGAAGACTTCAGGGAGAGTATGTTGAAGAAGCTCTTGATCTTAAAAATGCAGGCCGAAAGTCCTACAACATAGAATTCACAGCAGGAGATTCCGTTGATAACAACGCCAGATACTTTTTTGACGGAGCAATGGATGTACTTAGCCCTTATATAGAAAAAGGTAATCTAAAGATTCCTTCGGGGCAGTACGACTTTTACTCAGTTTCAACTCCCCAGTGGTCCACAGAATCTGCTCATACAAGATTTGAGATACTCATAGGCTCCTATTATTCAGGCACAAATACTCTTGATGCAGTAGTGTGCTCCAATGATTCCACATCCCTTGGCGTTCAGGATGCCATATCCAATAATTATCAGGAAAAAAATAGTGTCGTTATAACAGGACAGGACTGCGACGAAGAAAATCTTAAAAGACTCATGAATGGCAGCCAGTCAATGGACGTATACAAAAACCTGTCTTATGAAGCCTATGTTACAGTTAAACTGGTGGATTCTCTTTATCACGGACAGGAGATGTCCCAGGAACTGGCAGATGGATGGAATCTTGGCTATACATGCGTATATGATACTACGACCTATGATAATGGAAAGATAGTAGTACCAGCCTTCCTTCTTGAGCCTGTTGCAATTACAAAGGAAAATGCTATAGAACAGCTCGTAGATACTTATGGAACCTACGTAATATCTGATGATGGAAGTTTAAAGGTCGCTGAATAACTTGTAACCGTCTCTTCCATTTTCTTTGACATAGTAAAGAGCCTGATCTGCAAGAGCCATAATCTGTGCAGGATCATTGATATCAGAAGGATACAGAGCGCATCCCATACTAAGAGTTATCTGTATCTTTTGTCCGTCGATAGTAAGCGGGAATTCAAAAACCTTGCGTATCTTCTGGCATATCGCGTCGGCATTATCTATTTCATGACCGGTTATAAGCATCATAAACTCATCACCTCCGATTCTTGCGAAGGTGATGTTTTTAGTTGCGATACTACTGAACCTGCTTCCAACCTCTTTTAACACAGCATCTCCCATAAGATGTCCATAGGTATCGTTGATGTACTTGAAGTGGTCAACGTCGATCATGCAAAGTCCATAAGGAGTATATGTGCTGTTAAGCTGATGAACCTTCTGATTGATATAGTGACGGTTCGGAATCTGAGTCAGGTAGTCGTTGTTGAGCATACGTTCATGCTGCCTGTTGGAGCTTGCCTGGATAGCTATTATTACGAATAAAAGTACGATAATAAGTAATATCAGGTTCAGGATCAGAGCATTTTCCTCATAGTAGCGTATCAGATTGAAATGCTCATCGGCGATAGTAGTGTCAAGAGGAAGCTTTGCAGATGAGATGCCAAATTCATCCAGTGCATCCTGGTAAAAATAGCTCTCAGTTATAGTCTCAGTTACAAGCGGGATATTATCGGCATCAACACCGTTTAAGATCTTAGCGGCCATATTACCCGCAACTTCTCCCGCAGCAGTATACGAATAAGATATACCGCCTAAAATGTTATCCGTGCAATTAGCCATGGTAAGCTTGATGATAGGAACGTGATTAGTATTTTCATTGATAAAAGCAGCTGCGGACTTGATAGTATAAAGGTTCCCATCACCATCCTGAGAGAAGTCAAGATAGTAGATGATCTTGTTGTCGTCAAGCTCATTTAAGGCTCTCTTCAAACCCTTCTGCGTGTAATACGAAGCATTCAGAACAGAATAGTTTAGATCAGGATGATTATCTGTGAACTTAAGGAATTCCACGTATTCGCCCGTACTAGTATTACTTGCATCGCACAGTACCACGATCTCATCTCTTTCCGGGAAAAGAGATCTCATAAGATCATAATTGGCTTCAAAATCCAGGGTTTCAGCGATACCCGTAACATTAGGAAGAGCAGAAGATGTAGTAGCATCAGAAATAGAATTGATACCCATAAATACAATAGGAGTATCTCCAAAAAGCTCGTCTCTGTAGTTAATACCAAAGCGAAGAGCAGAATCATCAATAAGAATGATAAGATCATAAGTTATATTTATCTTTTCCATCTTGTAAACAAGATAGTCATGGAATTTCTCGATATCTTCAGCCTCATAATAGCGCTTGGTATCCATGTTCTCATAGGTGATCTCATAAGAAAGATTACCAAGCCCCTTTTCCAGCCCCTCTATATGCTGGGGGACAGTCTGATAGGAATAGTTGTAAGAACAGATACACAGGATATTAAAAGGAGTGATCGCATCAGTATAATCTTCAGCATGAGCATTTATATACTTATTAGAATGTTGCTGAACAAATGGCATAGCAAAAAGACATGCTATCAAGATGCAGCATGCAAAGAACCTTGACATGGAAATGGAAATGTCTTTTTTCCAAATTCTCATTTGCTATGTCCTTTAAGATTTCCAGATTATATATGACTGGTATGTGATGTTACAAAACTCAATCATCATCAAAGTATATCGACATTATGAAGGGAAAAAATAAGGGTGAAGCTAGTATAAGCTTACAGATGTTCATTAGATGGATTTTTATGCCTTGGATGAGACAAAAAAAGAGTAAATATATTAAAAATATAATTAAAATCTTTAAAATTATATTATCTTTTATTACACTGCTTGCAAGCATTTTTACACTTTGCTACACTGTATTAGTAGCTATTATCACTTAACACTTTTAGGTGTTATGACATTATTTAGAAAGGACAAAGATATATGCTCAGATTATCTAAATCTAAATCACTTTTATCAGTGATGATCGCAGCTTCTATGGTAATTGTACCTCAGGCATCAATTACAGCTTTCGCTGACGAAGTTGCAACAACCAGCATTGAGACTCAGCTCGAAACTCTGTCTCAGGCTACTGGCACAAGCTACAAGGATAACTTCTATGATGTTGCAAACGCTACAACATTTGCTACACATGAGATCCCTGCAACAGATGCTCAGTGGTCATGGTTCGGAGAACTTTCAGATGAACAGGATGTTCAGATGGAAGAGATCTTCAAAGAAATCAATTCCAAGGACAATTATGGAAAGGGAACACCGGAACAGAAGCTTCACGATCTGTACGCTCTTTACAGCGATACAGAGGCTAGAAATGCTGATGGACTTGGTGAGTTCCAGAAATACATGGATGCTATCGTTAATGCAAGTGACCTTACAGAGTATGTTACTGCTGTAATGAGCCTTAGCGTTGACACAGGTTATGGTTCAATCCTTCCTATGTTTGGTGTATCTCAGGATGAGCTTGATTCTACAAGATACGTAGTATCAGTTTCTGCCGGTGATTCACTTATGGGCAAGGACTACTATGAAAACGAAGCTTACGAGCCTTACATTCAGCTTTACAACCAGTATCTTGCTAACCTTCTCGTAGTAAACGGCTTCACAGAAGAAGATGCTTTAAGAATGGTTGAGAATACAGATGCTATCGCTAGAAAGATCGCATCTGCAGAGCTTGATACAACAGATTATTATGATGTTGAGAAGGTTTACAATGTTTATTCAGAAGCAGATCTTATCGCTGCATTCCCTGGAATCGACATGGCAAGCTACATGCAGGCTGAAGGATTTGCAGGACAGGATATGTATCTTGTTCCTGATGAAGAGAAGTTTGCAACATGTAGTAGCCTCCTTACAGCAGATAACCTTCAGGCTCTTAAGGATTATTCAGCAACAGTTCTTTGCGCAGATCTTGCATCTGTAACAACTCAGACAGCTTATGATCTTGCTATCGAACTTAGCAATAAGTTCAACGGTATCTCAGAGGCTAGACCTAGCGAGTACTACTGGATGAGCCAGACAGCTGGTTCTCTTAACTGGAACTATGGTGTTCTTTATACAGAGAACTACTGCTCAAAGGAAGCTAAAGAAGAAGTTACAAAGATGATCCACGAGATCATTGCTGAGTACAAGAACATCATCAATTCACAGACATGGATGAGCGATACAACCAAGCAGGCTGCTATCGCTAAGCTTGATACAATGCAGATCAAGGTTGGATATCCTGATGATTTCAGCTACTACCTCAGCCTTGAAGCTCCTATCACAAGCAAGAAGGACGGCGGTACACTTACATCTAACGTAATTGACATGCACAACATGTACAAAGCATATGAGCTTTCACTTCTTGGAAAGCCAGTTGATAAGACAAAGTGGATCGCTACACCTCAGACAATTAACGCATTCTATGATCCTTCAAACAATGGTATCTCAATCCTTGCAGGTATCATGCAGAAGCCTTTCTATGATCCAGACGCTTCTGAAGCTACAAACCTCGGTGCTATTGGTGTTGTAATTGGTCACGAGATCAGCCACGCATTCGATTCATCAGGATCACAGTATGATGCTAATGGTAACTACAATCCATGGTGGACAGAAGATGAGTACATCACATACACAGAGATGTGCCAGAAGATCATCGACTACTATGATGTATTCCCATCAGTAGAGACTGGTTCAACAGTTGACGGTGCTCTTACAATCACAGAGAACATCGCTGACCTTGGTGGTATGTATGCAGTAACACAGATCGTCGGTCATGATAAGGAAGCCCTTCAGGAAATGTTCATTTCTTATGCTAACATGTGGGCTGAGAAGATGACTTATGAGTATGCAAGCATGCTCCTCATGATGGACGTTCACTCACCAGGACGTGCAAGAGTAAATGCAGTTGTTTCCAGTATGGATGCATTCTATGAAGCATTCGATATTCAGGAAGGCGACGGAATGTACGTAGCTCCTGAAGACCGTGTAGGTATCTGGAAATAATCCTCGATTTATTTTGGCTCTGCGTGTATATCACGCAGGGCCATTTTTTTCTGCTATCATATATGTGAAATACACCCAAAGAGGAAATATATATGATACACGATCTTATAAGATACCAATTCGATAATAAAAGCGCCCTCAAAAGAGAAACAGTCCTCCTCGTATCCCTTGGCTGTTCCTGGGGCAAGTGCGCCTTCTGCGACTATCAGGATGATAAGTCTTCTTCAGTCCTTAAGTGCGACGCTGTTAATAAAAAAGTCTTGGAAAGCGTAAGAGGTAAGGAGATAGGTTCAACTGTGCTCGACATAACCTGCTCAGCCTCATATACAGAACTTCCCTTTACAACCATGAACTACATAAGACAGACCTGCAAAGATAAGGGAATAGAGACTGTAATCTTAGAAGGTCACTACCTCTTTAGAGAATCTAATAAATATTACACAGAGTTCTTTGAACAGTACGGAATAAAAGTAATCTATAGATGCGGAATAGAAACCTTCGATGAACACCTGAGAGAAGATATCTTAAGAAAGGGTTTACCAGGAGCTACCCCTGAAGACATAAGCAAATACTTCTCCTGGATAAACCTCATGTACGGAATGGAAGGTCAGACCTTTGACCAGCTTAAGAAGGATTTCGAAATAGCTTTAGCTCATTTCGACCGCATTAATCTTAGCATCTATACCTCAATCCCCAGCGGCCCAGCCCGCGACAACGACCAGATCAAAGCCTTTTATAACTCAGATTTCTACCATGACCTCATTACCAGTTCCAGAGTAGACATCTTCGACGAATGGGACGAGACCAACGATCACACCGTAGGCCACGACAACTAATTTTGTGCAAATAATCACCTCAAAACAGGACAAAGACCCAGATTATTATAGTTTTTTAGAAGGTTGTTGGACAGGGAGACTGGCAGAATATAATCATAAGCCGATTTTAAAATGATCCGGAGTTTTCTTAGTGTCTTAGAAGCGTGAGTACAGCGTGTTTACGTAAGCGGATAAGACACTTAGAAAACTCCGGGTTATTTTAATTGAGGCTTATGATTATATTCTGCCAGTCCCCAGTCCTCAACATCTTCAACATCCCCAAAAACTATAATGACCTGGTCCGTTTTAGCCGATATATTTTTCGATATGATGCGAGAGGCTAAAATAAGTTTTGAATTAATTTTATGCTATCTGGTGCTCTTATTTGTAGCAATAAAGCTCTTTTCCGGCAACATCCTCCATACCAATGAGTATGTGAAAAAAGAGCTTTCTTATAGTGTGCTGTCTGAAGGCTGGGTTCAGGTCCTTGAAAATGGGGAAAGAGTTCCCGTTGAAGTTCCTGGAAAAGCCAATAAAACAGGCCGCAAACAGTTCACGATCGAAAGAACTCTCCCCCGCACCCTTAACGAGCATTCCTGGCTTTCTATCAGAAGTACCCGCCAGAGTATGTATATTTATATTGACGGAGAGCTTAGAAAGGCTTATTACCGAAACTTTGAAGAATACGGCAGGACCACAGTCCCAAGCTTCTACCTCTTTGTCCAGCTTAGTAAAGAAGACATAGGCAAGACTATCAAGATAGTCGGAGCGTCAGATAATGAGATCTATACTTATACCATCAATGAAGTGGTAATAGGTAATCAGATGGGAATATGGTATTACTATGCCACTAAGGATTATTCAGGATTTGTTCTGCCTGTTATCGTTATGATCATAGCTGTGGCAGCTCTTGGTGTTCTACTTATCGTAGGCATTTATAATAAGAGTGCCAGAAGGTTCGTATTCCTCGGAGTGGGCGTTTTGTTGTATTCGTCATGGGAAGTTTTCGTATCCCATCTAAGACAGCTCATTTTCTATAACGTCAGCATTGCATCTGATGCCGGCTACATGCTCTTTTCCCTGATCCCAATACCTTTTTTATATAGTCTTGATAACCTTCAGAATAAGAGATATCACAAATCCAATCTGCTCTTTGCTCTTTTGGTTGCGGCGGGGTGCTTCTTTACGACCTGGTTTAACGACGAAGGTATTCTTCCGTTTGCTTTTTCAATGCCATATCTGGTTGCAGTGTCAGTTATATCCACTATCTATATGGTTGCAACTATTATCATTGATGTGTATAAAAAGCGCATCACAGAGAACCATATCACATTCTCGGGATATATCGGATTTGCTTTATCAAGCATAATTGCGGGCATATTATATGCAATAAATCCTGATTCCCCGGCAACTCCTATAGTTAATCTTGGAATGATCCTGATCATGATATGCGGCGTCATAGACATGATCCTTACATATGTTGTGGATAGAAGAGACAGGGTAGTTGCAGAAGAGGTATCCTCTGCCAAGTCCCAGTTTATTGCCAGCATGTCCCATGAGATCAGAACCCCCGTTAATTCCATCCTTGGAATGGATGAGCTGATCCTTCGTGAATCCCAGGAAGATACCATAACGTCATATGCCAAGAAGATCAGAGATTATGGTAAGTCTCTCCTTAGACTTATCAATGAGATCCTTGACTATTCAAGGCTTGAGTCAGGCAAAGTCAACATCATAGAAGAGACATACGACGCTGAAATTGCCATCACATCCTTGTACAGAATATTTGAACCAATAGCTGAGAAAAAAGGTCTTATGTTAGAACTTAAGGAGCACGGCATAAAGGAAAGACTTCTTGTTGGTGATAATGAAAAGATCTGCAAGATGATAGGAGAAATTCTTAATAATGCCATAACCTATACAGAAAAAGGCAAGGTAACCCTTGGCGCATATATTGAAAACTTTGGCCAGACAGATGATACAGGACATGAACTTGTTATGTTCTCCATAGTTATCACAGATACCGGTGTTGGAATAAGTCCGGCTGATCTGGAAAAATTATTCGATCCATTTGAAAACACCGGAGAAAAAGATGGCCAGAGCGGAATGACCCTGGTTGTAATTAACAGACTTCTTGAAATTCTGGGAAGTAAGCTTAATGTTAGATCCAGACTTGGCAAAGGATCTGAGTTTTCTTTTGATATAATCCAAAAACTTGCTAATGAAAAAGAAATAGCAAGCTGGAAGACCAAGCCTGTTGAACCAGACTTAAGTATCCTTAACGAAAAGGGACGTTTTTATTCTGACAAGCTTAAGGTACTGTGCGTTGATGATAACACTATGAACCTTTCAGTAATAGACGGTCTGTTAAAGAGAACAGGTGCCATTATCACCAACTCATCATCCGGCCAGGAAGCTATAGAGATATCTCAAAAAGAAGATTTTGACATCATATTTATGGATCACAGGATGCCTGGTATGAGCGGCGAAAAGGCCATGAAAGTCATAAGAAAGCATTATGCCAAGGTCCATAAAAAGGTTGTCATAATAGCCCTTACTGCCAATGAATATGAAGGTGCCAAGAGGGAATATCAGAAGATGGGCTTTGACAATTACCTTTCAAAACCTGTTAAGACCTTCGAACTTGAAAGAACTCTCTGGACCTACTTTGAAGATAAGGCCATGGAGATTCCACAAGAAGGCGAACAGGAAGGCGAACAGGAAGAAAATGATGTCTATAAAGACCTGTTTAAGAGTATAAGACAGATCAAAGAGATTAATACTGATAGTGGAATAAAGAATTGTGGAAGTAAAGAGCTCTTTATCAATGCAATAAAGACTTTTGTTGAAACAGCAGAAGACAACATAGATACTCTTCAGAAGATAATTGATGACAAGGATCTTCATAATGGTGTCATCAAGGTCCATGCACTTAAATCTAATGCAAGAGTTATAGGAATTCAGGAGCTTTCACAACACGCAGCATATCTTGAAGAATGCGGTGATCAGGGCAAAGAGGAAGAATTCTTTGAAAAGGTTCCAAAGCTTCTTGATGAGTACAAAGATGCTTTTTCAAAACTTGATGCTCTTTTCGCAAAGGAAAATGATAGTGAAAGCGATGACGAGAACCTTCCTGAGATATCAGAGGAAGAGCTTTTGGATGCATACTCTGCAATTGAAGAATGTGCTAAGAGTCTTGATTATGACAGCGTTGAAGGAATCCTTGGAGAGCTTATGGGATATAAGCTTTCAGAAGAAGATAAAAAGAGGATAAAGCTTATTAAGAAGGGCCTTGCGGCAGCAGATAGTGCAAGGATCATAGAAGCAGTAACTGGTAACAAAGAAGAGGTTTGATGATGTTCAGTCCCGATTGCAAGCCTGTAAAAAGACCAAGTATATATCAGTTCATCATGATAGGATGCGTTGTCGCAGTCGTATCTGTATTTTGCATGCTTGCATTTGGTCAGAAGGAAAGATTCAATGACTTTGGTGAAAAGGAATACAGCTATTATAAGTTTAATGAAGGCTGGGTCCAGAAACTTGAAGATGGAACAACCACTGAAATAGAAACATTTCCAGCAAAAGTTGAAACTGATAATGGCAGGATCACAATATATAATACCTTGCCGAATGAAATTGAAGAAGGAAGCTGGCTGGCAGTTACAGGATATACGGCAATAGTTAGGATCTACGTTGGCGACGAACTAAGAGCCTTGTATTCCCTTCGTCCCGGAGAGTCGGGGTATGGCTCGAGAACAAGTCCATCTGCACACGTTTTTGCCAAACTCTACTTGGAAGATAATGGCAAAGAAGTCAGGATAGAAGTTGAATCAGAATCAATGTTCAAAGGCTGGCTTGGAGAAGTGCTGATAGGATCTCAGGGCGGAATCTGGGGTTATTATGCTTATAACACAATGAGATCGTCCATGATTACCCTTGTTCTTGGATCGGTTTCAATAATAACAATTATCATTTCGTCTTACTTTTTGTTTGTGACCAAAAAGCCTTCTACAGTACTGTATCTTGCGCTTGGAATTCAGTGCATATGTCTTTGGAGGCTTGGTTCAACACCTACAAGTAACACTTTCATGCAGTACGAGGTCTCTGATCTGGCAGGACTATTTGAGGCTGCATGTCAGATCATTGTATTTGCACCTGTTCCGTTCCTGTTATTTGCTGACTGTCTTCACGCCGGAAGATACAAACTTATATATAAAGTAACAGAGGACTTCTGTATAGTATACGCAGTGGTCGTTTCATATCTGCATTATAGTGATGTGGCTTATTTTGCAGGTACCTTGAAGTATACCTTTGTTGTTATCCTGGGTGCACTTGCACTTGTGCTTGTTGTATCCATAGTTGATATCGTAAGTGGAAGGGTCAAAGATAATAAAGCTGTATCAATAGGTCTTATTATCTTCATGATGCTGATGATAATCGAGCTTATAAGACTGTATTCAGATATAAGAGCTGTATCATCACTCATATATGTCATTGGAATGCTTATCCTTTTGGTTTCAGTTGTTGCTGAAGCTGTTCTTGGTATGGTCAGGACACATAGCCAGAAGATAATTGCTGTGGCATCAGGAGAAAGAAAGACTGAATTCCTTTCACTTATGTCCCACAGGATAAGGACTCCTGTTAATACCATATCCGGAATGGCAGAACTCATAGAAAGAGAGACAGGCAATCAGGATATCAAGGCCTATGCCAGCAGTATCAGAAATGCAGTTCGTATGCTCATGTCACTTATCAATGACATGCTGGATGTAGAAAAGTCAGAGAATCAGAAGATCGAGCTGGATATTAAAGAATATAATCTTGCACCCCTCCTTGTAGACTGCGTAACTCTTCTTATATCAAGAGCAAGACAGGACGGACTTGAGTTTGTTACAAATGTAAGCCATGATCTGCCTTCAGTTTTGTATGGTGATCCGGTAAGAATGATGCAGATCATTACAAACCTTTTGTCCAATGCCGTCAAGTATACAAGCAGAGGTACAGTCACCTTTATTGCAGATAAGACATATACTGACGGAGAATTTAATCTTTGCATCACAGTTAAGGATACAGGAATTGGAATTAAGCCTGAAGATATAGGAGAGATCTTCAGTTCTTATAACAGAGTTGATGAAAAAGAAAACCGCCATATAGAAGGAACAGGTCTTGGACTTTCCATTACCAAGAAGCTTGTAGATGCTATGGGAGGTGAGATCAAGGTTGAAAGTGAATATGGTAAAGGCTCTGCTTTTACTATAATAATTCCACAAAAGGTAATAAATGAAGAACCTATTGGAGACCTGGACGAAGCTATCAGAAAGTATACTCAGAAGAACGTAACCTATAAAGAGCTGTTCCATGCTCCGGATGCAAAGGTACTTGTTGTTGATGATAACAGGATGAATATCGAAGTATTCATAGGCCTTCTCAAAGAGACACAGATTCAGATAGATAGCGCAGGTGGCGGAGATGAGGCTTATGAAAAGGCACGTACCAACAAGTATGATCTTATATTCATGGATCATATGATGCCTGAGCCTGATGGAATACAGACACTCCACCTTCTTAAGAACAATTACATGGCCATGAGCTATGCTACTCCGGTTGTTGCCCTTACCGCAAATGCAACTCCAGGTGCAGAGAAGATGTATCTGAATGAAGGCTTTGCAGCTTACATGAGTAAGCCTGTAGACTCCAAGAAGCTTGAGAAGCTGCTACTAAAACTACTGCCACAGGATAAGATAGTCAGACATTTCAAATAAAAGAATTTCAGATCATAATTAGTTCAGATAAAAAAGACATCCCATACGTTACAAGGTACGGGATGTCTTTTTATTAGTTGTTTGCGTAAGATGTAAGATCGTGTATCCACTTGCCTCGGATCACGATAATGAAACCGATCACTGACTTAATGAGATCCATGGACTGAACTGTAAGGAACATCCATACAAGCGGCATGTTGGTATATCTTGAAAGAACGAATGCAACAGGGAAAGACACTATCCAGCAAAAGCAGCTGTCGAAAAGGAAAGTAATAAAGGTCTTTCCACCTGATCTGATAGTAAAGTACGCTGAGTTGGTAAAGGCATACAGTGGCATGCATAAAGCGTTTACTCGCAGAAGGCCAAGAGCTATATGCTTGATCTGGTCTGTTGTGTTGTAAAGATCAGGAAATACAGGTGCAATTATAAAGAGCATAAGACCTGAAAGTGTACTAAGTGCTACAGAAAAGGCTGTGAGACGAAGAGCATAAAGCTTTGCTCCTTTTAGTCTTCCTGCACCCAGCTCCTGACCAAGGAGTATAGATGTTGCACTTCCCAATGCTATAAAAACAATATTAAAAACATTGGAAAGTGAATTATTGATATTAAAAGCTGCGATAGATTCAAGACCTCTTACAGAGTAGCACTGAACCAGCATTGTCATACCCATGGACCAGAGAGCCTCATTAGCAAGAAGCGGGGCTCCTTTTTTTATGAAGTTAATAACAAGGTTCCTTGGAACATAGTAGCTTCTATAGCATCCCTTGATATAAGGATTCTTATCAGGATTAGCATGAGTCCAGGTAACTACTATGATCATCTCTACAAATCTTGAGATGACGGTTGCAAGGGCAGCACCTGTAACTCCAAGGGTAGGTGCTCCAAACTTACCATAGATAAGGATGTAGTTGCCGATAAGATTTACAAATACAGCGATGATTCCGGCAACCATGGGTAAAAGAGTCTGACCGGTCTCACGAAGAGTTGATGCATAAACGTTGGTGATAGCCATTGGAAGGAGTCCAATGTACATAACAAAAAGATAGGATATGGCAAAGCGCATTGTAAGTTCCAGATCGCCGGTATCTCCGCCTTCATGAAGGAACATTCCGATAAGCTGAGTTCTGAAAAAATATAGTATCAAAAGTCCTGCAAGAGTAAGAAGCAGTGCCAGTACCATCTTGGCACGAACAGTATACTGCATTCCCTTGAAGTCTTTTTTGCCCCAGAACTGGGCGCTGAAAATGCCGATTCCGGCAAGACCTCCAAAAATACAAAGATAAAATACAAAAAGAAGCTGGTTGACGATGGAAACTCCGGACATGGCTTCGGTACTGAGCTGACCAACCATGAGGTTATCAAGCATACCAACAACGTTGGTGATACCGTTCTGGATCATGATGGGAAGAGCGATAGCCATTACATGGAAATAGAAAGATACTGGTGCTATCAGCGATCTGGAGGAGTCTTTTTGGTTCATTACTGTGTTGTTCATATCAAAATCCCTATGTTTTTAGTGCTAAGTTTACGAGTTTAAATGGGTCACATGTTTCCTTTTCGGAAACGGGGGCAAGAAACATTATACGTGTTGTCCCATATTAACTCAATACTAAAAGAAAATGTTGACATTATAAGGAAATATGTTATTATTATTCTATCAGCAACGGGTCGTTGCAGATAGAATTTAAAAAAATGACCTGACATCAAAAGCGCAGGAAGCCGCCAATATTACTCGAATACAGGAGACAAGGATATGAGATCCAAGAGTCCTGAACTAAAAGAGAAGATCAAAGAATTCATCATAAAATTCCATAAAGACAATATGCGTGATCCTTCCACTGCAGAAATTGGAAGAGGACTTTCGATAGATAAGAGTACAGCCTACAGATATCTCGTTGCCATGAACAAAGAGGGAATGCTGGATTATAGTGAAGGTCGTATCAGTACAGACTCCACCTTGAAGATGGATGAGAATATGACCTCGGCTCCCCTTATGCAGGATGGTATCACGTGCGGAGCACCTGAGACGGAGAGTAGTGACATAGACAGCTACGTACAGCTCCCAACAGCGCTGTTTGGATCCGGAGAACTTTTCATACTACATGCAGTTGGAGATTCCATGACAGATGCCGGCATTGATTCCGGAGACCTCCTTGTTATAAGAAAAGCTGAGACTGCCAGACAGGGAGACATAGTAGTAGCACTTAACGAAGACGGAGAGAACACTCTTAAGAGGCTTAAATATGACGCCGGTCTTGGAAGACTGGTTCTGCATCCAGAGAATATTCAGAGAGGATACGACGACATAATACCCGACAAGATCATCATTCAAGGTGTCCTTTCTTCAGTGATCAAAAGATTTTCCTGAAACATGTGTTTTTTTGAGATATAGTTGCTGGTGGCGACCAGATCTCCCAAAAGAGGGGTATTAGATTATGAGAAATGTATTTATACCAAGAAGAACTTATAGACTTGCAATGCGTATAATCATGATCCTTACATTAACACTTCTTATTTTCACGATCCGCAACCTTTTTGTTGCGTCATTGGGCATTCATCATATCAATAGCAGCATCGAAACCTGCAGAGACAGTCTTAACAGCTATTATGCGCAGCAGGGAATATACCTTGCCGAAGACTTGAATTATTGATGAATACAGTTATTCATAAGCATTATATATAGTCAGAAAACGGGATAATAATACATTACATATAACGGAAAATAGTCTGAAAGTATACACTAAGGCGTACTTGGTGTATACTTTTTTATATACTTTTATTATAATTTGGGGATTTCTCGTATATTTAATCAATATCTATTGAGTTTTACGCAATTTATGCCGATATATTTACGTAAGATATGACGCTTTGGGTTATCTGAAGAGGTGAAAGATGTTGACAAATATAGTAGGATACTCAGCATACAATATTGATGTAGAAGTTGCATTCTTTGTTGTATCGTTAATATTCTTTATATTTATGATCGGGACTAAACCCAGGAGAACAGCCAGCTTTGTGTATGTTTTCTTTGGAATGCTGTTTAGTATTATCGCTCCATTTCTCTCAATCGTAATAGCTTTTATCGCATCACACATGACGATCGAAAAAATGTCGACATTAAGAGTCTGCATGCTTTTCTACATCATTGTTTACTCAGTTATTTTATTTGATGTCTCAATGTATCTTTGTACTCTTCCTTACAGAAACAGAAATAAGGAAAACTGGTACAGGGTTATATGCTTTGGATTTGTTGCCATTATGGATATTTACTGTATAACAGGTCTTTTTAGTGGCAGTATGATAACCTATACCGGTGGAGAGATAGCAGACATTAGTTCTTTCATTGTTAAGATGAATCACTGTGGCCTTGTAAGCAGTACATTTTCTCTGGTTTTTGCACTGACAGTTACCAAAGATATGCCCAAGGTTGTAAGAACGATCATTTTTACAGTGTATCCTTTGGATGTCCTTTTGCTTTTACTCCAGAGAACTAACACATCACACATAATACTGGCCATGACCTATGTTATTCCTATGGCTGTATTCTTCATTTTGTTCCATTCCAACCCATATGATGAGATACTGGGTCTTCAAAATGCCTACTCCTTGGAGAGCAGGTTCGAAGACAATGTTTTCATGAAAAAGCCCTTCTATCTGGGCTATTTGATCATTCCATCTTTTAACAGACTGGATCTGTCCAAACCAACACCCCAGATGGCCAGGGCTTTTGAAGCAATTGTGTCTTACTGCAGAATGGTTGAAGACAAGTATCCTAATCTTCATATCTACAAGCAAAGTGCGGGAACCTTCACTTTTATCTATGAAGCTGAAAAAAGTGAAGATAACAACAAGGTTCTTGATGAACTTGGCAATGTAGCAGAAAATGTCCTTCACAAAGTTGATGATCTTGCAACCATCGTAATGATAGTACTTCCTTGTTTCAAGGAAATTAAAACTATTGCCATGGCTAGAGAGATGGTTAACCTTCTTTCCAAAAAGCATGTTAATCCTCTTGATAACTTCAGATACATGGCGACTGAAGAAGACAACAAGAAGTTCCAGGAAAGATACAGGATAGAGATGGAACTTTTTGATATCAGACTTAGAAAAGATCCCGATGATCCAAGAGTTGTGTGCTATGCTCAGCCAATATTTGAGGTTGAAAGCCAGTCCTTCAGAACAGCTGAAGCTCTTATGAGACTTGAGATTGATGGAGAAATGGTAAGTCCGGGACTCTTTATTCCGATCGCAGAAGAAACTAACTGCATACATGCCATTACACTTATCATGCTGGAGAAGGTCTGCAAGGAAATCAAGGAACTGGACAAAGAATATGAGTTTGAATGTATCAGTATCAACTGCTCAGCCAAAGAGTTTACACTTCCGGGACTTTCAGAAGAAGTACTTGGCATAATCAGTAAATACGGAATTGATCCTAAGAGAATTCGCCTTGAGCTTACCGAGAGCGCAGTAGCAGATGATAACAACAAGCTCAAGAAAAATATGTATCAGCTCAGAGAATGCGGCGTTTCATTTTATCTTGATGATTTTGGAACTGGCTACTCTGCAATCGCCAGAGTTATCGATCTGCCATTTAGAACCATCAAGTTTGATAAGACTCTTTTGTATCAGTCGATTGAAGATGAGCGCATGGACGGCATCGTATCAAATATGATCGATACGCTTAAAAATAGCGGCATCATGACCTTGGTAGAAGGCGTAGAGTCTGATGATCAGAACGACTACAGTATCACACACGGCTTTGAATATATTCAGGGATTCCATTATGCAAAACCTGTACCTATCAGTGAACTGAGGAACTATTTTAGCAAAAAGAAGTAAATCGATAAGAAAAGATAAAAACGATAAAGAACAATAAAGATAAAGAACTATAACGAACAACAAGGAGCAGCCATGCCAGATTTGTCTGTAGTATTTTACATTTTATTGTTCATATATGGCATAGTCATAGGAAGCTTTGTAAATGTACTCATATACAGACTTCCAAAGCATGAAGACTTTGTCAGGATACGTTCGCATTGTATGAATTGCGGGTATCAGCTTCGGTGGTTTGATCTGATACCCATAGTATCTTGGGTTATATACGGGGGAAAGTGCAGAAAATGTGGTCAGAAAATATCAGCACAATACCCACTTATAGAAGCTTTAAATGGAATACTGTACGTACTTGTAGGACTTGTATATGGAATTAGTATAGACACTGTTTTACTGTGTCTTGCTTCTTCAATACTAGTAGCAATATCAGTGATCGACTTCAGGACCATGATAATTCCGCCGGGGCTTAATATAGCCATCGGGGTTCTTGGAATTATACGAATGATATTTGACTTGAAAAACTTTACTACTTACCTGGTTGGATTTGCAGCTGTTTCAGGATTTCTTTTGATACTGTACATGATCTCAAAAGGAAGATGGATAGGCGGCGGAGATATAAAGCTTATGGCAGCTACGGGGCTTCTCATAGGGTGGAAGCTTAACATACTGGCTTTTTTCCTGGGATGTATTTATGGAAGTGTGATCCATATCATCCGTATGAAGATAAGCGGCAAAGGTCACGTACTGGCCCTGGGCCCCTACCTTGCAGCCGGCGTTATGACAGCAGTCCTTGTGGGAAAAGAGATCATTGACTGGTATTTTGGGATGCTGGGTTAACTTTTTTCATGGAAATATGTACCTGAAGTAATATAAGCGTAATCGTTAACAGTACTAATCCGGAGGATAAACAGGATGGCTAAAGTCCTAAGTATCGAGGTCGGAACTACATTAACAGAAATTGTTGAAATGGATTACAAGGTAAGGAATCCTAAGGTTTACAAGAGCCTTATGATCTCCACACCGGAGGGCGTTCTTGATGAAGGAATGCTTTATGGCTATGAGCATTTTGCTGACGCTCTCAAGAAGATGCTAAAGCTAAAAGGCTTTAAAGCCAAGAAAGTAATCTTCTCAGTTTCATCCAACAGGATCGCATCAAGGGAAGTTGAGATCCCTCATCTTAAGGATAATCAGATAAGGGATTATGTACTTGCCAATGCTTCTGATTATTTTCCTGTGGATATAGCTGAGTACAGCATCTCTTATTCGATTTTAGAGCATCTTCAGAATGATGAAGGAGGCAAGGCAATCAGGATCAATGCGATTGCTGTGCCTACAGACCTTATTGAGAGCTATCAGGAATTTGCCAAGGCAGCAGGACTTGAGCTGGAAGCCATTGACTACGATGGCAACTCTCTCTTCCAGGCTGTCAAAAAGGAATGCGGAGTAGGAAGCCAGATAGTAATCAAGATTGATGAAAAGAACACTATCGTAACAGTAATGAAGGATGGTGTTCAGTTCCTTACAAGAACAGTTCCATATGGAATCGAGGAAGCAGTAGATACTATCATCTACAGCCACATCTATTCTGAAAACACGACACATTCTGAGGCGATCAGCTACCTTAGAACTGTTAAGTGCGTAAATCCAGCCTTTGATATGGAAGCATATCGCCAGGCCAAGGCAGAAGAAAAGGCTAAGGCGTTGGAACAGGCTCAGGCTGAAGCCATGGCAGGAGAAGGGGAACCTTCTGATAATGAGAATCCGGAAGGTTCTGATCAGAACATAGACGGCTTTGGTCAGGGCATGGATTTCTTTGGATTTAACGCAGATGCTTCAGAAAACTCTGAAAATCAGAATGAAGATTCTGTGCCTGCTAGTGGTGATATTGATGGATCCTTTGGCGAAGGTGATACTTTTGGCGGAAGTGCTGATAACAGCGCCGGCGCGCCTATCACAGACGTAGCTTCTATGGAAATCGCAACCTCAGAAGAAGATGAGGAAGGTGTTAATCCTCAGCTTCTTGAGATCCGCGAACATGTAACCTTCTCATTTGAAAATCTTGTAAGCGGTCTTTCAACAGTTCTTGACCTTTACTATTCAAGAACTAAAGGCCAGAAGGTTGACAGAGTACTCCTTACAGGTATCGGTGGAACCATTCAGGGTATGGCAGAACTTATAACCAATACTCTTGATATTCCTGCACAGCAGATCGGTGCCCTTGAAGGAATTCAGCTTGGCAAGGTTTTCAAGACTGGAATCTTTGGCGAATACATTGGATGTATCGGTGCAACTGTTAAGCCTGTAGACCTTATTGTTAAGGAAAAGAAGGTTAAGACAGCCGGAACAGACATTGTATCCATAGGAAGACTTGTATTTATAGGTTGCGTTGGAGCATCGGTAGTTATGCTGGCTATGTCAGTGCCTCCATATCTCGATGCAAAGAACAACAACAAGACCTTGCGGTCGCAGCTTCAGTCTGTTGTGACGATCATTCCGATATATCAAAAGTATACTTTGTCAAAACAGGCATATGAATTTGTGAATGATGCATATTCATTAAAAGATGAACCAACGGCTCATATAGTTGAGTTCCTTGAAGAGATGGAAGAGAAGATGCCGGCAGATGTACTGGTATCAACTATCAATAGTGATAATGACAGCATATCCATCACAATGTCAGTAAGTACCAAGGAAGAAGCTGCAGATGTTTATCAGCAGTTCTGTACATTCGAGTCACTTGAATATGTAACAATTGAAAATCTCACGGATGAGACAACAGATGCAGGAGACGGCCTTGTAACCTTCACGCTCGTTGGCACATATGCAGAACCCAGTGAAGAAGATGTTGAAGGAGAAGAAGGCGAGATAGATAATTCTGAGATGCAGGAATCTGAAGAAACTTCAGAAACTGGTGAAGAAACATCTGTTACTACTGAGGAGACAACAGAAGCAGGATCAAGTGATGCAGGTAATGGCTCAACGGATGAAGAATCAGAAGATGTAACAGCTGAGGAAACAACTGAGGAAACAGAAGAAACAGAAGAGTCAGATAATTAAAAGAGTAGACGCAGGAGGCTTTAATGGAATTAAAAATCACAGATAGAGATAAAGCATTACTGATGATACTTGGCGGTATTGCAGTAGCAGGTCTTACGTATTATTACGGCTTTTCAGGACTTAATAAAAAGACAGAAGCTCTTGATTCTGAGAATACGACTTTAAGAACCCAGGTCCAGATGCTGACTTCTGTTTCTGCCAATAAGGATACTTACGTCAAGGATACTGATAAGTACATTATTGATACAAATAGAATAATGGCCGGATATCCTTGTCTTGTAACAACAGCAGATAAGATCCTGTATACAGAGACTCTTGCCAACATACTGACACCAACCTATGTCTATGAGGCAGCTCTTTCTGAACCTGTTGCCATGAATATAACGGTTCCTGAAAGAGAAGATCAGCTTGCCAATGCAGGAGCAGATGTTACAGGTCTTATAGCCCAGTATCAGTATGAAACGGATGGAACAATACCTGATGTTGACGTACTTATGTTCTATGATTCAGTTGAAGTTATGACCTTTGATACGACCTATAACGGACTTAAGCAGATCATCCTCAACATTGTTGCTCACGAAGATTTTAAGAATATCTCAGAGCTTAACGTAAGTTACGATTCATCAACAGGCAGGCTCTCCGGAGATATGACAATAGATTATTTCTACCTTGAAGGAACAGATAAAGAATACGTAGAGCCTAATCCTGGTCTTATCAATCATGGAACAGACAACGTATTTGGTGATGTGACCAATGTTTCTGGCGGTAGTAATAACTAAGAGCTTGCAGGGTGCTTTTCGGGAAGTTTTTTAGTGAAATGAGGACAATAATGAGCGGCAGGAGAAATTGTTTACGTGATGACAGCAGGGGCTTTTCCCTTATAGAAGTTATTATAGCTGTTATTATACTCGCAATTCTCGCAGTTCCTCTTATGAGGGGCTTTGTTGTCACGCAGAAATTGAACTCAAGAGCAGGCGAACTGGAAGAGTATGAAACCCTGTCCCAGACTATCTTTGAAGGAAGTTGGAATTATTCCGTTGAAGATATCGCTCTTATGTTTAATGACCCTTCATCATCTTCCTTTATAATTCCCAGATCCCAGTTTTCTTCATATAAGCCCCTTGGCAATTACTATGATGAAAACGGCAATTTCATAGGAAGTGACAGTAACATCTATGAGTTTGCCATAGATGATTTTGTAGTATCTTCTGATACTAACAAAAAATATGATGTCATAGTCAGATACGATGCCAGTCACTACATGGGAGATGAGTCTACATCAGCTGCAAGAGATGCTTCATCATATAGTTATAATGCTTTTGAATACAGTACTGCAGCTATCTATGATGAAAACGTCGATTACATGTTCCTTATGAATGAGGATGATGACGAGGATGCTTATGAAGCTATCCGAGTTCTTTTAAACGACAGTACTATTTCTGATGAAGAGCTCAAATCTGATGTCAGAAGAGAGATAACTATCACTGTTGAGGAAAATCCGGATGGTAATAGTGCGACAGTTACAGCCAACATCCAGTATTTTTATCCTGCGGATGCTACGGAGCCTCTTTCAGTGCTGACCTATGCAGGCGGAACCTATTATAAAGATGATAAGGCAATTCCAGGGACTCCTTTCCCAAGGAACATTTTTATCTGTTATTATCCTGACTACTTCTCAGACTATTCTGACAGAAATCTACTGGATTATATATACGTTAACAATAATACAGGTAACAAGATGTCTTTAGTTGTAGCAATGCAGGAGCAGGATAACGTAAATCTATCTGTTAATAATGTAGATGATTACTGGGTTCACCTTGTAGTTAATGACCCAAATTGTAAGGCACCATCAGCTGCTTCTCCAAATGTTACAGTCAGAACAAACCTTGGTTTTAATATCATTAAGCTTCGTGATAAAGGCAAGAATACCAGCATTGACAGCTGTAAGGACAACAACCAGGCCTTCCTTGAATACTACTACAATTCAGGGTCCATGAACCTAAACTGCTGGCTTGCAGATATGGATCTGATGGAAGTTCTGCCACTTGATGGCAGTATGGTGATAGGCAATGTGGTATACGATACTACAATTGAGTTTTATGAAGATGATACCTACGGCAAGTTTACAGAGAATTACAGTAAGACGGAAGAACCACTTCTGTCAATGACAAGTGATGAAGAAGAAAGCTGATAGATAGCAGTTCCTAAATGAGGTTTCTATGAAAGACAAATGCTTACTTGCAAAACTTCATAAGGATAATGATGGTATGTCCATGGTAATGGCAATAGTCGTACTTTCCTTTGTAGGACTACTGCTTTCTGTCATCATGTACATGGCTTTATATAACTTTGAAATGAAGAGCCAGCAGTTCAAACTCCAGGAGAACTACTATTCTGCAGAAATGGCTATGAACGAGATATCTGCAGGTCTCCAGATGGAAGCTTCAACCTGCTTTTCCGAAGCATATATATCAATAATGCAGAAATATTCCAAATCATTAACAGCAGAAGAAAAGGCAGCATCTGAAAAGCAGATCTGGCAGAAGTATAAAGATACGCTCATGCAGCAGCTTGGCGGCAAGGACTTTACCGAGTATGTAACAAGAAGTGATCAAAAAAATCCTCCTTATGCAGTGGTTACAAGGTCAGCTACTATCACAGAATACGAGGATTTCATCAGGATATCCAATGTCAAAGTTGTATATACGGATGAAACAGGAGATACATCGATAATCGAGACTGATATCAATATCAAATGCCCTGATATCGGCTTTAATACTAAGTTCTCGCTTCCGATCGTTGTAGGTTATTCTCTTATCGCAGATAACTCCATCGAGGTTAAAAGTGGTAACTGCAAGATATCAAACGTAAGCGTTTATGCGGGAAAAACCTATTCTGCAAATATTGGCGTATCAGGCAGTCAGGCAGCAGGAAGCAGTTCGACTCTTGATGAAAAGAACTACGCCATTATCGTAGACAGCGGAGCAGGTCTTTCTTTTGAAAACTGCCCCTATGTTGTAGCAGGTGGCGACAAGATACTTGATGAAAATGGCGAATATATTATAAGTGCAGGCGGTATTATCACGGAAGGAAGCGGCTACTTCCATGCAGATACATCAACCAATGTCTGGGCTGGCGATATCAGAATTGGTGACAGAAGTAAAATAGCTTTTCCTTCGATTAGCGGTAGTAACATTGAACTCCTTGGCAATACATTTGTAAAAGATGACCTTACTATCGGAGGCCGCAGCACATCAGTTAAGCTTGGTGGCGGCTACTATGGATATGGTCAGACAGATGATTTCGATTCATCCGGCAGCAGTGCGATCATCTTTAACGGAACCAATGTTAAAGCAGATTTCTCAGACCTGTCCAACTTTGTACTCCTTGGTAACGCCTACATAGGTCTTTCATACCTTGATGACAAAAAAGACAACCTCCCAATGGGAGAGTCCCTGACTTCCAAGGCAGGACAGCTTGCTTATCTGGTTCCTTATGAGTGTGTTGGCTGGTACTCCTACGTAGATAAGGGTATAACCTACTATTCACCTGTACTTCAGCGTAATCCGCTTCCTTATGCGGACTACTATGAATACTATACCGATTATAGTAATTCTGCGGGTAAGACTATGCTTCCTGTTTACTATGGAGCAACTGTCAAGAGTCTTGAAACCTCTATCGCTGATGGAGCAGATGTATACGGACTTACAGACAGCGCCTATGCATCAGTAATTAATCAGGATGGCTGGATGTATTTTTACATGGACTTTAGTAAGTCACTGGCAAGCGACCCTCAGAAGGCAGCAGGCGAATTCTTTAAGGCTTACTATGAAGCTAATCCGGAGAGGATGGACAGATACCTTAGCGCATATATATCCGACTTTAAGTTCCCGATCAACAGTAGTCTTGTAAGACTTAACCTTGCAGGTAATATTCTGATACCGCAGACAGATGCTGCAGGTAATGTGTTAAAAGATGAAAAAGGATACGTGTCATGGCAGCTTGCTGACGAATCTTATGCTACTTCCACAGAATACAAGAGCATTGATACAGATGCGGAAGCCAAGATTTACGATCAGTCCTATTTTAGCCTTTGTACTAATCTATCTGTAAATTATGAGGCTCTTACAGGAGATGAGAAGGACAGCGTATATCAGAATCTTATTAGTGAAGAGAATATAGCAAAGCTTAAAGGCAGCAGCAATAGAAGCGGTAACTATGTTTATTTTAAAGATGCAGAAGGCGTAGAGAGAGTCAGAGTCTATTACGGAGATTGTACGATAGGTTCTTCTGCAGCGGGACTCAACATGATAATAACCGTTGACGGTGATGTTACTATTACTTCCAACTTTGAAGGAACAGTAATATGCGACGGCAAGATCACCATAAGCGGTGCCAATATCACAAATGATCCGGATGCACTTAGTAGTATTTTTACTCTTGAAGATAAATCAACAGGACTTTGCGTAGCTAATCTTTTCAGGTCAGGTGAGGATTTCTCACTCCTTGAAACATCTACTAATGTTGAGTCCGTTGGAGAAGCAACCATTAACACAGCAGACCTTATTACTTACAGTGGCTGGAAGAAGTATTAAATCAGGCAATGTAGAAATACTATAGACATGAGGTAGTATAGATGGATTCTTATCGTACTAAAAAGAATACGAATAAGAATAAGTGTAAGATCACAAAGAAGATTGATGATCTCGGAGTATCTCTGGTTGAGCTTATTGTGATCATTGCCATTATGGCGATCCTTTCTACAGGACTCATCTCTATGATAGGTCTTCTGACGGGAAGGGCAGCCAGAGAATGTGCTCAGGATACCTTGTCTTCTTTATCAAGGATCAGGGTTCTGACACTTAGTAAGTCCCAGGGTGCCCCTGAAAGCGGGATTGCTTCTGCAGCTGATGTCTATCTTAAGATAGCAGGTGACGGCAAAGGACACATCATCATCAGCCAGATTGTAAACGGAGAAACTGTTGATGAGATATCTGTTAGTGCACCTAATATCGAGATAAGGGCCGTTGTTGGCGGAAGTGAGATCGATCTTACTGGTCAGAGCATAATACTTGGTTACGACAGGGCAACAGGAGCTTTTTTGAAATATTCAGATCTTGGATATATGACGTCACTTACATTTGACCAGGGCAAGACTTATACGATCAAGATGACACCTACAACGGGAAAATCGGAACTTGAATAGAACTTTATGGGCCTGAAGTTATATTTATAAGAATGTTAATTGTTGATTCAAAGCCGGGATGAACCTATGTCGAAGTACGAGAAGGGTAAAGACGAACTGAATAAAGGTTTTACCTTGGTGGAGCTGATCATAGTAATAGCTATTATGTCCATCGTGGGCCTTATCCTTGGAACACTTATAACAACAGGAGTTAATCTCTATCAGCGCCAGAACAAGGACTTAAACCTCCAGACAAGGTCGCAGCTGTTGCAAAGCCAGATCACTACGTACATTACCAATGCAGATCTTGGCGTGTATGCACCAAGGACAGGTGATGCAGCTTTTTTTCCTTCCGAGAATGTGACTGAAATATTTGCGATGCTGACTATAAATAAAGATTACTACCAGGGGCAGGGAACGGCCGACATCAATAAGGATATTGAAAGTGGAACAATACATGCAAGGGCAAGCGTGATCGCATTTAGCAAAGATAATGGGTCAGTTTACTATTTTACAGGATATAACGGAGCAGCTGACGGACTTCCTGTAACAGCAGTTTTTGAATCTGGGATCATCAAGTCAGTAACCCCGGATGAAGGAGGCATAGCATCAGAGGATATAACAACATGGCCAGTATTATCTGACTTTGTTTCTGATTTTAAGATTGACTATGAAAGCGGAGATGAATCGGTAAATATCCAGATGGCACTGGAGTATTCCGAAAGAACATATAACTATGATTTTACTATAGCTCTCAGGAATGACACATCATTGTACGGCGCAAATAAGAGCTCAGAAGAATCTGATTAATTAAATACAGTAATAATCGTATGGGAGGTTAGTTGGAATTGAAGTATACCTTTAATAAGATTATTAAAACAATAACTAAAAAGATAGGAAATAAGAGAGTTATGAAAAGGAGAGCTGCCAAGGCACTTGCTATAACTGTTGCAGGTACCGTTGTTGCTGCGCTTCCTTTTACCTCTATGCGTAATTCCCTGGCAGCAGCGGATACCTTTATGGATCTGGATAACCGCATATCCCAGACGTCAGACTTTAGCCTTGTTGAGATAGCAGACGACTACGAACAGGCATCAATGGGCTATTTTGCCTCAGGGTATGAACCTTTCAGGCAGTTTGAAGCTGTTACTGACCAGACCGACGGATATGAGTATGATCCTACAGTTGGTATAGGTGATGTTGTAGCTGATCTCCAGGACGAGAGTATTATGTCCATAGATCCTGATGCTGGCGAAACAGACTATCCAATGACTTTCGAACTCAAGGCATATGATCCTAATATGCCTCCGTCTTCTGTAATGGGTGCAAATGGCGAACCGGACGAAGACTATTTTATCCTTAATGCCGGTAAAGGCCTTATTGGCAGGGAACTTGTAAAGGGATATTATGTTCCTAGCTCCTCAGGATATTACTATGAAGATAGAAGCGTAATAGATATTCGAGATGCAAAAACATCTGATATAACGGGCCTTGAGATGACCACAATTAATAAGGGAATCAGGGCTACTGTTGTTGGTAAAGGTAATACCATAACATTCAAACTTCCTGACGATGCGATTTCTAATAGTTCTAATCAGACTGTAATTTGGACAATTGGAAGTACCAAGATTATAAATATTGTTGATCCAACATCATCAGCTGTTAGCATTGATAAAAGCAGAGATGATTTTTATTTCTTCACAGGCAGTGATCTGACTGAGATTACTATCAAAGGTCTTGAATTTGGCAATACATTTGTGTCTGCCAAGGTTGTTAACATGACCTCTTCTGAGATATCCACAAGTAATATTGATAATATCGAAAACCGCTATGTGGCATCGGACGGCAGTGGTAACTATAAGATATATAACGGTATGGTTACATGCGCAGAGCCTGCGGAAGAGATAGTGTATTATCTTGCTATCAGTGATGATGGAGGAAAGACTTTTTATTATAAAAAAACCAGCGAAGTAGCTGATCCGATCATAAATTTATATATTGGAGACACTGATAGAGTATTAAATGCTTATATTGGAAAAGTTACAACCATTGAAGATGAAGAAGGAAAAACAAAAGAGCTATTTGTGCCCTTAACTTCTGGCTTTGAATTTACGTGGACCAATCCTTTTTATGACAATCTGGATATTACAACAGCGGGTACAACAGAAAGTGGTACGACACAGACTATCAAAAATGATAGCATCATTTTAAAACCCAATGCTGCTAAAAAGTATGTTGGATTAAGTATAGAAGCTTCTTATGCAGAAAATAATGAGTACAAGAATTATGATCTTCCAGAAAAATTATATTTTGATGTGGAAGTTGTAGATTCATATTATGCTGTCTATAACCAAAAGGGTCAATTAAAGACGGTTACTACCATTGATGGAGTTCCCACTGTTATTATGTCAGAAGATGATCTTGTAAGCGGAAGTGATTCTGGATCAGATTCATATATTTATACTATTAAATATCTGAAATGGGATGGAACGGCCAAGCAGTATGTTGAGTTGTCGACACAGGTAACTGATGACAACATGGAAAGTACAAGCCTTACTTCAAATGGGGATAATACATATACACTTAAGCTGATCCCGGGCGGGGCAGAAATTCAAGAGCACGCAACAGTTACTCCTAAAAATGATACTTCGACGGCTGCCAACAATATAAAGTTTGTTCTGAATTACAAGGTAAATGTAAAAGATGGTGCCGGAAATTATTATGACTCAGGTGATTATCTAGGTGTTTCTTCAGGCACAAATAGTGTTGAGTTAACAGCAAGCGTTATTAATGCTGAAGATATTCTTAATCGTACATCAAAAAAATCATTTTCATATGAGTGGACGACAACAGCATCTGATGTAACATTACATGTGCCTTCATCAGAAAGCAGTTCTGCCATTTCAACTAGTAATCCAGTGACGATTGAGTATACAGGCAGTACCACTGATAAAGAGGTAAAGATTCCGATCACGCTTAGAATACCAAGTGCATCTTCGGCTACTGGCTATATTGATGCACTTGAAGCAACGTATTATGTTGTATTTAATTGCAATTCGACGCCAGGACTATATGTTAAATATGGTGATAAATACTATAACGTTGAAAAAGACAAGATAAGTAAAACAAATCCGATAAAAGTCAATAATAAAGAAGATAGCGCAGTTGTAACAGCCTGCGTTGGATGTTTATGGCATCAGGATGACGGATCTGAAATCTTTGTCAAAAAAGCTGGCTCATATACTTATACGTGGACTTTAAATAGTGACACATCAGTTAGAACTGATCTTAATATGGATGGAAAAGAGAATCCAATTAAGAGGATTATATTCCTTTAATCTTTCGGTCAATGATACGTCTATATCTCAAAGTAGTAGCCTGTATTATATTCAGTTTTCTTTTTATAATGTATATACTATTTCTGCTAGTTCCGATTTTTCTGATGAAAAAGAGATTAGCGGAACATATTATCCTTCTCCAAAGATTACAACAGGAACATAGTATGTCGGCTCCTCAAATTCTGATTTTGAGATTAAAAGTACACTTTCTAAATTTGTTAGCAGTTCAGGAGAAGAGAAGGCTTATAGTAGCTATGTTACGGAGAATGTAGATATAGCTTATAGTAAAACTACTGATCCAAATCCAAATATTAAAGTAGCTAAGAAATTATCAGTTAATCTTTCTGAAAGTGGAACTCTTACGATTGTTATAGGCCCCAAAAATAGCGATGATACGGATGATTATCTGACACTTGTATTTTCGTCTGTTGCAATCTATAAAGTGGATGGAGTTTCGGTAGAAGCTGGAAAAGGATATCCGCTTGATTCTGTTGGTTATGGCACTACATATAATAAAAAGTTAAAAATCGGATCTAATATCAGTACAACACTTATAGCGGAATCCGATAATACCGTATGCACTCCTATAATTAATAAGGATACGGATGAAACTAAAAAATCCGTTTCGGATGATCCTGATATTCAGTTTGAAGATACACTTACTTTAACATTTGGCGCATTTCCAGAAGGAGTAACAGAAGTAAATTGCACTATAACAATTTATCCGAATGGCGAGTTATCATCTTATAATTGTTTGATACTTAAAGTAACTGCAAACAAGACAAGACTTATGACATCCATGTACTATTCAACTTATAGTGCAGCTGCCATCAGCGACGTAGATGATATTGAAAGAACCAATTCTATAGATGAAGAGTCTGAAGATTTGGAAGCCGGTGACGAGTATACTGTAACCTTGTCACTTGACGAAGTTGGTAACTTTGTCTTTGAGACAAATATGGAAATAGAAACAGAAGAGTCATTTGAAGCCACTGACACGAGCGATGGCTCTGATAGTCATGGGAATGGTTCAAGTCAGCAAAGTGGCGATTCCAGTAATACCAGTGATAATGATGATCAGTCAAGTGGCAGTTCTGGAGATCAGGGCTCAGGTTCAGACCAGCAAAGTGGCGGCTCTGGTGATCAGAATAATAACTCTGATAACCAAAACGGTGGATCAGACCAAAATGGCGGCTCAGACCAGAATAACAATGACCCAGGTCAGCAGGGCGGCTCAGGTGATCAGGGAACAGATTCTGGTGACAATGGTGATGGTTCTTCTGATCAGACAAGGCTTAACTTAAATGGCGATTCTTCAAACGATAAACTATATATGACGGCAGCAGCTTCTGATGAAGGTGGAAGCGGCTCTGGAAGTAATGATAACAGTGACGATTCACATGATAATGACAATAATGATTCGTCTGGTAATGACAATAATTCTTCATCTGATAATAATGGTTCGAATGATAATGGCAGCAGTTCAGATGGTAATGACAGTAACGATAATAGTAGTAATAGTAGCGATAATAGTAGTAATAATCAGTCTGACGAATCTGGCAAGAACGACACTACAGATAATGGAAGCGATGATTCTAACGTTAGTGACAGCAGTGAATCAGATGAAGACGAAGATGAAGAATCAGATGAAGGTTCCGGAAGCTCAGGTGGCAAGGATATATCCGGAGATACAAGTTTAAAAGAAAAGTCAGCAGAAGAGGAAAGATACATATATACTCTTCCTATTATTCCTGATGAACCTGGTATATACACAATTATCTTAAAGCCTGTTGGAAGCGAAGATGAAGATGACTATGTAACTATCAAAGTTATCATCATAGATGATAGTGAGAAGAATGATTCAAAGTCATCTTCAAAGGCATCATCTGCTGCATCAGCAAGCACAGCAGCTAGTGATGAAGCAGATTCTGCTAATTCTGCATCTACAGAGAGTTCAGCAGATGAAGATGCTGCTAACGCAGAAGGATCATCCGGTTCTCAGAATGCATCAAGTGCAGATGGATCTTCTAATTCAAGTGGATCATCAACATCGAGCGGCTCTTCAACATCAGGCGGTTCGTCTACATCTGGTGGTTCATCTACATCAGGTGGAACATCTTCAAATGATGAATCTTCAAGTTCGTCGTCAACTCCATCAGGTGGCGATTCTGGAGGTTCTGATTCTGCTGGAACAGATTCTGGAGCAGATACAGGTTCAGGTAATGATTCAGGTTCTGGTGGAGATAACGGAAGTTCAGGCGGCAATGAAGGTTCAGGAGATTCCGGCGGTGGAGCACAGCCTCCTTCTGATGGTGGCGGTAATCCGACGGATCCAGACGCCTCAGGTTTTGTAAGAGTCAGACATCGCAATATTATTGTAGCTTCAGCTGATCCAAATCCAGGAGACCCAAATGCAGGTGGAGATCCAGGAAACGGCTCTGGTAGTGGAACTGGGACAGATACAGGTAACGGTTCTGGAACTGGCTCTGATACAGGAACAGACACTGATTCCGATGACAGAGGCAGTGCCAAGTATAAGAATGCTGCTAAAAGCGAAGAAGAAGGTGGCGACTACTACGTCCTTAGCTGTGCTGAAGATGCATCGATGTTAGAAGGCGTTGATGCTGCAGACAGATATAACTTCTCACTGACTAAGCCAAGTAGCGGTGACTATTTTGAAGGATATGGTTATGCCTACTACATAACCATCAACTACGACTGGCTCAAATACTACGTCTTTGGTGATGATGAGACCAAAGAAGATGATAATAACGTAAAGCTCACACTGTATCTATACACACTGTGCGAGACTTTTGATCCGAACAGCGAAGGCTATAATGACAATATTAAGGAAGCAGAGACCAATATCGCAGAGGCAGATCTTGTATATCTGTCTGCTGATGGCATGACCAAGGATGGAAAGGCGGCCATTGGTGCTTCTGAAAATGATACAAGGACTATCCATGACATTACGACTGCCTGTGCAAGAGGAGTAGTTACATCTTCTTATGCAGGTTCTGGTGTTACGGATTATTATCCTCAGGCTGTCATTGTTAACAGGAGCATATTCGATGATATCGAGACGTCAGGATTGAGCGCTGATTCCAAAGCCAAGAACTATTATTACCTGGCAAGACTCCTTATGACTGATATTAAGGACAGCATTATCCTTAATACAGCCGGACTTTCCAGTGATGATGATAATACCTTTAAAGGTGCCCTTACAGGAATTAGTAACTACACCTATTTTTCATCAGGAAGCACCAACTATGAAGCAAAAAAGGAAGTTTCCAAGCAAACAGGTGCATACAATTTCAGAAATGTATATGTAGGAAAATATGACAACGGCGATTTTACAAAAGGTCCTGACAGAGAATACAAGAATGTACCTGCAGTATTTAACCGCTTCTTTAATTATACATATACTAATTCAATGATTTCTTCAGGCTTTGATGAAGTCCTTGAATTCATAATTAAGGAAAACGTATACAGAGGACGTAAGAATGTAGGCGGCATGAGCTATTCAATCTCGCCTTCAGTTGTAGTTCAGTACATCCTCATCTTTGCAGCCAACGACCTTGATCTTTATAAGTCAACGATCAGAGTCCTTGAGCTTGAGCCTTGCTATGCCTTCAAGTACTATCAGTACGATGATGGCAGAGACGACGTAGAGTACCGCCAGGCTCAAAGGGCAGAAGTATTTGCAGAAAAGTTTGCTCCTAACTTATCACTCCTTGAAGACGAAGACTACATGTCAGGAACCTTTGAAAAGGGTAGTGCTGCGCAGGAGACAATCCTTAACAGGGTTAAGATTACCGGTATGACCACCTCTGAATTTGCAGGTGTAATTGGTGATCCTTGCGAAGACTATGACGTTATCTACATCGGTTCACAGACTGTAGATACAGCTATCTACACTTATGAAGTCAAGACTTCAAGTACCACTAACTATTATTACGGCATCAAAAATACCACTACTAACATAATGAATATCAAGGATACTACAGTCCAGTGTACCGGAATGATGGAGACTGTAACTGGCCTTACTGACAGCTATGGTGGTGTCTGGGAGTGGTATGTAGAAAATAAGATCAACGACTGCTATGGACGCTGGCGCAAGCGCAATAGAAATGGTAATTATAATTCCAATCAGGGCAAGCCTTCATGGCTGACCTATACAGCTAATGACGGCACTGTGTTTACCTGGGATGGCAATTACTGGTATAAGTCTGCCAACTATAGCGTTTATAACAGTTCTGATATGAATGGTATAATCTATACCCATGTCGGAGATTCCATGAATGATAGTGCCATGTACGTTGACGGCGCTGATTTTGGAAGCGCAGCAGTAACACATAGAAGCTCCGTAAGTCTCAGACTTTCCGGTAATGACATTACCAAGATTCAGGAAAAAGAGATGGAGAACTTCCTTGAACTTGGATATCCTGTCATCGTAGCTGACGACCTTTTTACCTATAATACGACCATGTACGGAAGCGGATACGATACAAGCGTTGTTCCAACAGGAATCAGCGCAGGATATGGTAAGCTCATCACATCTAGCGGAACCTTTGCAGGCAAGTTTGATACAAACTCCCAGATGTATGCCTTTATGAAGAAAGGAATGGATAATAGCTGGGGTGAAAGAAAGTATACCAATTTTGTAACTGAGTCTATTGGCTCTAAGTTTACAGACCTTATAACAGAAGGCCTTAACGAATCCAAGCTTACCCTGGATGTAACAGGCACTCCTACAGAGTACGTAGCTGTTACTAATGGTAATATACTGGATCCTAATCAGTGCGTCTTCTTATCACCTGCATCAGATGGTCAGTACTATCTTGACTTTGACTTTACTATTACAGACGTAGCTAACCCGGATCTTCTGGATGCTACCTATACTGTTCAGCTCTTCCTTGACAGTAACGGTGATGGTCGTTTTGCAGGATCAACAGATGAGACCAAGACAGATGATCAGAAGAGCAGCACATTTACAGAAGAGATCATGAACCTGACTATAACTGGCGGTTCTACTACATCTCTAATGCCATATACTTCTTATCACCTGACAAGGCAGCTTCCTAACGGCTATTATGGCAGCGTTGCCTGGAAATTAAAGATTACTAATAATAAACCTAATAGTGAAGATTCATCTCTTTGCTCACATGATTCAATAACAGGCATCTGTGCTGTTATTCCATCCGGTGTTGAAGAGAGGATAGAGATCAATATCCTGCAGATTTACCCTTATATTCCGAACAGTTCTAGAGATGGTGGCAACTCAGCGATATCGCAGACTTATGATATTGCCGGAGCTGTAAGCAGAGACCTTTCCTACCAGCAGTACTATGTTCCGACAAGCGACTGGTATGGAATGCTTGAGAACATTCCGGGATATGATGTTAACATCTACTCCATCAGCTCCTATGAGTTTGCTATGTCTTATGAAAAGAACTATGACCCGTCCAAGATATTAGAGGAGAGTGATATCCTTGAAGTTGAGCTTGAAGGAGGACACCTTGTATCTGCTACAACTATTGCAGGTAACTTCAATGAAGCTATAGACAGAAACGGAGATGGCGATACCGACGATGCCAACGAAAGACCTACTGGTCCTACCATGCTTTCAGCTTATGACATGGTCATTGTAGGCTTTACAGACATGTTCCCGAATATCCCTAACGAGAACTCGATCAAGTCGCTGGTAACTTACGGTAAGAGTGGACGCAGTATGCTCTTTACCCACGATACAACCTCATGGGTATATGACACATCGCTTTATCCTCAGGCAGGCCTTGGCACAAGTACTGCAGGTAGCACCTACAAACAGTTCGTAGTACAGTCCCAGTGGGCTGACTGGTTTGCTAGTTCCTATCTTAGTAATGCGATAAGAGATCTGTGCGGTATGGACAGGTTCGGATATGTTGGCGCTAATAATGTATATGGCAGTGCTTATAGTACGGCATATGATCCTACACCTCTTTTGCCAAACTCAGGGGAACCACTTTCAGGATTATACAGACTTGCTACTACTAACCACTCCATATTTGGTACTAATACCTATCAGAACCTTGCGGTAGGCAAGTATTCTAACAGAAACTCTAACAAGAATGCTTCGTATGTATCACTTGTAAATGAAGGCACTATCTCCAAGTATCCATACAATCTTGAGGATGAGATGTTTGTTGCGAATACTCATGGTCAGTATTTCCAGCTCAACCTTGATATGGACAATAACTCAGATGGAGAAAGTGATGTTACAGTATGGTACACAATAGACAGCCGTGATATGGATACCAACGGTAATGGTCTTGTTGAGCCTGGCGAGCATACTCAGAACTTCACATCAACTTATACCAAGAACGGCACGAACGACGTATATGAATCATCTCCACATGATGTCAGGAACAACTACTATATCTACAACAGAGGCAATATCTCCTATTCAGGAGTAGGTCACAGCGCAGTTACAGCTTGTACGACACCTGAGGTTCAGCTCTTCATCA
>CAMVNV010000003.1 GCA_947168935.1 uncultured Butyrivibrio sp. | reverse complement strand
TATGACAAGTTAAGTAATGACCGCAAATCTCTTGAGATCGAGAAAAAGAGAATAGCTCAGGAAAGGATGATGCTGCAGGAGGATATCGCTAATGCTGATGAGAGACTCCAGGAGCAGTCTGCTGGCCTTATGAACGTATTGTTTAAGGGAGCAGATACACCTCTTTCCCTGAAAAAAAGATATAAAGCTCTTATGAAGATATTTCATCCGGACAACATGAACGGTGATGATGAACTCGTTCAATGGCTTAATATTGAGTATTCAAAACTTAAGCAGGAGATGGATGAAGCCATGGGTGAAGAAGCTTCTGAGAATTAAAGCCAGTGAAAATGGCGGGTTTTGGCGCATTTTTTTAAAAAAATGCTATCAAAATTAAAATTCTTCTTGCAAAAACCCAAATGTTTTGATATAGTATCACTGTTGCGACTGCATAAAACGACATTAAATGTTGTTTTGATGCGTACATGGATGTGATTTTAATTTAAAATTATCATTAGTTAACATAGTTTTACAGGAGGTGTTAAGATGGCAAAGTGTGAAGTATGTGGCAAGGGCGTTCATTTCGGTAACAACGTAAGCCATTCCCATAGAAGATCTAACAGAATATGGAATGCAAATGTTCAGCGCGTTGCAGTTAAGATCAATGGATCTACACGCAGAATGAATGTATGCACCAGCTGCCTCAGATCAAATGCTGTTGAGAGAGCTTAATTATTTCTGAGAATGACACGGAAGCGCTTCTTTTTTACGGGGAAGCGCTTTATTTTTTGTCAATCCTGTCATATAATGCTAGTATCCATGCGGAATAAAAATGCCATTAAACAAGGAGGACAACCAATGAAGGCTTCATCATTGAATACACATATGGGCAATATTTCCATAGACAACGAGGTTATAGCTCAATATGCCGGAACTGTTGCAATGGAATGCTTCGGAATTGTTGGCATGGCTAACGTTAGTATAAGAGATGGACTGGTAAGTCTTCTTCGTTCTGATAACATGACTAAGGGTATCAACGTAGAGCTTAACCAGAACAAGAAGCTTGTGCTTAATTTCCACGTTATTATTGCTTACGGTGTAAGTATTTCTGCTGTGGCAGACAACCTTATCGACTCTGTAAAGTATAAGGTTGAAGAATTTACAGGACTAGAAATAGAGAAGATCAATATTTATGTCGAAGGTGTTCGAGTTATCGACTGATCGACTTGTGTAGGAGGAACCCAGCTTGAGTACAAGTAGTATTGATTCAAGAATGGTCGCAAGAATGTTTCTTGCAGGCGCAAAGAACCTTGAAGCTAAAAAAGAATGGATCAACCAGTTGAACGTTTTCCCTGTACCGGACGGTGATACAGGAACAAATATGACTATGACTATCATGGCTGCAGCTAAGGAAGTTCAGGAATGTGACCAGAGCGATATGGCTGCAGTATGTAAGGCTATCTCATCAGGATCTCTTCGCGGAGCCAGAGGTAATTCAGGCGTTATCCTGTCACAGCTTTTAAGAGGACTTACAAAGGGACTTAAAGAGCACGAGGAAATTGATGTTCAGATTCTTGCCGATGCTTTTGATAAGGCTGTAGAGACAGCATATAAGGCTGTAATGAAGCCTAAGGAAGGAACAATCCTTACAGTAGCTAAGGGCGCAGGCGACAAAGCTAGAGAAGTAGCTAGTGCCGGCGAAACAGATATTGAGAAGTTTGCAGAAGAAGTTATCAAGTATGCAGATGAAGTTCTTGATAAGACACCTGAGATGCTTCCTGTTCTTAAACAGGCAGGCGTTGTAGATTCAGGCGGAGAAGGACTTGTACAGGTACTTAAGGGCGCTATGAGCGGACTTCTTGGAGAAGAGATTGATCTTACTCCTGTATCCGTAGATGAAGCTCCTGTAGCTCCTAAGCAGATGGTATCTAAGGAAGCTCCTACAGAGATCAAGTTCGGTTACTGTACAGAGTTCGTAATTCTCTTAAAGAGAGAGCTTAATTCCAAACAGGAATCTGATTTCAGAAAGTTCCTTGGAGATATCGGTGACAGTATCGTAATGGTTGCAGACGACGAGATCTGTAAGATCCACGTACACACCAATGATCCTGGTCTTGCTATTCAGAAAGCCCTTCTTCTTGGTCAGCTTTCTAACATGAAGGTTGATAACATGCGTATGGAGCATCGTGAGAAGCTCTTCCACATGAACGAGAACGGAACTGTAGATGAGATCGATCAGGAAATCTCAGGAATGGCTGAGCGTACAATTCCTCAGGCTGCTGAGTTCGAATATCCTGATGGAGAGATCAAGGTTTCAGGAGTGCACATTGATGCAGTTCTTAACGACGCTGCAAAATGGGGCGATGATAAGGGTGAAGCTTACGGATCAATGGATGCCGGTGCATCTAAAGAGCCTGCTGCTGAACCTGCAGAATTTGGATTTGTTGCAGTTTGTGCCGGTGACGGACTTACAGAACTGTTCAAGGGCCTTGGCGTTGATGAAGTTATCAGCGGTGGACAGACTATGAATCCAAGTACTGACGATATACTTACAGCAATCGAGCACGTTAATGCCAAGACAGTATTTGTTCTTCCTAACAACAAGAACATCATCATGGCAGCTAACCAGGCTAGAGACCTTTCAGAGGACAAGGAAGTTATCGTAATTCCTACTAAGACAGTTCCTCAGGGTGTTACAGCTGTTATCAACTTCATACCTGATATGTCTGCTGAAGAGAATCAGGAGACTATGGTAGAAGCTATCGGCGGCGTACACACAGGTGAAGTTACATATGCTGTTCGTGATACAGTAATCGATGACAAGCAGATCCATGAAGGTGACTACATGGGAATCGGTGATGACGGAATCATCTCTGTTGGTCAGAAGATGGAAGATGTAACCTTCGATATGCTTAAGGGTCTTATGTCAGATGAGCTTGAGCTTATCAGTATCTATTACGGAGCTGATGTAGACGAAGAGACAGCTGAAAACCTCAGAAAGCGCGTAGCTAACGAATATCCTAACTGCGATATCGAGCTTCAGCCAGGTGGACAGCCAGTTTATTACTACATCGTATCTGCAGAATAAGATTTTGAAAGTGTAATGCTTCAGAATATAAATGTTAGTAAAGGTATACCGGGAAGGTTTAACCTTTCCGGTATTTTTTTGCGGAGAACTTTATCCAAGATTTAAAGGTTCTCTTCTGATAGGAGGTCAGTAATGAGTGAAATATCAAAGCAGAAATTTATGAATACCCTTATTGAGTCAGGTATTCAGGTATCATACGAAATTGGTATGCCTGTAGCACTTTGCGAGAGCAAAGATGATATGCCGGGTATGCTTCGTAAGGTTAAGGAACTTGCTAAGAAGACAGACTATAACGAAAGCCTCGGAGTAAAGTGCATTTAAAAATTCTGGAGGAGCTTGGCTGCGGCCAGGCTCTTTTTTTGTAGCACAAGGCCGTCAAGCGAAACTATGCTTGCATATTGTTTCATTTTACGCGATAAATTCGAGCTCAACCTACTCTATTGCTGCATTTTTGAATCTATGATTCAAAAATGTATATTATACGTATATATAGAAAAAATGACTTTGTATTATTGATAATAACTAGTAAGGTCAATGAGAATTTTGGGTTTGATTTGCATAATAATTTTGTCAAAAATGCCAACTCCACATCCCAAAAATGCTGTGATAAAATATGTTTCGAGTAAGGACAAATTTCACAGGGGTTATGAGGAGATAGCATGAAAAACGTTGAGAAGATCAAAGTTTTAAGAGCAGTTGAAGGCTCAGAAAAGACAATAGATTATTACAATGTTCTTGGCAACATGGGAGATCTCAAGTACAATTACTCCGATTACATGATCACAGGACCCGTTGTAGCAGATGAGGAGCTTAAGCGTCTGCCACATGCCAATTATGATCTTTGCTGTGCACTTATGACTATGCTTCTTAGAGAAGATTATTTTGATAATGGTCAGTTCGTGAGACGCTGCCGTGATGGCCAGGTAAGTCTTGTTATCAAGAAGATGACTGAGCTGTTATCACAACAGGCTTAATAGGTAAGACGATAACAATCTGATTGTCGAACACATTTGTATTTTATTGGTATATTTTTAAACTAAATTCAATTATGTTTACAAAGATCTCTGTACCAGCTGGTATAGAGGTCTTTTTTGCCCTAAATGCATTACATCATTATGGCAATTGTCTTTTTATTTTCCACTTCATTCATATATTGTGATAATCTATAAAGAGGTGGAATGCACCGATTATGGGAGACCAACATGAATGAAGCTTCTTTAAAAGAAACCGTAGAATCCCTTAAAGGGATTGGAGATAAAACTGCAAAGATATTTGAAAAAGCCGGTGTTGTCCGTATTGAAGACCTGCTTCAGTATTATCCGAGGAACTACGACATTTTTGAAAATGTTGTTAATCTGTCAGATTTAAAGAGTGGTAATACAGTCGCAGTAAGATGTCAGATTGCGGGCAATATTTATGTGAAGCATATCAGAAATATGTCAATTGTTACTTTTGATATAGTTGATATTACAGGCAAGGCTAAGGTTACATATTTCAACCAGCCATATCTTCGCAGTACTTTAAAACAGGGCCATTTCTATATATTTAGAGGTCTTGTAACAAGAAAAGGCAATCTTTTTTGCTTCAATCAGCCCAAGATCTATCAGCCGGAAGACTATATTTCACTCCAGGGAACTATGCAGCCGGTATATCCGCTTGTAAAGGGGCTTACCAACAATATGGTGGTAAAAGCCATGCAGCAGGCGCTTGAATCTGCTGTATACATGAAGGATCCGCTTCCTGAGTATCTTATTAAGGACAATGATCTCATGGAATATAGAGCTGCAATTAAGAGCGTTCACTTTCCTCCGGATAAGCATACATTTGACCTTGCAAGAAGGAGACTTGCCTACAACGAGTTCCTTTTCTTCATACTAAGGCTTCGCCTCTTTAAGCTTACGGAAGAAGAGTCTTTGAGTACGCACGTTATGAAGAAGTCTGAGCTTGTATCTATGTTCTTAGATCAGCTTCCTTACGAGCTTACAGATGCCCAAAAGCGTGTCTATGCTGAGATTGAGGCAGATCTTACTGGTACAAGGGTCATGAACCGTCTCATTCAGGGTGATGTTGGTTCTGGTAAGACGATCCTTGCATTCCTGGCACTTCTAATTACAGTAGAGAACGGCTATCAGGGGGCTATGATGGCTCCGACAGAAGTACTTGCTCGCCAGCACTATGAAGATATCTGCAAGATGGCAGAGGAATACGACCTTCCCTTTAGGCCAGTCCTCATGATAGGCTCTCTCAAGGCTAGTGAAAAGAAGCAGAATAAAAAGGGCATAGAAGATGGAACTTACAACGTCTGCATTGGCACCAACGCCCTTATTCAGGACTCCGTTAATTACAAGGATCTTGCCCTTGTCATAACCGATGAGCAGCACAGATTCGGTGTTCGTCAGCGTGAGAAGTTTGCAGGTAAGGGAGAATGCACACACGTTCTTGCAATGAGCGCAACGCCTATCCCGAGGACACTTGCTATCATACTTTACGGCGATCTTCACGTTTCAGTCCTTGATGAAAAGCCCTCTTCAAGACTTCCTGTCAAGAACTGCGTTGTAGGACCTGACTACAGGCCTACAGCTTATAAATTCATAGAAAAACAGGTGTCTCTAGGCCATCAGGTCTACGTAATCTGCCCTATGATCGAAGAAGGCGAGATGAACGACGTTGAGAACGTCACAGACTATACAGAGAAGCTAAGAAAGGCTCTTTCTCCGTCCATAAGAGTTGATATGCTCAACGGCCGCATGAAGGCATCTGAGAAGGACGAACTTATGGAGAGGTTTGCTAACAGGGATATAGACGTTCTTGTTTCGACGACAGTTATTGAAGTTGGTATCAACGTCCCTAACGCAACTGTCATGATGATCGAAAACTCAGAGCATTTCGGCCTTGCCCAGCTCCACCAGCTAAGAGGCCGCGTCGGTCGTGGTAAGGATCAGAGCTATTGTATTTTCCTAAATACATCTGAGTCAAAAGAGGCAGCGCAGCGTCTTGACATCCTTGGCAAATCAAACGATGGTTTCAAAATCGCAGAGGAAGACCTTCGCCAGAGAGGCCCTGGTGATATGTTTGGTATCCGTCAGAGCGGCGACCTGTTTTTTACCATAGGGGATATATACGCAGATTCAGATCTCATCAAGAAAGCATCAATTGATGCCGACCACATACTAAACGACGATCCGAATCTTTGTAAACCTGAAAACGAATCCTTGCACAGAGTGCTCTCTGATGCCAACTCCAATCTGATATTATAGGCCTTTGCCTATTTGACAGTGGTACGGCTGCAAGGTAATATAATTAAGGGATTTTATGACATCAAATAAAGCGAGGTATACTAATGTCTAAAGTAGCTATTATTACAGATTCCAATAGTGGTATTACACAGGCAGAAGGCGAAAAGCTCGGCGTTATAGTTGTTCCAATGCCGTTCACAATTGCCGGAACCGATTATTTAGAGGATATAAATCTTACACAGGAAGAGTTCTATACAAAGCTTAGCGATGACGAAGAGGTATCTACATCTCAGCCATCACCCGGAACTCTCATGGATCTGTGGGATGAAACACTTAAAACTTATGATGAGATCGTGTATATTCCTATGAGTAGCGGTCTTTCATCATCTTGCGCAAGCGCAACAAGCCTTTCCCAGGACGATGATTATGAGGGCAAGGTTTTCGTTGTTAACAATCAGCGAATTTCAGTAACAATGCGTAATTCAGTCCTTGATGCATTAAGACTTGCAGGCGAGGGCAAGAGCGCATCTGAGATTAAAGATATTCTGGAAAAAGATAAATTCAACTCCAGCATCTATATTATGCTTGATACTCTTTACTACCTGAAAAAAGGTGGTAGAATAACTCCTGCAGCTGCTGCACTGGGTACAATCTTAAGGATCAAGCCCGTTCTTCAGATTCAGGGAGAAAAGCTTGACTCTTTTGCCAAAGCCAGAACAACATCTCAGGGCCAGAAGATCATGCTTAATGCGATCAAAGATGATGCTGAGAAGCGTTTCGGAGGTCTTGACCCGGCAAGCGTAAGAATTGATGCAGCATTCACTCAGGATAAAGAGAGAGCTGCCGAGTGGAAGAAGATGATCGAAGAGACTTTCCCTGGATTTGACGTACACATGGATCCGCTTTCACTTTCTGTATCATGCCATATAGGACCGGGAGCCCTGGCTGTAACAATTACCAAAATTCTTAAATGATCAATCTAAAATGTCAGAAGTTGTTTTTGTCAAAAAAGCTTCTGACAACTTTAACTTAAAATAACTTGTTAGGGGGATTTCTTTTAATGTCGAAATCAAACGAATACGATGCAGGCAGTATTACTGTCCTGGAGGGACTCGAAGCGGTCCGCAAGAGACCCGGAATGTACATCGGATCCGTATCTACAAGAGGACTTAACCACCTTGTATATGAAATAGTTGATAACGCAGTAGACGAGCATCTTGCCGGCTACTGCTCTAAAATTCATGTAACACTTGAAGCAGACGGATCTGCTACTGTAGAAGATAACGGACGTGGTATTCCTGTTGGAATGCACGCAAAAGGTATTACCGCAGAACGTGTAGTTCTTACCATGCTTCACGCCGGCGGTAAGTTTGATAACGCATCTTATAAGACATCGGGCGGTCTGCACGGTGTTGGTTCATCCGTAGTTAACGCACTGTCTACCTGGATGAAAGTCAGAATCAAGGAAAATGGTGCTATTTACGAAGATTCTTATGAAAGAGGTGTTCCTACAACTGAGCTTGTTAACGGACTTCTTCCTGAAGTCGGCAAGACAAGAGAGCATGGAACAACAATCTCTTTTCTTCCTGATCCTGAGATCTTTGAAAAAACAAGATTCAGGGAAGAGGATATCAAAAACCGTCTTCACGAAACTGCATATCTGAATCCGGAACTTCTTATCATTTACGAAGATAAAAGACCTGGCACGGAGGAGCATCTTGAGTTCCACGAGCCTGAAGGAATACGCGGATTTGTCAAGGAGATGAACAGAAACGCTGAGACTCTCCATGACATCGTTTATTTCACGGACGAGAGCGAGAACATTTCTGTAGAAGTTGCTTTCCAGTATGTAAATGACTTCCATGAAGATGTTCTTGGTTTTTGTAATAACATTTACAACTCTGAAGGTGGTACTCATATCACAGGCTTTAAAACTGTGTTCACAACCATCATCAATAACTATGCAAGAGAACTTGGTAACCTCAAGGACAAGGACCAGAACTTCACAGGTGCTGATGTAAGAAACGGCCTCACAGCTGTTATTTCTATTAAGCACCCTGATCCAAGATTTGAAGGTCAGACCAAGACCAAGCTTGATAACCAGGATGCTGGTAAAGTCGTTTCTAAGATTACTGGTGATGAGCTCACAAGATTTTTTGACAGAAACTTAGAGACACTTAAGGCTGTCATCAGCTGTGCTGAGAAGGCTGCCAAGATCCGTAAGACAGAAGAGAAGACCAAGACTAATCTTCTTACTAAGCAAAAGTATTCTTTTGATTCAAATGGTAAACTTGCTAACTGTATCAGCAAAGACGCCGAGAAGTGCGAGATCTTCATCGTAGAGGGTGATTCTGCGGGTGGTAGTGCTAAGACTGCCAGAGACAGACAGTATCAGGCAATCCTTCCTATACGTGGTAAGATCTTAAACGTTGAGAAGGCTTCAATTGATAAAGTCCTTGCAAATGCTGAGATCAAGGCTATGATCAATGCCTTTGGCTGCGGATTTTCAGAAGGCTATGGCAATGATTTTGATATATCCAAACTTCGTTATAACAAGATCGTAATCATGGCCGATGCCGACGTAGACGGTGCCCATATCGCTACACTTCTTTTGACACTGTTCTACAGATTCATGCCTGAGCTTATTCAGCAGGGTCATGTTTATATCGCTATGCCGCCGCTTTACAAGGTTATTCCTTCTAAGGGAAAAGAGGAATATCTCTACGACGACAAGGCGCTTGAGAAGTACCGCGCTACTCACAAAGGTAACTTTACTCTTCAGAGATATAAGGGTCTTGGTGAGATGGATGCAGAACAGCTTTGGGAGACAACACTGGATCCTGAGAGACGTATGATGCGTGTTGTTGAGATCGACGATGCTAAGACAGCATCTCATATTACAGAGCTTTTAATGGGTAATGATGTTCCGCCAAGACGTGCATTCATTCACGACCACGCCGACGATGCTGAACTCGATTTCCAGGCATAAAATGAGTTTTAAAATCATATGATGATTTTAAAACTCTGGAAAGTAAAAATCATAATATGATTTTTATTTCCGAGTAAAAAATGAAATGATTTATAAACTCCTGTAATAAAAATACAATCATAAGAAATGATTATATAATTCCAGAAATAAAATACATTGATACGAGGAATATATGGAAGAACAGCGTATTATTCGAAGTGAATATTCTGAAATAATGCAGCAATCTTATATAGATTATGCGATGAGTGTTATTGTTGCACGTGCTCTGCCGGATATCAGGGATGGTCTTAAGCCGGTTCAGAGACGTACACTTTACGATATGTATGAGCTTGGCATCAGATACGACCGCCCTTACAGAAAGAGCGCACGTATCGTCGGCGATACAATGGGTAAATATCACCCACACGGTGACAGTTCAATCTATGACTGTCTCGTAGTAATGGCTCAGAATTTCAAAAAAGAACTCCCGCTTGTAGACGGTCACGGTAACTTCGGAACAATCGAAGGTGACAGCGCGGCGGCGATGAGATATACAGAGGCAAGACTTGCCCGTGTTACACAGGAAGCTTTTCTTGCTGACCTTGATAAGGACATAGTTGACTTTGTCCCTAACTTTGATGCTACTGAGAAAGAGCCTTCAGTTCTGCCTGTTAAGATCCCTAACTTCCTTGTTAACGGATCAGAAGGTATCGCTGTTGGTATGGCTACAAGTACGCCTCCTCACAACCTTGCAGAAGTTATCGATGCACAGATAGCTCTTATGCAGGATGAGACTCTTTCTACAAGACAGCTCATGAGATACGTTAAGGGACCTGACTTCCCTACAGGCGGTATCGTTATCAACAAGGACGAGCTTGCCACAATTTATGAGACAGGTGAAGGTAAGATCAGGATCAGAGGTAAGGTTGAGACAGAAAAGGCTAAGAATGGTCACATCAACCTTATTATCAGCGAGATCCCTTACACAATGATCGGTGCAGGAATCGGTAAGTTCTGTTCAGACGTAGCAGCCCTTGCTGAGAAGAAGGTTACAAACGACATTATCGATATCTCCAACCAGTCTTCAAAAGAAGGTATCCGTATTGTTATCGAGCTCAAGAAAGATACAGATGTTGAGAACTTTACAAATCTTCTTTACAAGAAGACTAAGCTTGAAGATACATTCGGCGTAAACATGCTTGCTATCTACAACGGACGTCCTGAGACAATGGGTCTTAAGGCTATCCTTCAGGCAGGCATTGACTTCCAGTTTGAGACAGCACGACGCAAATATACAACACTCCTTCAGAAAGAAACTGACAAGAAGGAAGTTCAGGAAGGTCTCATCAAGGCTTGTAACGTAATCGACCTTGTAATCGAGATCTTAAGGGGTTCTAAGACACGTGCTCAGGCCAAAGACTGCCTTGTTAACGGCGTAACAGACGGTATTAACTTTAAGTCAAGAGAGTCTGTAGTTATGGCTTCTCAGCTTCACTTTACTGAGCGCCAGGCAGATGCAATCCTTGAGATGCGTCTGTACAAACTCATCGGTCTTGAGCTTGATGCCCTTGTTAAAGAGCACGAAGAGACAGTTGCCAACATTTACAGATATGAGGATATTCTTGAAGACAGAACTTCAATGTCCATGGTTATTCAGGAAGAGCTCCGAGCTATCCGTAATGAATATAAGCAAAAGAGAAGAACAGAAGTTGGTCAGTTCGAAGAGGCTGTCTACGAAGAGAAGCCTGAAGAAGAGATAGATGTAGCATTTATCATGGACCGTTTTGGTTATGCCAAGACAATCGACGCTACAACCTATGATAAGAATCACGACACTATCAAGAACGACTTCAAGTACAGCTTTAAGATCAAGAATACCAGCAGAGTCTGCGTATTTACTCACCTTGGTAACCTCCACACCATCAAAGTACAGGATCTTCCTGCAGGTAAGATGCGTGACAAGGGCGTACCTATTGATAATGTCTCTAACTACGACACTACCAAGGAGCAGATCATAGCAGTTCTGCCGCAGTCATCACTTAATATTTATCGCTTGCTTTTTGTAACCAAATCAGCCATGATGAAAATAGTAAGCGGCGGCGAATTTGACGTTACAAGAAAACTTGTTGCAGCAACCAAACTTTCTGATGGAGACGAGCTTTTAAGCGTATCAGTTGTAACTGATGAAGAGAGCTGCGTACTCTATACAGAGAACGGTTATGCCCTCAGATTCCTGCTTGAAGAACTTCCTGATCAGAAGAAGACTGCAGTTGGTGTTCATGGCATGAACCTTGCTAAGAACGACACAGTTGCCGACATGTGGCTTCTTAAACCTGATGAAGCAAAAGAAGTAGCTATTGGCGAGAAGTCTTTTGACATAGGAACTATTAAGATTGCAGGCCGCAATACTAAGGGTTCAAAGTTGAAGCTTAAATAAATAATGAAAAAATAATCCAAAGATTTAACTGTTATTGGATTGTTTAAAATCAATTATTAAAGATACAAAAGGAGGATAGCGCCATGCGAGTTATAGCAGGTGAAGCGCGTAGTATCCCACTTATTACACCGAAAGGTGATGATACACGTCCCACACAGGACAGAATTAAAGAGACTCTTTTCAACATGCTTCAGATGGAGGTTCCGGGTGCTATATTTGTAGACCTTTACGCAGGAAGCGGCGGAATCGGGATCGAGGCTCTTTCAAGAGGTGCTAAACACGCCTATTTTATAGACAGAGGCGGCGAACCTATTAAGTGCATCACAGCCAATGTCCACAAATGCCATTTTGATGAGAAGTCAACTATCATCAAGAAGGATGCTGCAATGGCACTTCGTTCTATTCACGAAAAAGAGGTTGATATCATTTTTATCGATCCGCCATATGAGGCAGACCTTTACGAGCACACACTCAGAACTCTTTCCACACTTCCTTATGTGACTGAGTTTACAACCATCATCTGCGAAGCAGCTATGGATGAGGACTTTTCATTCGTAGAAGGAATGGGATACGAGATCAAGAGAGAAAAGACATATAAGAATAACAAACACGTCTTTTTAAAGAAGGTGGCAAACTCATGAAAACTGCAGTTTATCCCGGATCATTTGATCCTGTAACATTAGGACACCTTGATATCGTAAAAAGAGCATCAATGATGTTCGATACGGTAATTGTTACCGTTATGCATAACTCTGCCAAGAGTTCGTTGTTTTCAGTAGATGAACGTGTTAAAATGATTAAAGAAGCGGTCAGCGAATTTGGGAACGTAGTAGTGGATTCGTATGATGGACTGCTTATTGATTACTGCAAGGAAAAGAATATTCATATCGTAGTAAGAGGTCTTCGTGCCATTACTGATTTTGAATATGAATTGCAGATAGCTCAGACTAATCGTGAACTTTCTCATAACAATGTTGATTCAGTCTTTCTTACGACTAACCTTCGTTATTCATATCTTAGCAGTTCTACCGTTAAGGAGATCGCTAGTTATGGCGGAGAAGTTTCAGGCATGGTTTCTGAGAATGTGTTCAAAGCGCTTGAATCAAAATACAACAAACATCTAAATTAAACGGGGGAACTTTACATGAGCAGTAAAATCGAGCTTTTGATTGATGAAATCGAGGCATATATCAATAGTTGTACGAAGGTGCCTTTTTCAAGTACTGATGTAAGGGTTAATAAAGATGAGATCAACGAACTCATTCACGAGCTCAGATCCAAAACTCCTGATGAAATAAAGAGATATCAGAAAATCGTCTCCAACAAAGAGGCAATCCTTAATGATGCTCGTGCAAAAGCTCAGCAGCTCATTGAGAATGCTCAGGCTCAGACCAATGAGCTTATCAACGAACATGAGATCATGCGTCAGGCTTATGAGCAGGCCAATCAGGTAGTTAGTTCTGCAGCCAAGCAGGCTCAGGCACTTCTTGATAATGCAACAGTTGAAGCTAACAACATGAAGGCATCAGCTGTACAGTATACAGATACTCTTTTATCAGAGGTTGAAGCTATACTTCAGGGTTCTATTGATTCTACGAATAAACACTATGAAGGTCTTCTTACAGATCTTACAAATTATGCAGAGATGGTTAAGTCCAACAGAGCAGAACTTGTACCACCGGTTCAGGCTCAGCCGGCTCCGGCACAGGAACCAGTTTATGCTGAGGCTCAGACTCCTCAGAGTGCACCTGTAGCAGCTCCTGCAGAAGCTCCACTTGAAGACTTCGATGCAGATCTTCCTGGACTTGATGCTCCTGTAGTATAAGGTACATAGAAGTTCATCCATGAACTTCTAAACATGTACTAGATACATCCTATATCTGGTACATAGAAGTTCATCCATGAACTTCTAAACATGTACTAGATACGTCCTATATCTGGTACATACAAGTGTTTTTGTAACTTAACGCGGCTGGTAGTTTTACCGGTCGCATTTTTTTAGAAAGATACAATTGGTATATATTGATCTTGAATAATAAGTACGCGGAGGAGAATTTGATGAGGAATAAGATTAAGACATTTGTAAGCATCCTTTCTTTGACAGCTATGGTTTTTGCTCTGATTTTTACTTCTGAAAGTGCAACAGTTACAGTAGACGCTGCCAAAGATAATGTTGTTATAGTACTTGATCCCGGACACGGCGGAACAGGGGACAGAAACCTTGGCGCTCAGTACAACGGAATCAGTGAAAAAGAGATCACACTTAAGACAGCTAACTATGTTAAAGCTTATCTTGAGAATTTCGAAAATGTCACAGTATACATGACAAGAACAACTGATACAGAAGTATCTCTTGAAGACCGTGTTAAGTTCGCAAAGAGCGTTAATGCAGACTTCATGTACTCAATTCACTTCAATGCTTCTGTAGAGCATGATCTGTGCGGCTCAGAAGTCTGGGTTTCAGCTTATGACAAGTATTATGAAAAAGGGTATGAGTTTGCATCTGCTGAGATTCAGGAACTTGCAAATCTGGGGCTTTTTATAAGAGGTATCAAGACAAGACTCGGTCAGAACGGTGACTACTACGGAATCATCAGACATGCAAGAAACTATGATGTAAACGCAGTTATCATAGAGCACTGCTACCTTGATCATCCTGTAGACCTTGCATGGCTTAGATCCCAGGCTGATCCTTATCAGACACTTGCTATAGCTGATGCAACAGCCATCGCTAAGTACTTTGGCCTTAAGTCATCAAAGCTTGGAATTGACTATTCTAACTATAAGAACGTAGATATCAAGACACCTAAAACTGTTATGGCAGATGACCTTACACCTCCTACAGTATGTACCATCAATTCTGTATCAAGAGACCGTTCAACAGGCGATATCACAGTAAGCATCTCAGCATCTGACCCTGATACACCTATCATCTACTACAGATACAGTTTTGACGGCGGCAAGTCCTGGTCCTACGTAATAGGTTGGGACAGAAACAAGACAACAGATACAGTTGTCATCAAAGACCCTAGCATCAAGGCTTCAAGCCTGACCATCCAGGTATACAATCAGTATGATTGCAAGACTGTAAGTAATACAGTTACAATTCAATAAGTATAAAAATACTATGAGGTTGGGGCAAAAGAACTTTTTGCCCCTATCATCTTTTTAGTATATGTGAGGAATACGTGCAAAGACTCGATAAATTTCTTGCCGATTTTGGTATCGGCACCAGAAAACAGATCAAAGAACATATCAAAAACGGCGCTGTCACAGTAAATGGACAGCCTGTTAAGAAAGCAGACATGCATATAGATGAAAATGCCGATAAGATCACCTTTATGGGCCAGGAGCTTGTATTTGAAAAGTTCCGCTACTATATGCTCAATAAGCCTGACGGTGTAATATCTGCCACCAAGGACGGCCGCACAACAACGGTCCTTAACCTCCTTGCAGATGAGAATACCAAGGACCTTTCACCAGTTGGAAGACTTGATATAGACACAGAAGGACTTCTTCTTATAACCAATGACGGACAGCTTATTCACAGGCTCTTGTCACCATCTCACCACGTTGATAAGGAATACGAAGTTCATCTCTCTCATGACCTTAGTGATGAGGATATAGATAAGCTAACTAAGGGCGTAGATATAGGTGATGTGAAAAAAGACGGATCTCCTGATATCACGTTGCCGGCAAGGCTTTCTAGAGGCGAAGCAGACGACCAGGGACGTCCAGTAGTATATCTTACAATTCACGAAGGCAGATTCCATCAGGTTAAAAGAATGATGGAAGCAGTTGGTAATGAAGTTCTGTATCTTCGAAGAATTCGAATGGGCGATGTAAGATTGGATGAAAACCTTGCCCTTGGCGAATATAGAAGACTTACAGAGGAAGAGATCAAAGCGGTTTCTAAATAAGCAATTTGAGATGATTCCATACTGTAATAGTAAAATAGCATTATAGAATCAAATAAAAAATATTAAATCATATATCTCATAGTTAATGAATTGGGACATTTATAACTTATGAGAAATATTAAATATAAAGGAATACAGATGAACAGGGTAACAAAAGGCGAATTTGGCCACATTTCATATCAGAGAAAAGTTGCGATCATCAGATCGATCATAATGGGAATCATTACAGTAGGTCTTTTCCTAACTGGATTATTACTTACTAAAACTAATAAAAATATATTTTCAATAGTAGCAGCTCTTGGCTGCCTTCCTCTTGGATGGAGCGTCATCAACCTCATAATGTTCATGAGAGCGATTCCTCTTACCAAGGAGTCTTTAGATAAGATAGAACAGCATGCAGGCGAACTCAACATGATCTACGACCTCGTCCTCACTTCCGAAAAGAGCACTTACAACGTTGGCGCCATCACAGTTTTAGAGAAGAACATCGCTGGATTTACAGAAGATAAGAACATGGATATCAAGGACTGCCAGGACCATATCAAGAACCAGATATCCCTTAGTAAATACCACGACTATTCAATCAGAATCTTCACCAACGTAGACGATTATTGCAAGCGCCTTGATGAACTTGAAAAATTAAGAGCCAGCCATGGCGTAGATCCAAAAGCGGTTGAAGAAGCTTGGGCTCCAGGAACAGTTCAGACTGTATCTGGCGTACTTAAGTCTATTTCGTTATAAATGACTCATTGATAATTCAGGGATTGTGGAGACGCTGCCCCCACAATCTTTATACAAAGGACATTTTGCATATAAAATGAAAGAAATCGTTATAAAAGACAATGAAGCCGGAAAGAGACTTGATAAATTCTTAGGCCAGTATTTATCCAAGGCATCTACCGGTTTTATTTATAAGATGCTTAGAAAAAAGAATATAGTCCTTAATGGCAAAAAAGCTACAGGCCAGGAGAAGCTTGAAAACGGCGATATAGTAACCCTCTGGCTTTCTGACGATACCTTCCTTAAGTTCGCCAATGAAAGACTTGCCAGAGTCGAAAGAGGAGAAGGAGTATCAGTAACAGAATTCACCAAAGCTTATAAGAGCATTAAGGGTATAGAAGTAATATATGAAAATAAGGACGTTTTATTTGTTAATAAGCCTGTCGGCGTTCTGACTCAGAAGGCAGAACAAGGCGACGTATCTTTAAATGAGTGGATCGTTGGATACCTTCTTCATGAAAAGACAATTGAGCCTGAAAGTTTAATAACCTTCAGACCATCAGTAAGTAACCGCCTTGACAGAAATACATCTGGAATCGTCATCTGCGCTAAGACATTACAGGGTGCCCAGATGATGGCTAAAGGCTTAAAAGAAAGAACCTTCAAGAAGTATTACAGAACAGTCGTTTCTGGAATTATAGATAAGTCCGAGGAAATCTCAGGATATCTGACTAAAGATAGTAAGACTAACACTGTAACTATCAGTAAAAACGAAGATGGCGATGATTCTTCTTATATCGAAACAGCCTACAGCCCTGTAGACACCAACTCAAAGTGGAATCTAACCTTCCTTGAAGTTGAACTTAGAACAGGTAAGACCCACCAGATCAGGGCTCACCTGTCCAGCATAGGCCATCCAATCATAGGCGACCCTAAATACGGCAATGAGAAAGTCAACGACAGCTTTAAACAGACCTATGGCCTTAAATCGCAGCTCCTTCACTGCTATAGACTCGAGTTCCCGAATGACACAGAAGCCTTTGGCGAACTCGCAGGTAAAGAGATAGTGGCTCCGCTGTATTCAAAATTCGGAAATCTTGTTAAGGATAAATTCAAGGAGTAAAATGGCAACTTGGAAATCACGTGGTCTTCGAGGTTCAATCCTTGAAGACATGATCAACCGAACTAACGAGAAGTATCTTTTGGAGGAACTGGCTCTGATCCAGAAAATTCCCACTCCAATTACGCCCATAAATATAGATAAAGAGACAAGACACATCACCCTGGCCTATTTTGACCAGAAGAGTACTGTTGACTACATCGGTGCTGTACAGGGTGTGCCAGTCTGTTTTGATGCAAAAGAATGCGCTGTAGACACCTTTTCCTTACAGAACATTCATCCCCATCAGGTAGCCTTTATGGAGAACTTTGAAAAGCAGGACGGCATAGCTTTTTTTCTGATATATTACACAACAAGGGACGAGCTGTATTACCTGCCTTTCAGGGATCTGAAGCGTTTTTGGGACAGAGCCCAGGCGGGAGGACGCAAGAGCTTTAGATTTGACGAGCTTAGCGAAGAGTATTTTATCAAACATAAGGCAGATGGATTTGTACCATATCTTGACGCTTTGCAAAAAGATCTTGAGTCCAGAGACTGATATTTAGTAACACTTACACGTTCCACATTTCTAAAGATTTGATTTTTTCTAAAATTTTCTAACTTTTTCTTTGACATATGCAGATATGTTTAGTATACTCTAGTTTAATATGATAATTAGGTAGCATGGTAGCACGTTACCATAGTAAAGTAATCATTGAAATGAGGTATTTATGAGCAAAGAACTTGTGCATACACCTGAAGGCGTAAGAGACGTTTACGGAAGAGAATCTTATGAGCGCAGCACTGTAAAACATAAGATCAAGGAGATCATGTACCGTTATGGATATGAGAATATCCTGACACCTACATTTGAATTCTTCGATGTTTTTGCCAAGGAGATCAGCCAGGCAAGCGCCAGAGACCTTTATAAGTTTTTCGACAACGAAGGTAATACACTGGTTCTTCGCCCCGACTTCACCCCATCTGTTGCAAGATGCATTGCCAAGTATTTTATGGAAGACACAGAGCCCGTGAGGATCTGCTACAGTGGCAACATCTTCATCAACACCCATAGGCTTCAGGGCAAGCTCCGTGAGCATACCCAGATGGGCGCAGAGCTCATGTGCGACGGCTCAGTTAACGCTGATGCAGAGATGATCGCTATGATGATCGAGTCTATAAGAGCGACAGGCCTTACGGATTTCAAGGTTACAATCGGCGATGCAGACTATTTCAAAGGCATCATCGAAGAAGCCGGAATCGATGAAGATACTGAAGATCAGCTTCGTGAGTACCTGTCAGGCCGTAACTACTCAGCCCTTGAAGATTATCTCCACCAGCTGGTAAAAGATGGTAAGATCGAGTCCAAATTTGCTGACATCCTGATCCATATGCCCGACTTCACAACAGCAGACGAGCTCGAAGAAGGCGCTGCAGACCTTACAAATACAAGATCAAGATCTTCTATAGAAAGACTCAAGAACCTCTACCATCTGCTTGATGTGTACGGCGCTGCAGACAACGTATCCTTCGACCTTGCCATGCTCTCAGAATATAACTACTACACAGGCGTTATGTTCAGAGCCTACACCTACGGCGTTGGCGATGCCATAGCTAAGGGCGGCAGATACGACAATCTTTTATCAAAGTTTGGAAAAGATGCCCCGGCTATCGGATACATGGTCGATCTTGAATACCTTATGAGCGCACTTTACAACCAAAAAATAGACATCCCATACAGCCAGGAACCTGACGTCGTGACCTATGATGAGTCAGATTATGAGCAAAAGCTTGCTATGGTGCAGAATAAGAGAGCGCAAGGATATTACATTGTTTTGAAGCATAAATAACAGAGTTTCGATTACAGAAACTGATGCCGGTATATATTTAAGCCTATATAGCTGATCTTATAGAAAAAGAGGAAAATTATGAGATATTTAACCTTCGCCCTTGGTAAAGGTCGTCTTGTCAAAAGCACTATGGAACTTCTTGAAAAATGCGGTATACAGTGCGAAGAAGTAACTGACAAGGATACAAGAAAACTTATTTTTACAAATGAAGAACTTAAACTTCGTTTCTTCCTGGCCAAAGGTCCTGATGTTCCAACATACGTTGAAAACGGCGCTGCAGACATCGGTATCGTCGGAGAAGACACAATCCTTGAAGAAGAGCGCAACGTATATGAAGTCTTGGATCTTGGATTTGGCAAGTGTCGCATGTGCGTAGCAGGTCCCCCTCAGGCAAAAGAGCTTTTAAGCCATCATGCCATGATACGCGTTGCCAGTAAGTACCCTAACATTGCCAAGAACTATTTCTATAATAAGAAAAATCAGACTGTTGATATAATCAAACTCAACGGCTCTGTAGAGCTTGGACCAATCGTAGGACTTTCTGATGTCATCGTCGATATCGTTGAGACTGGCTCAACACTTAAAGCTAACGGCCTTGAAGTTCTCGAAGAGATCTGCCCGCTTTCAGCAAGAGTTATCGTAAACCCTGTAAGTATGCAGATGGAGAATGAGAGAATCAGGAAGATTGTGGCAGATATGAAGAAAGCATTGATGTCAGAGTGATTGTAAATAAGATGACATTTATTCAGAATGTATCATAGATATCTATTGGATTTGAGAAATTGAAATAATATTAAGAATTAGAAATGATATTGATGTTTGAAATAAGTACACTTATATAGAAATTTAGAATTTTTAGTATTGTAAATTATTTTTGGAGGAACCAATGAGAATCGTTAAGTTAACCGAAGAATCTAAATCAGAGCTTCTTGATATTCTGCAAAAGAGAAGCCCTGCAAGTTATACAGAATACGAAAACACAGTAAATGATATAATCAGTAATGTAAGAGAAAATGGAGATAAAGCTCTTTTTGAATACACAGAGAAGTTCGACAAGTGCGTTATCACAAAGGATACCATCAAAGTTACAAGAGAAGAGATCGATGAAGCCTACAAAAAACTTGATCCAGAGTTCATCGAAGTTATGAAAAAATCTGCTGCCAACATAAGAGAATTCCATGAAAAGCAGAAGAGAGAGTCCTGGTTCACAACTAAGCCCGATGGTTCTATCCTTGGACATATCAGGCGTATATGTTCCAGGCGGAAAAGCAGCATATCCTAGCTCAGTACTTATGAACGTAGTTCCTGCCAAGGTTGCAGGCGTTGAGCGTATCGTAATGGTGACACCTCCTCAGAAGGACGGTTCACTTAATGCTGGAACTCTTGTAGCAGCTGATATAGCAGGCGTTACAGAAGTTTACAAGGTTGGCGGAGCTCAGGCAATCGCAGCTATGGCTTTTGGAACAGAATCTATACCAAAGGTAGACAAGATAACAGGCCCCGGCAATATCTTCGTAGCACTTGCCAAGAAGGCATGCTTTGGCCACGTATCAATCGATTCAATTGCAGGCCCTTCAGAGATCCTCGTTATCGCTGACGAAACTGCAAATCCAAAGTGGGTTGCAGCAGACCTTCTTTCTCAGGCAGAACACGACGAGATGGCAAGCGCTATCCTCGTTACAACATCAGAAGAGATAGCAAAGCAGGTTTCAGAAGAGATCGATAAGTTTGTAGAAATACTTGAGCGTAAAGAGATAATCCAGAAGTCACTTGATAACTACGGATATGCTTTCGTTGCTGAGAGCATGGACGCTGCTATAGAAGCTGCCAATGCGATCGCATCAGAGCACTGCGAGATCATCACAGCTAATCCATTCGAAGTTATGACCAAAGTTAAGAACGCCGGAGCTCTTTTCCTTGGACACTACTCATCAGAACCTCTTGGTGACTACTTCGCAGGACCAAACCACATCCTGCCGACCAACCAGACAGCAAGATTCTTCTCACCACTTTCTGTAGATGATTTTGTAAAGAAGACAAGCATCATTGCATATTCTGAAGAAGGATTAAGAGCCGTTTACAAGGACGTTGAGAGATTCGCTAAAGAAGAAGGACTCACAGCTCACGCTAACAGCATTACGGTTAGATTTGAGTCATGAAGTAATTGAAAGATTTACAATAAGACTGTAAATAATACAAATAGTAAAGATGTAACTAAAAAGTCCTCATTATAGAAAGGATGACACATGGCTAGAACAGCTACTATTTCAAGAAAAACCGGAGAAACAGACATCACCGTAACAATCAACCTTGACGGCACAGGCAAGACACGCATTGATACCGGCATAGGCTTTTTTGACCACATGCTGGATGCATTTGGACGACACGGCCTGTTCGATCTTGACGTCAAAGTTAAGGGCGATCTGAATGTCGACGGACACCACAGCGTAGAAGATACAGGCATAGTTCTGGGCCAGGCTATAGCTAAGGCTGTTGGAGACAAAAAAGGCATCAAGCGCTACGGCTCCATGATCCTTCCTATGGACGAAGCATGTGCCATGTGTGCAGTTGATCTTTGCGGAAGACCTTATTTTGTCATGGATGCAAGCTTCACAGCCCCTATGGTAGGAGATTTCGATACCCAGCTTGTTAACGAGTTCTTCTACTCAGTATCTTATGGCGCGATGATCAACCTCCACTTAAAGCTCTTTTCCGGAGTTAATGATCACCACAAGATAGAGGCTATGTTCAAGGCTTTTGCCAAAGCCATGGATCAGGCTACTATGTTTGATGAGAGGATCACTGATGTGCTCAGCACTAAAGGAACACTCTGATATTTAATAAAAATCAGCATAATACTAATTTTTTGAATATTTTAAAAAAGATATATTTACCTAACTCAACATTTTGAAAGGCTTAAATCATATGAAAAAGCAGTTTATTCCATCCATAATCTTAAATGACAAAAAGGTTGTCAAAAGCTTTTTTGACAAGACTGTTATATCCGAGAATCCTGTAGAGCTCGCCGTAAGCTATAACGACGCTAACTGCGACGCTATCATAGTTTTCGACCAGTCAACGGATGATGCAAGTCACGAAGAAGCTTTAGATATCCTTAAGGAGATCTGCAATAAGACTGACGTTCCCGTAATAGGCGCAGGCAATGTCAGAAGGATGGAAGATGTCAAAAAGCTTTTATATGCCGGCTGCAAGATGGCTGCCCTTAACTTCTCAAAGCCTGAAAATGCTGAGATTCTTGAGGAAGTATCCAAGAAGTTTGGTAAGGACAAGATCGTTATCAGCTATGCTGATACAGCAGAAAGCAGGAAGAGCGTTGCTGATAACGCAGTTGCAATAAACGAACTTGCAAGCCTTATGATCTTTATGCCGCAGTCTGCTGCCGTAGATGGCTTAAATTCTAGCGCAAGCTTTGCTGAAAAGCTTGTTTCTAATCCGGTTAATCCCGTTGATGAGGTAAGTAATATCCCTCACATCGTATATCTTGATAATCCTCAGTCCGACCTGTCTAACCTTAAAGGTAGCACACTTGCAGTTCTTTTTTCAGAAAAGATCTGCGGCGTAACAGGTTCAGCCCTTTCTGCTAACGCTCAGAGTATTAACGATTTAAGGAAGTTCGCTATCGAAGCAGGTATCGACGTTCAGACCTTTGAAGCAAGATACAAATGGGAAGACTTCAAGCTCGATTCTAATGGCATGGTCCCTGTTGTTGTGCAGGACTATAGAACTGATCAGGTTCTCATGGTTGCTTACATGAACGAGGAAGCTTATAACGCCACCCTCAGAACCGGCAAGATGACCTATTTTAGCAGATCCCGTAATGAGCTCTGGGAAAAGGGCGATACCTCAGGCCACTTCCAGTACGTAAAGAGCCTCACAGCAGACTGCGACCTTGATACAATTCTTGCTAAAGTTAAGCAGATTGGCGCTGCCTGCCATACAGGTTCCTATAGCTGCTTCTTCAACGAGATTGCCAAGAAAGATTACACCGAGAAGAACCCTCAGAAGGTTCTCGATTCAGTATACAGCGTAATAGCCGACCGTAAAGTTAATCCAAGAGAAGGTTCCTACACCAACTACCTCTTTGATAAAGGTCTTGATAAGATCTTAAAAAAGTGCGGCGAGGAAGCAACAGAGATCACAATCGCTGCTAAGAATGCGAACGGCAACGAGATTGTCTACGAGATGGCAGACTACCTTTACCACATGATGGTCCTTATGGTAGAAAAGGGCGTTTCCTGGGAAGATATCACCGACGAACTTGCACGTAGATAAATTCTTTTTTCATAGAGAAAATATAGTTGTTGTTAAAAACTAATACCATAGATATACCAAAAGATTTTAAACGTACGCACATAACTTTTGGTTTATCTTTGGTATTATTTTTTTATTTTAAGTATTTTTTGCTATATAGTTTTGCTTGGTAAGCCATAAATCTACCATTCATCTGATATTTTTATCTTTTTGTCGTAATTATTTATAATCTATATTTACATCGGATATAGTAATCTAGATTTTTTCTGTATGGTGATATGAAATTCATAAGGCTGATTTTTCCATAGATAGGGGGATTGATCATGAAAAAGAAAATCGTTATGATGCTTCTGGCAACATGTATGCTTACAGCGTGCGGGCAGAAGGAAAATGAGATTGATATTCAGGATGTTGCAGAAAATATGTCCAATGTGCAGGGCGGGTTAGAAAACGTCAATGATGAACAATCGGATGAGGCTGTCATAGATAATACAAATAGTGATGACCTGGATGATCCTTGGCGCAGCGCATATCTGGATTATCTTACTTCTTCGTTCGATTATTTAGAAAACGATGATTCAGACTATACCTTTACACTTTTTTACCTGGATGATAATGATATTCCGGAATTGTTTATTGACACCGGAGTTGAAGCTGGCGGACAATTAGTTGTCACCTACTATAATAAAGAGATCATAGAGCAGCAATTACCGCGAAGAGGTTCTCAGTATATCGAAAGATCCGGCTTGCTCTATACAGATACAGGAAGTATGGACTACTATCCTGTATCAATCAATAAACTGGAGAACGGCACATTTACTGAGATCGGATCAGGCGTTTATTATGTGTCCAAAGAAGACAGGGAGAAGATGGCTAATGATGAAAACTATCCATATACCCTGACTTATGAGTGGGAAGGCGAAATAGTAACTGAAGATCAGTTTAATGAGAATGTTGCTGATCTATACGACCTTGATAAGAGCAAGACTCCTGACAATTACTATTCATATGATGAGATATTAAACGTAATTGAGACAGGCAAGTGGCTTTCCTATAATCACACTTACGAATTTATAGCAGGTGACATGACCTGGGAAGAGGCACAGGAAGCCTGCAAGGAAAAAGGCGGATATCTGGCAACGATTACCTGTAAAGACGAAGCTGAAGTTATTGCTGCAATGATTCAGGAGCAAGGCTTTGAAGATTATGCATTGTATGTTGGCTTTAGATCATCTGAATGGATTGATGATAAATTTTACGGATCACGCTGGATCAACGCTGATGGTAGTTACGAAGATATGCATCTATCCATTTTGTATGAATATAGCAAGCACCTGTGGCGCGGATATGATTCTGATACAAGCCGAGATGATATTAAGAGCGAATGCGGCGTAGTCATGTACGATACGCAGGAAGACAACTTTTTCTTTTATTACGGAGCACCTCAGGATATCGTAAGCGAGACACCTGAGTATGCGGGCAGAGTTGGATATATTTGTGAGTATGACTCATAATAATTTCAAGTCATTAATGATTTTGGTCGCATGCTATATAATAAAACATAACGTGAGGTAACTATGGAAACACATGTTGAGAACAAAAAGCTTGTTATCGAAAGAGACAGGCTTGATGAAGTAATTGAAAAAATCAAAAACAGTACTAATAGAAAGGCTATCAAAATAGATATAGCTGGAGAAGAAAACGTAGGGCTTACAGAAAGTAAGTTTGGCGGATATCCTTACTGGCCTTCGAACATGGAATATCCTGTTGACTGTTATGGAAATAAGTTGGTACTCCTTTCTCAGATCAATCTTTCTGATGTTAAAGATGAACGTCTTCCGGAAACAGGACTTCTTCAGTTTTATATTGGCTGTGATGACATTTTAGGATTAGATGATGATAAGGGCTATAAGGTTGTTTATCATCAAAATATTGATCCATCCGTAACAGAAGAAAGTGTGAAAGCACTTGGAATCAGAGCTGCCAGTGACCTTAAACAGGAACCTGGAGAAGATGAGGAATTCTTCCCGCTGTCATCTTGCTTTAGCCTTAAATTCACAGAAACTACAGAACATATATTTAGCTGCTGTGCTTTGTTTGATGATCTGTTTTTCAAAACATTAAAAGAAGTTACAGGTATAAATGCAGGCGATTATTATGATGAATATTACAGCATGTATAGTTTCCTTAGTGGGGATGACTATGACTATGTATGTGAAAAGCTTGAAAATACCTGCGGCCACAAGATGTTTGGATACCCATTCTTTACCCAATATGATCCTAGAAAAGATGGTGGATATGATATTCTTTTATTCCAGATGGATACTGATTTTGATAAAGAATCTGACTATGTTATGTGGGGAGACAGCGGAGTAGGTAACTTCTTTATTTGTGAAGAAGATCTTAAGGCACTGAATTTTGATAAAGTACTGTATAACTGGGACTGCTGCTGATTATTAAATGACATATATAAGTACCTGTTACTCTAAAGTCATTGATCATGCCATTCATCCCATATATTCTTCTTTTCGTCGTAATTATGTATAAGCTGTATTTGCATTGTTTATTGTAATATGGAGTTTTTCTGTTTTGTGAAAAGAGAATTCTAAAGGCGAAAAGTTTTTTATCATTAATTTGAACTGGATAATGACCAACAGTACTTTGCAAAGATTCCTGTAGAAAACAGTGTTCATGATTTGTTTGAGGTTTCTGTAAAAGAATATACATCAAATTAAGCATAATTTATTATTAAAAGTAAAAAAATAGAAAAATTCAACTTTTTTGAAAGGTGTGGATATGGCTTAACTATGAAATTTACTTATGAATGTGATGGTATGGATGGACTGATTTTGGTCGATAAAAAATATTTGGACGAAATAAATGAAACGATATTATATGAATTGGATATTTTTCTTGATCGGTATGGAAAAAGCGAATTAGTGTACGATTTTCCTGATGAAAAATGGGAAGATGTCAGAAAAAGAGAGACAAAAGATCTTATTGAATTTTGCAATAGTGGAAAAATGGTTATTTTTTTGCATTATTCAGATGAGGAAAATTGCGAAATCAAGTTTTCTGAGTTGAAAAGCAACTCTAGAACTGCTATTGATCTAAAATCAGGGAAACTGTTATTGGTTAATGCAAGTGAATTGATTCAATGTCTTACTTATCCGGATTTAGAGATGGAAACTATTTTGGAGATAGATAATATTGACAGCGGATTTTATTATTTAAATTTTGAAGGCATTAAGGATATTATTTTACAAAGAAAAACAGGAGTTTGTTCTGATTATAATAATGTGATTGAATTTTATACATATTAAGGAGCATTATTTATGAATCTGGTCACTTGCCGTGTGGATGGCTTGGCGGAAAATATCCAAATGGAAAATTCAAGATTTACTAAAGAATGAAGTTGAAAATATAGGTGATATAAAATGCAATTATTATTCAAGGAGCAAGTTCTTGGAACTATTAGTGATATTTCTCGCGAAGGCTTTTGGAACTATGGATTTTTTGAAAAAACGGCTGATTATAGTAAATTCACTGCATTTTTTAAAGATATAGTTTCTGAATATGGATTTGATGAAAACAAATATGATAAAGATTACTTAGATGACCAGAATTGGTATGTCTCAATTCCTGATGGGAAAAAGGAGATTTTCATTCCTGCAATTTATGATGATGGAGAAATAGCTTTTAGATATCGATAAGGCAGAATTTAAGGTGAATAGAGAGGATTATTATGAGCTATTTGATAGATATTTATGATGATCAATACAATTATATTGGAACAGAGGATAATAAGAAAGCGCATAGATTGGGGTTGTGGCACTGTGTATTTACTTGCCAGTTTTTTAATGGTGAAAGAAATACTGTTTTTTTTCAAAAGAAATACCCTGGTAGGTATGATTTTGAACGCCCTAATTATGTTGATATCACAGTAGGTGGACATTATAAAGCTGGCGAGAACATATGTGATGGAATTAGGGAGCTATATGAAGAGACTAGTTTAACTGAAAACGATGTGTGTTTTTCTGACTTGATTCCGTTAGGAATTAGGCAGACAGCTGCAACTATTGCCCCTGAGTATATTGCTAATGAGTTCCAACATCTTTTTTTATATAACTTCCGAGGTGAGTTGAAGGATTTAGTATTTGAAAATGAAGAAACATCTGGATTTGTTGAAGTCGAAGTTACAGATGTTATTGAACTACTTACTGGAAAAAAAGATGAAATAGAATCTAAGGAAGCATTTTGGGTCGATGGAAATGTTGTTGTAACAGATGCGACAATGACGTTAAAAGATTTTATTCCATCTTACTTAAAAATTGACGAATTTGCATTAAGGATGATGATTGCTGTGGAACGAGCACAGAATGGATACGATAAAGAAAAGTTGTTTTGGTAGGAGAGGTAACGAATGGCTATATATGCAGCTGAATAAAATGACGAAAAACTACATGTGGAGACTATACTTTGACAGATAAAAAGTTTTACGAAGATAAACAAGAAGAACTGATCACAAAGATATGTTTGGACAATACAATTGATATCTCTCGCCTTAATACAGTAGCCGGCGTAGACCTCGCATATTGGAAATACGGAGATAAAGAATACGCCTGTTGCTGCATAGTAGTGCTGGATTATAAGAATCTATCCATAATAGAAAAGAAATACTCCGTGGGCGAAATAACCGTTCCCTATATTCCAGGATGCCTTGCATTCCGAGAATATGGCCTTGTAGAAAAGACAGTCGCCCTATTAGAAAACGAAGTGGATCTATATGTATTCGATGGCAATGGATATCTACATCCAAGACACATGGGACTTGCTACATATGCAGGAATAATGCTTGATAAGCCAAGCGTTGGAGTCGCAAAATCTTTTTACAAATTTGCAGATGTAGATTACTCAGACCTTCCCGATGAGGCGAATTCATACAAAGATATTGTCATAGAAGGCGAGGTATACGGAAGAGTTCTCCGAACCCATAAGGATGTTAAGCCAGTCTTCGTATCTATAGGAAACATGATCAGTCTTGACGTAGCAACTAATGTCATAGAACACATGGTACTAGACGATAGCCACATCCCGGTTCCTACAAGATATGCAGACATGATGACACATGAGATCAGAAAAGAGTATGAGGGCCAAATATGATCAAGCTTTTGTGAATATAGCAGAAGAAAATCATGAATGAAATAATAGAAGCAATTGATAATGATATATTAATGAATTTTATTTACGATAAAAATATCAACGATGAAAATATATAACGGTATAATAGAACCAGGAAAAAGAATTGGTAAATTTTTTTCGGCACAATGAAATAATAGATAAGGTACAAAATGCGCTTGATGTCGATTTGATAGGAATAAGTGACACAGAGAGGATGGTTCAGGCGAATTAAGGAGACATTGCACATGGAAAGAAAAAAATTCATCAGAGTTCCCATAAACAAAAAAGCACAGAAAACCTATGAGCTTGGAATCCTCAGAGAAGATGAACTTGAGACACTGGTTCTATCAAATGATCAATTTCTAGAATTATATAGATTGGGCGTTTTCGAAAAGATCAATGAAAAGTGCGACATCATCATAGATGAATTCGAAGACGAAATCCTTGAGCTGAACAAAATCCCCGCAGCAATAGAGATAGTTACTAAGCTGATCAGTGAACATGACAATGCGGATCTGGTTGAGATAAAGAAAATGCTGGAACTTGCAGTTGCTTTCAATACTATAGTTGGCTTTGATTTCTAATACGAAAAGGAAAGAATATCTTGAGTACAATTAAATGGTTAGAAGAGTGGTATAAATCTCAATGCGTCAATGATTGGCAACATTTCTATGGAGTCAAAATCGAAACATTAGACAATCCAGGATGGGTAGTGACCATAGATCTGGCTGACACAGCACTTGCAGATAAGACATTTGAAGAGTATGAAGTCACAAACAGCGATGACGACTGGATTCATTGCAGGGTCAATGGTGAAATCTTCGAAGGTTGTGGCGATCCTTCAAAACTTGAAGAAATAATTATTATATTCAAGAACTGGGCTGAAAAATACTAAAAATATTATTTTCCCTATCAAAAAACATATTGACAACCATCTATGTATACTATAAAATTCGTATACATAGGCAAACATCTATGTGAGGTATTATATGACAAGAGAAGAAGTGGCCAATATATGTAAGGCTATGTCTGATGCAAACAGGCTTAGAATCATTGAGATGCTTTCATCTGGCGAAAAGTGTGGATGTGAGCTTCTTGAAGAACTGCAGGTTACGCAGCCTACATTATCGCATCACATGAAGGTTTTAAGCGATTGTGGATTGGTAAGTTCTAGAATAGAAGGAAAATGGCACCATTATTCCATCAGTTCTGAGCGTTTTGCAGATTATAAAGAATACATAGTAGCCATTAGCTGTAATAAAAAGCAGAATAAAGAAGTATCTTGTTGTTGTAACAAGTAGTAAATTGCCGATTGAAACATATCGGCAAAAATTATACCCAACACATAGATAGACATCAATGTGAGGAGCGTGATAAGCAATGATTTGGGAATTTATTCAGGATCAGATTCTGGGAATGAAATGGTTGAAAGACCTGATAGGAAGTCTTTTGTCCGTTGCAGGCCTAGACATCAACGGAAAAGTCGGTGGTTCAGTTCAATTTTTTATCTATGATGTGATCAAGATAGCAGTTTTACTCTGCAGTCTGATTTTTATGATCAATTACATTCAAAGTTTTTTTCCTCCAGAAAGAACAAAGAAAATATTGGGGAGATTTCATGGGCTTGGTGCAAACATGATTGCAGCCCTTCTTGGAACTGTGACGCCATTTTGCTCATGTTCATCAATACCGCTGTTTATAGGCTTTACAAGTGCAGGACTTCCCTTTGGCGTAACATTTAGTTTTCTTATTTCATCGCCTATGGTTGACCTGGGTTCACTTGTATTATTGATGAGTATATTTGGCACCAAAGTTGCTGTTGTATATGTGCTTCTTGGTCTTGTCATCGCAGTTGCAGGTGGAACACTTATTGAGAAAATGCGCCTTGATGATCAGGTTGAAGACTTCATAAGGAAAGTAAAGCCTGTCGATCTGCCACAAGATGAGCTTACGGTCAAAGAAAGATTATCTTATTCCTGGGGCCAGGTTACAGAGACACTCAAGAAGGTGTTTCCATATATCTTAGCCGGTGTAGGCATTGGCTCTTTTATCCATAACTGGATTCCGGAGGATATCATTATAAGATTCCTCGGAACAGGAAATCCATTCGGTGTAGTTATGGCAACACTTGCTGGCGCACCTATGTATTCAGATATTTTCGTATGTATTTCTATTGCTGAAGCTTTGCTTGCAAAGGGCGCAAAACTGGGAGTGGTCTTGGCCTTCATGATGGGGGTAACGACACTTAGCCTTCCTTCCATAATCATGTTAAAAAAGGCTATTAAGAATAAGTTACTAGGTCTGTTCATAGCAATATGCATTATTGGAATCATTATTGTTGGATATTTCTTCAATGCGATCCAGTTTATGCTTGTATAAAAGAAAAGGAGATTAGAGTTATGAGTTTAAGTAGTATCAAGGTTCTTGGAGTAGGATGTAATTGTTGCCGCGAGCAGTTTGAAAATGCCAAGAAAGCTGTTACGGAGCTTGGGCTTCCTGTAGAAGTTGAATATATTACTGATATGGAAAAAGCAATGTCTTATGGCGCTATGAGTATGCCGGCTATTGTGGTTGATGAAAAGGTAGTTTCCATGGGAAAAACTCTAAAGACGGCTGAAGTCATTAAGTTACTTGGAAAATTGTGATACTGATTTCGTAGGGTATGAAATCTTGAACGTAAATTACAGAAACGCGCATTTACTGCGTGTTTCGTAATTCGATGAATCGGTTGGCAATAGAGCCTTCGACGAAGTCGAACTCAATTGGCTCTATTGCTGCATTTTTGAATCTTTGATTCAAAAATGTATATAATATGTATTCTTACAATTAGCACCCCTTGCCCATATATGTTATGATATGTAAAGATAAGATAACTACGTCCATCATTACCACCGGGCGATAACTTAAAATCAGGACTCTGACAAATATTATCATTAGCCGATTTGAAAATTTTTTTGATTTTTCTTAGGGCCTTCGAAGCGAAAGTACAGCGTGCCCACGCCAGCGTAGAAGGCCCTTAGAAAACTCAAAAAATTTTCACTAAGGCTAATGATAATATTTGTCAGAGCCCTGAGGCGAGGCCTCACTCCCGCGACAATGAGACACGTACATCAGTACTTTTCAAGCAATATGGAGATTTTATGAACGAAAAACTGGCACTTAGTGATGATATTCTTCTTTCCTGCTCCAAGCCGGAGAGATATATAGGTAACGAAGTTAACAGCGTTACCAAGGATCTTAAGGATGTGAAGATTCGCTTCGCATTCTGCTTCCCCGATGTATACGAAATAGGAATGTCCCACCTGGGCATTCAGATTCTTTACGGCATGTTCAATTCCTACGACGACGTATGGTGCGAACGTGTTTATTCGCCATGGACTGACATGGATCAGGTCATGAGAGACAACAAGATTCCTCTTTTTGCACTGGAATCCCAGGACCCTGTCCATGATTTCGATTTCCTCGGCTTCACCCTTCAGTACGAGCTGTGCTATACCAACATCCTGCAGGTTCTCGACCTTTCAGGAATTCCATTTACAAGCGCTGAGCGTACCGACTGGTCTTGCCCGATCGTAATCGGCGGCGGCCCTTGCACTTACAACCCTGAGCCGATCGCAGACTTTTTTGACATATTCTATATAGGTGAGGGTGAAAACCACTACAGAACCCTGTTCGACCTTTACGAGCAGTGCAAGGCTGACGGCACATCCCGCAAGGACTTCCTCATCAAAGCCGCATCAATTCCCGGAATGTACATTCCGTCCCTTTATGAAGTCAAATACAAGGAAGATGGCACCATCGAGTCCATGAATCCTACTGTGGAAGGCATCCCTTCTCACATCACCAAGGATATCGTAACTGACCTCGACCATGCTTTCTATCCAAGTAAGCCCGTAGTTCCTTTCATCAAGGCAACTCAGGACAGAATCGTTCTCGAAGTTATGCGCGGATGTATCAGAGGATGCCGTTTCTGTCAGGCCGGCCAGCTTTACAGACCTAAGAGGGAAAAGAGCCACGAGGTTCTTGAAAAGCAGGCTGTTGAGCTTCTTAAGAACACTGGATATGAGGAAATCTCACTTAGCTCTCTTTCAACCTCAGACTACGAGCAGCTTCCACAGCTTCTCGATTTCCTGTTAAAAGAGTGCGGAAGTAAGCATGTTAATATTTCGCTTCCTTCACTTCGAATCGACAATTTCTCACTTGATGTAATGAGCAAGGTTCAGGATATCAAAAAGAGTTCACTTACATTTGCAGCAGAAGCTGGTTCTCAGCGCCTTCGCGATGTTATCAACAAGGGTGTAACTGAAGAAGACATCCTTCGCGGCTCTCACGAAGCCTTCCTTGGCGGATGGAACAAGGTTAAGTTCTACTTCATGCTGGGTCATCCGTGGGAGACAGACGAAGATATCGCTGGAATTGGCGAAATCTGTAACAAGGTTGCTGCTGAGTATTTTGACACCGTTCCTAAGGAAAAGAGAAACGGCCAGTCTGTAGAGATCACAGCCAGCACAAGCTTTTTTGTTCCAAAACCATTTACACCATTCCAGTGGGCGCCTATGTGCAAGCCTGAGGAGTTCCTTGAAAAGGCTGCCAAGACCAAAGCTGGTATCAGATCACAGATTAACCAGAAGAGAATCAAATACAATTGGCACGAAGCTAACGCAAGTATGCTTGAAGGCGTATTTGCAAGAGGCGACAGAAAGCTTTGCAAGGCTATCCTTCGTGCTTATGAGAAGGGCTGCATCTACGATGCCTGGGGTGAATACTTCAAGTATGATGTATGGATGGAGACTTTCGAAGAACTTGGAATCGATCCTTGGTTCTATGTAAGCCGTACAAGACCTGATGATGAAATATTCCCTTGGGATATCCTGGACTGCGGTGTTACTAAGTCATTCCTTCTTCGTGAGTGGCATACTTCTCAGGAAGCTAAGATTTCCAAGAACTGCGCTAACCAGTGTATGGGTTGCGGCGCTAAGCAGTACGGTGTGGGCATTTGTATGGAACCTAAAACAGACAAGAACGTCGGCTATGCTGTTTGATTTCATGAATTGCTAGTGTCAATCCTTTGTAGGCACGCTTTCGCTCTTTCTCGCAGGCAACGGTACTAAGCTTTTAAAATCCAAAAGCAGAGCTTTGTATTTAAAAAGCAAGTACCGGCCGCTCGCAAAGACCTAAAAAGGAAATGACACTGCGCATTTTAAGTTAAAAGCGGCGTAGTAGCCGACTTTGCATAAGCAAAAAAGGAATAATAAATGGTAAAAGTAAGACTTAAATTCAGCAAAAGAGGTCCAGTTAGATTCATTGGTCATTTGGACCTTATGAGATATTTTCAGAAAGTAAATAGACGTGCAGAGATTGATATCAAGTACTCTGAAGGTTTCAGTCCACATCAAGTTCTGTCATTTGCAGAGCCATTAAGTGTTGGAGCAACATCAGATGGCGAGTATCTTGATCTTCAGATGAACTCTGAACCTGATGTTAAGGCTCTCATCGATCAGATGAACAGTGTTATGAATGAAGGTGTTGAGATTCTTGATGCCTGCATTCTGGATGAGAATTCAGAAAAGGCCATGACGCTTGTTGATGCAGCAGAGTGGATCATGACGTTCCGCGAAGGCAAAGAACCACAGGCAGGCTGGGAAGATAAGTTAAGAGCATATATGGACAAGGACAACCTTCCAGCTATCAAGAAGACCAAGAGGGGCGAAGCTGAGATCAATATGAAGCCTCTTATCTTCAAAGCTGAAGTTGTAGCCAAGAAGAATCTTGTAGGCTTTTCAGATCCTGAGTACAGATTTATAGATAACAATCTTGATGATAACATTTCATGCATTCACCTTTTCGTAAGTTCAGGAAGCGCCGACCACTTAAAGCCAGGTATGGTAGTAGAGAACTTCATGAGAGAGTGCGGCGAAGAGATGCAGCCCAACGCCATCAGACTCCACAGAGTTGATACCTTCTTAAAGGGCGAAGATGAAAAGGGAACATACGAAGTTCCTATGACTGATACAGAAGGAAAGCATAAGATATATCTTTGATATGAAAATTCTTATAACTCGCGATAGTGATAATACCAAAAGTATAAAAAATGATCTAAATCTAAATGAACATGTTCATAAAGAGAAGTCTCAAAATGAACAAGATCATAAAAAGATCAGGATCAGTGCATATGATGATAACAGATTAGAGCTTACCTATACTACAATAGGAAGCTCTGATTATGTTGGAAACATCTATGTAGGCCATGTTGAGAACATAGTAAAGAACATAGATGCAGCATTCGTTCGTTTCAAATCAGACAGCAGTAATGTCAAAGAGAACGTTGGCTATCTTGATCTTAAAGACATCGTTCCGGCATGCGTCCTTTCAAGGAATTTCGAGGAATCCCCAAAACTTCGTAACGGAGATATAGTTCTTGTTCAGGTCAATAAGCCTGCGGTTAAGACCAAGCAGGTTGTCCTTACTACCAAGATCTCCATTAGCGGAAGATATTCAGCAGTTACCCTTGGCCAGAGGGGAACAGGCTGTTCTAAGAAACTATCCGATGAGAAGAGAAAAGATATAATTGCTATACTTAAGCATGACTTCTCGATCAAGAACAGACTCTCTGATAAATACGGCCTTATAGCAAGAACAGAATGCGAAGGACTCCTTGATAAGAAGCTGTCTCAAACTAAGGATGAAGACACTCTTGAAGCAAATCCTTTTGAAGCTGTAAGAGAAGAAGTTGACGTTCTTTGTGATAAGATAGATGAACTTATCCAGCTTGGCGCTACAAGAAAGGTTGCTTCCTGCTTATACGAAACAGCAAGCGACAGCGATTTTTCTGAAAAAGTGCTTAGATGCTATAACTATTACAATCATAAATCTGTAAATGAAAACGGCCCTGAATTTACTGATTCTGAAGTTGCCAGTACAGATGTTACTAATACTATAGTTAATGATTTAGTTGTCAATAACTCTAAGTCTTATGAGAATAACCTCGAAGTAGTTACAGACGATACAGATCTGTTCTCAATGTACAACGCAAGCTCTTTCCACGCAGATCACCCTGAGGTTCCGGCAAGACTCCTTGCTCCAACTGATGGCAAGATATCGACACTATATAGCCTTGGTTCCCACCTTGAAAAGGCATCTCAGAAAAGAGTCTGGCTTGATAGCGGCGCATATCTTGTAATTGAGTCAACAGAAGCCATGCACGTTATCGACGTTAATACCGGTAAAGCTATTGATAAAAAGGGGAATCATTTCCTGAATATCAACATTGAAGCTGCCATTGAATCAGCTCGCCAGATAAGACTTAGAAACTTCTCCGGAATGATCATGATCGACTTTATAAACATGAAAGCCAAGAAAGATTACAAAGACCTTGAAAAGGTTCTTTGCAGTCAGCTGCAACTTGATCCAGTAAGTGCAAGTTTTGTAGACTTCACCAAACTTGGAATAGCAGAGATAACAAGAGCAAAGAAAGATTGAGTAAAATTCATTTGCTTTGCACAATCTTTTAGAACATATTAATCAAAACTATAAATAATATTCAATAAAAATGCCCCTGATATATTAGATATATCAGAGGCGTTTATTCTATTAAACTATTATTACATTTTGTTCTGATTCTTCTGAGCTTCTTTAAGTCTCTTATAGGCTTCAGCGATGATATCAGAGAACTTGTTTGCGTGGAACTTATTGTTGAGTACATGTGCATAGCTGATCTTGATTGAGTCCTTACCAGGCTGCATATTGTAGTCAGATACGCGTTTTGTAAGCTTTTCAAAGAATTCTTTTATCTTAAGCTCATCACAATTATCAACTATAAGAAGGAATTCGTTACCGCCGTTTCTTCCTGCAAATCCATAGTCATCGCTGATATCTTCAAGCATCCAGGAGAAATCTACAAGTGCCTGGTTGCCGGCGATACGTCCTTTTTCCCTGTTAATATCAATGAGATTGTCTATGACGATGATAGCGCATGCTACGTTGTTGAGCTTTCTGTTTTCGCCATACATCTCGAATACAAGGTCACAGCTGAATCTGTTTGGTATGCCAGTAAGAGCATCGAGATAGGATTTGTTTTTCTGTTCCTCATATTCAGTAAGTATAGGCACATATTTAGACAGATCAAATATTGTGACCAGAATTCCAATAAGTATGAGAACAAATAAAGATATATTGGTGATCCTGAGCAAATACGAATGTTCAACGTAATTGCGCATATCCGGAATTGACATAAACAGAACAATATAGACGATGATTACAAGTATCATCAGCAGTAGCTGGATGATCTTGAGCGCCTTAAAAGAGTCGGCGTATTTTTGTTTTTGAATTTCTTTAATCGGATTCATAATAGCTATAACCCCCTCTGGAACTAGTATAATGAATATCGAAAATAATCTTTGAAATAAAAAAACATGAAAATTATAGATAATTTTTTCCCTTAAATAAATATTAACATAATTACGTCACTAGATGCTAGTAAAATTAAGCGTTTGAAAATAAATTTCTTGTTGACATTGCCCCTGGGGCATACTTTAAGCTTTATATATGTTCAAAATACATCAAAGAGGTGACTAAAATGATTATTGGAAGTTCTAATGACTCAAAAGCTGTAAAAGAGCAGTACGCAACATCTACCCATTTTTCCAATGTAAAACCTGTTTACTATGAAGATTCTTTACATATAATAGATATAGAAGATCTTGTTGAATATTTAAAGAGCCTTGCGTCATTCAAGGCGATCATAGATCTTCCTGTTTCTAATATCAGAAACATACTAGAAACTCATTTTGAAAACGGCGCCATCGACCTTCCAAAGGATTATGGCATGTTCATTTCAAGATAAGACATTTTTGAGAAAAGAGGTTTTGAATGGTTCTTTTAGTTATCGATGTTCAAAAAGGTATTACAGACGACAGGCTCTACAACTTTGAGGGTTTTATCAGTAATTTAAAAAAGCTTATCTCAAATGCCAGGAAAAAAGGCGTAGAGGTAATTTACGTTCAGCACGATGACGGCCCCGGATCAGGCTTTAGTCTTGGGGATGTTGATTATCAGATATATGATGAGATTGCTCCGGAACCCGGCGATAAGATCTTTGCCAAAACAGTTAACAGCAGCTTCAGCAACAAAGAGCTTTGCGAATATTTAGATGAGATTCAGGAAGATACTGTTGTGATTTCAGGTCTTATGACCAATTACTGCATCGATGCTACTATTAAATCCGCTTTTGACAGAGGATTTAAAGTCATCGTTCCTGAAGGCTGTAATACAACAAGCGATAACGACTATATGAACGCTGAGACTACATATAGGTACTACAATGAGATGATGTGGCCTGATAGATTCGCACAGTGTCCTGATATGGAAGAGGTTTTTTAACTAAGGAGAATATCAGAATGTCAGTTTATGAAAGATTGTCTGAATTTAAAAGCGATAAGTACAGAGATTTCCAAAGTAAACTAGTCCCAAATATCTCCAAGGATGTGATTCTTGGCGTCAAGACTCCCGAGATGCGTCAGATTGCTAAGGACATTAAGGGCACCAAGGAAGCAGAAGATTTCTTAAAAGAGCTTCCGCATAAATACTATGAAGAAAACCTGGTTCATTTCTTTCTTATTGCAGCAATCAAGGATTTCGACGAATGCGTGGAAGCTGTGGAGACTTTTCTTCCTTACGTTGACTGCTGGCCCGTCTGCGATCAGGCTAGTCCTAACGTATTTAAGAAAAATCACAAGAAGATCCTGCCCCTTATTAAGAAGTGGATTTATTCAGACCATGTCTACACATCAAGATTTGGCATGAGAATGCTGATGAACGAATTCCTTGGGGATGACTTTAAGCCTGAGTATCTTGAATGGGTAGCAAGTGTTAAGGGCGAAGACTACTATATCAAGATGATGATAGCCTGGTATTTTGCCACAGCCCTTGCCAAGCAGTATGACGCGAGCATTGTTTATTTTGAGGAAAAGAGGCTTGAATCCTGGACCCACAAAAAAGCGATCCAGAAGGCCTGCGAAAGCTTCAGGGTTACTGATGAACATAAGGAATACTTAAGGACACTTAAATAGCATCTAATTATGCTCATGTAATATTTAAAGAATGTAATATTTTTATACTGTAAGTATTAAAATCCGAAGTGCAGAAATGTGCTTCGGATTTCTATTTATAATAAAAGCTTGTCTAGTCATAATATTCTGCCGATATATTTTTAGATATGAGTCATTTTGTAGAATGATCAGGCGCTGGTTCTTTTTCCTGATAGAAAAGAGGGGTAAAAATATGGCAGAAGATAGTATCGAATACAACGATCTTATAAGCGTCATCATCCCAACCTTTAACGACAAGCGTTTTCTTCCCGAATGTCTCCAGTCACTTCACAACCAGACCTACAAAAATCTCCAGATCATCCTTGTCGACGACGGTTCTACAGATAAAACCTCATCGATCTGCGACAACTGGGCCAAGAACGATCAGAGGATTCAGGTCATTCATAAGGATAGAGGCGGCGTATCTGCTGCAAGAAACGCAGGGCTCCATGTAGCAAAGGGAACTTACATCTCCTTTGTAGATGCAGATGACTATCTGGACAGCCATTTTTATGAAAAGATGTTAAAAGCTGACAAGGAAAATAATGGCGATGTTGTAATCTGCTTCGAAAGACTTATTGATAAAAAAGGCAATACAAGGATCAGCATATGGCATGAGATGAGCAGAATAGGCAACAATGTGGCATTTATCAAGGAGTTCCTGGCTCAGGCCAATCCTGCATCAGCCGTTATCTGGAATAAGCTTTACAGAGCTGAATTCATTAAGGGGATCACCTTTACAAGGGGCAATTTCCTTGAAAGTATGCTCTTTAATGTAGAAGTGGGCTGCCGAAAAGGAACCTTCGTATGGATCAAGGACAGACTTTATTACCATAGAGTCGATGACAACAGTGATCTCAATCCTATGGGAAAAAAGCGTATTGTATCTACAGTAAGGACTATGGCAAGATCTGTTGAGATATATGAAAGCCACAAGCCCGGATACGAGCTAATGTGCCAGATCAAGACCAAAGCCCTGTGGAAGCTTGAACAGAGCTATTCTTACTGCCTTAATAACGGTTGGATAGAAGAAGGCAGGAAAGTTAAAGATATTTATATGCGTAATTACGATAACTGGAAAGGTAATATCGTAGGCACAGCCAATCGAATGAAACTATGGTTTATACGTCTGATGCCAACTATTTTCTTTTTGAAGAAAAAACAAAATTTCGATTGACAAAACCAAAAATAGAGGGTATTATATCAGAGTATGCCGCTTAACGAGGTACAAGTATGCCCGTTTGAAGGAGCGATCTTTCGCCGGACATCACCATAGTTAGCGAGTTTTTTGAAGAAGGAGGTGCCTTATGTACGCAATTATTGTTACAGGTGGTAAGCAGTACAAGGTTTCCGAAGGTGATGTAATCAACGTTGAGAAGCTGGATGCTGCAGCTGACGAGAAGGTTACATTCGATCAGGTTATTGCTGTTAACGATGACAAGGAGCTCAAGGTTGCTTCAGACGTTGCTTCAGCTAAGGTTGAGGCTACTGTTGTAAAGCAGGATCGTGCTCGTAAGGTTGTTGTTTACAAGTACAAACCAAAGTCTGGATATCATAAGAAAAATGGTCACAGACAGGCTTTCACACAGGTTAAGATCAACAAGATCTCTCTGTAATTGAGAAGCTAAAGTAGTAATTAATACGCATACTGAAAGACATATACTATGACAGACATTACAATTCAGAAGAACTCCAAAGGCTGGTACAAGGGATTTAAGTGTGATGGGCATGCAGGTTATGCCGAGTACGGTCAGGACATTGTATGTGCAGCACTCTCAGTGCTCACCATCAATACGATCAATTCTATCGAGAACTTTGCGGGCGATCTGATGGATGTTACATCCGATGAAGAGAACGGTATTATCACTTGTACATTCAGGAACAAGGTCGGTAATATTTCTGAAGAGGCAACTCTTCTGATGAAATCTTATGAACTCGGCGTTAATGGTATCTTCGAACAGTATGGGAAAGAATTTTTGAACATTAAATTCGAGGAGGTATAAGGCCATGTTAAACATGAACCTTCAATTTTTTGCTCATAAGAAAGGTGTAGGATCAACCAAGAACGGTCGTGATTCTGAGTCAAAGCGCCTTGGAGCAAAAAGAGCTGATGGTCAGTTCGTAAAGGCTGGAAACATTCTTTACAGACAGCGTGGAACACATATTCATCCTGGTGTTAATGTAGGCATCGGTTCAGATGATACATTATTTGCTCTTGTTGATGGCGTTCTTAGATTTGAGCGTAAGGGCAGAAGCAAGACTCAGGCAAGTGTTCATCCTGTAGAAAAGGCTGAGTAATTTATTATTTAGCGCATGTTTTGAGCAACTATTGGGGACTCCGGACGCATAAGTTCGGAGCCCCTTTTTTTAACATTAACAACGTTGATTTTTTTCAGAGATAATTATCAATCTCAAGGACATGTTTACAAGTCCAAAGTTGATGATTTTCAATGGAAATCATCAATCTTATGTGACTGATGGAATGGAGGCGATGAGCCTCTGTGATGACGGTCAGAAACGGAGTATAAGATGCCTCAGTTTGTAGATCAGGCAAGAATTTACGTAAGAAGCGGAAAAGGCGGCGACGGCCACGTTTCTTTCAGAAGAGAAAAATTCGTTGCAAATGGCGGCCCTAACGGCGGAGACGGCGGAAAAGGCGGCGACGTTATCTTTCAGGTAGATAACGGTCTTAATACACTGTCAGATTACCACTATGGTGGAAAATACAAGGCAGTTGATGGTGCAGAAGGCGGCCAGAACAGATGTACCGGTAAGTCCGGTGATGACATCGTTTTAAGAGTTCCTGAAGGCACTGTTATCAAAGAAGCCGTAAGCGGCAAAGTCATTGCCGATATGTCAGGCGAAAATCAGAGAGTTACAATTTTAAAAGGCGGAAGAGGCGGTAACGGCAACATGCATTATGCCACATCAACAATGCAGGCACCTAAGTATGCACAGCCAGGACAGCCGGCCAAGGAACTTGAGCTCATATTAGAGCTTAAAGTTATTGCAGACGTAGGTCTTGCTGGATTCCCTAATGTTGGTAAGTCAACATTCCTTTCAAAGGTATCCAATGCTAAGCCTAAGGTTGCAAACTATCACTTCACTACACTTACACCTATGCTGGGCGTTGTAGACCTTGATGATGCCAAGGGATTTGTAGTGGCTGATATCCCAGGACTTATCGAAGGCGCATCAGAAGGTGCAGGTCTTGGACATGAGTTCCTCCGTCACATAGACAGAACCAGAATGATCATTCACGTGGTTGATGCCGCAAGTACAGAAGGCAGAGACCCGATTGAAGATATATATGCAATTAACAAGGAACTTGCTAACTACAACTCAGACCTTGGAAGCAAGAAGCAGATCATTGCAGCCAACAAGCTTGATATGCTTACAGAAGAAGAGGCTAAAGAGGTTGTAGACAAAATCAGAGCTGAGTTTGAGCCAAAGGGTGTTAAAGTATTTCCTCTTTCTACACTTACAGGTAAGGGACTTAAAGAGCTTTTATACTATGTAAGTACCAATCTCGAAGAACTTGGCGAAAAGCCTGTTGTTTACGATCAGGAATATGATCCTGAAGTTGAGCTTAAGACTGTCAACGAAGCCTTCACTGTTGAATACGACAGCAAAGAGCACGAATATGTCGTTGAAGGTCCTAAGATCGAGAAGATGCTTGGTTATACCAACCTTGATTCTGAAAAAGGATTTGCATTCTTCCAGAACTTCCTTGCAGAAAACGGAATTCTGGACAAGCTCGAAGCGTTGGGAATCCAGGAAGGCGATACAGTTCGTATGTATGGTCTTGCATTTGATTATTACAGAAATGCTGATACAAAGTCACCTGACGAGATGGATGATGATTTTTATCCGGAAGATATGGATGATGAAGACTTTGACGAGTCAGATTTCGAGGAATAATTAGATCATAAAAAACTGATGTCGAAGAATAAGAATCATTTATGGATTCATTTTTTGGATGTAACAAAGTTAAGAGAGAGTTTCGTTGTGTAGAATAAGACCATAACGCAGACATTTTGCTGCGATGGCAAGAAAGGAATATATGCAGTTTACAAGTAAACAGAGAGCTTATTTAAGAAGCCTTGCTCAGACAACAGATCCACTTTTCCAGGTTGGAAAAAGTGCCGTATCTCCTGAAGTAATTGGAGCTATTTCAGAAGCATTTAATACAAGAGAACTTATAAAGATCACAATTCTTAAGAACTGTCCTGAAGATGTTAAGACAGCAGGAATCATGCTTGCAGAGCGTACAAGATCAGACCTTGTTGAAGTAATCGGACGTAAGGTTGTTCTTTACAAGAGATTCCAGGAGAATCCAGAAATTATTCTTCCTAGAAAATGATGATATTTTTAATCTGTTCTTAATAAACACTACTCTTGCATTGTGCTATTATAACAATAGGTGTGTTAATACATAAAGTGATACTTATACATTTTTGAATCAAAGATTCAAAAATGCAGTAAATAGGCCAATTGAGAATGCCTTCGGCATTGGGCCTATTTACCTACAGACTCACTGAATCACGAAACACGCAGTAAATGCGCGTTTCTGTAATTTACATTCAAGAAGTCATACTTTATGTATAACACATGCAATTAAAACGTGAATATTGAAAGGGATAGCTAGTATGGAAAAAAGACGTATTGGAATAATAGGTGGAACCTTTAATCCTATTCATTATGCTCACTTATTTGTTGCAGAATGTGCCAGAGAGCAGTTTAAACTTGACCGAGTAATCTTCATCCCAAGCGGTGAATCATATTTTAAAAGAGGTCAGGATATACCAAGTGGAGAGATCAGATATCAGCTTGTAAAAAAAGCTACTGAGGATAACCCTTTCTTCAAAGTATCAAGAATAGAGATAGACAGACCCGGTGATACCTATACAATAGAGACTCTGGAGCAGCTTTCAGAGATGTATCCCGGAGATGAGCTGTATTTTATAGTTGGTGCTGATACCCTTAATCAGATCGATAAATGGGTTCGCTATGAAGATGTACTTAGAGCCTGCACCATACTTGCAGCTGTTCGTGATGATACAGATGAAGAAAACCTTCAAAACCGTATCAATGAGCTTACAAAGATGGTACCTGAAGCAAAGATCGAGTCCATCAGAATGGGCAGGATCGAGATTTCTTCTACAATGATCAGAGAAAGAGTTAAGGCTGACAAGTCTATCAAATATCTGCTTCCGGAAAGCTGTATCGAGTACATTGCATTAAAGGGACTCTACAGTGAAAACAGCGGCGTAGAAGAAGATATCATGGAAGCACCTGATAAGATTATTCCTTAACATAGAAATACATCCATGTATTTCTGAACATGTTCTTAGATACATCCTGTATCTGACACATAGAAATACACTTTGAAAGGATTCTCCATAATGAAGATTATTGAAGCATCTCAGAAGTACCGCATAGAGATGGAGAAGGTTCTTAAAAAGGACAGATTTGATCATACACTTGGAGTTGCTTATACAGCAGCCAACATGGCATTTGTGTTTGATGAAGACATTGAAAAGGCTATCATAGCCGGAATGCTTCATGACTGTGCCAAGTGTATTCCCCATAGCGAGCAGATCGAGATCTGCAAGAAGTATGGCGTAGAGCTAACAGATGTTGAGATGAGAAATCAAAAGCTTATACACGCTAAAGCCGGTATGTGTCTTGCAAAACACAAATATGATATAGATGATCAGTATATACTTGATGCAATAAGATATCATACAACCGGAAGACCTGATATGACCAAGCTTGATAAGATCATCTTTACAGCTGATTTCATAGAGCCCAACAGAAGGATGCTCAAGGATATGGAAGTTATAAGAAAAGAAGCCCTGTCTGACCTTGACAAGGCCGTATACCATATCTTAAAGAACTCCCTTGATTATCTGGGCGGACAGGATGATGAAATGGATCCTATGACGATCCAGACCTATGAGTTTTATAAAACTAAGTTACAGAAAGGTGAAAAGATTTGAGTAATATTACAGAGAAGTCAAAAGAAATGGCAAGACTTGCCATCAAAGCACTTGAAGATACAAAAGCAGTAGACGTTAGAGCACTTGATATCAGCGAAGTATCAGTTATGGCTGACCTTTTTATCATTGCAAGTGGCTCAAGCACCAAGCAGGTTAAGGCTCTTGGTGATCACGTAGATGAAGCTCTTGGAAGAGCAGGCTACGAAGCTAAGGACATCGAAGGATATGAAGGCGCTAAGTGGATCCTTATGGATTACGGCGATATCATCATCCACATCTTCGATGAAGAAAACAGAAAGTTCTACGATCTCGAGAGAATCTGGAGAGATGGACAGCAGATCGAAGCATCTGAACTTTGATTTGCTGTTAGACTTTGCCTTCAAGGCTGCTACAATTATTATCATAAACCTCAATTAAAAAAAGCCAGATATTTCTAAACGCCTTATCCGCTTTCGTTAACACGCTGTACTTTCGCTCCTAAGACGTTAAGATATATCTGGCTTTTTTTAAAATCGGATTATGATAATAATTGTAGCAGCCTTGAATTCCAAGTATTAGTAAATCTCAAAAATTCCAGAAAGCGTCATCATCTAAATCATGGTGAACTATGTCACTGGTATCATTATTTATAACATCATTACCGGCTTCATTATTATTCCCATCCCTGAGGTGTACCATCTTAGCTGCGTGGCGTCTGTTAGCGTCACTCTGGGCCGCGTAATGCTTACGGGTAGTATTTACGTCCTTGTGGCCCAAAACATCCGCTACAAGGTAAATATCCCCTGTCTCGTTATAGAGGTTTGTACCAAAGGTACTACGAAGCTTATGAGGTGTGATCTTCTTTAGCGTAGTAACGTTAGACGCATATTTTTTAACCAGATTCTCAACGGCTCTTACAGTGATCCTGCGGTTCTGAAGTGATAGGAAGAGAGCTTCCTCATGGCCCGAATTAGCAACGATGAGGTTTCGCTGTGACAGGTAGGCTTTAAGAGCATCCTCAACCTCCTGGCCAAAATATACGATTGATTCGTTACCACCTTTTCGGTGGATCCTTATACCATTAGTATTAAAATCAATATCTTCGATATCAAGTCCAACACACTCAGATACACGGATTCCGGTTCCAAGAAGGAGAGTAACTATAGCTGTGTCGCGGACTTTGGTCTTATCATGGAATTTCTTCTGAGCTTTAGTTAGCTTTTCGCCGTCTTCAACAACGTCCAGCATCTGCTTAACTTCATTGGGTTCAAGTCTTATGATGGCTTTTTCATGGGACTTTGGTGTGTTGATCTTGGACGGAGCATTGGTCTTGATTCTGTCAGTTTTGAAGAAATAGTTGTACATAGATCTTATGGCTGCTATTTTTCTTTTTTTACCATTCTCAGAATTAGTGAATTCCTTGCCATCTTTATCGTACAAGGATACATATTCAAGGTATTCTTCAAGGTCGTCTCTTGTGATCATATCAAGGATCTCGATCTTAAAATCTTTGATATCGATTCCCTTCAAAGCTGAATTGGTCTCGTGAAGGAATTCAAAGAAGATCCTTATGTCATAGGCATAGCCAAGCCTTGTTCTGACTGCTGTGTTTTCAGCGATAGACCTGAAGTATGCCTTGCAAAAATCAGGTAGAGTAGCAAGTACTTCCCTGAACTTCTGTATATTTTCTTTATCCATTTCCTGGTAATATTTCAGATTATCTGAAGCGATATTATTCTGCATTAGATTCCCCCTGCAAATAAATAAGAACTTCCCTGTCTATATATTTCTTCTGCGGCCATCAGAAGGTCGCTATATCCTTATGCATATATTTTAGCACAAGAAGATAGCAATATCGTTTCGCAAATTTATTTATGTATAATCGGAATTGCGATATAATATTTATACATGGGAATGCATCCATGCATTCCCAAACATGTACTTAGTTACATCCTGTAAATGGTACATGGGAATGCATCCACGTCCGCAAGGAGTCAAACACGTGAATAATTCAAATTCCGAAAATATGAATAACAGTGTTGAAGCCTTAACCAAAGAAAATGCTGCCCTGAGAGAAGAGCTTGAGGCTCTTAGGCATAAGAGCAGCATCCAGCAGGATTTCATATCGCGAATGTCACATGATATTCGCTCGCCTCTTAATGCAATAATCGGATTTGCAACTCTTATCAAAAACCATTCATTTAACGCACAAAAAGTCCATGATCAGGCAGGGAAGATCCTTAAATCAAGTGATTACATGCTTGGTATCATTGAGGATGTCCTTAACATATCCAAGATAGAATCAGGTTCTATAGTTCTTAAAAATGATGTATTTGACCTTGATCAATGCATTCAGGATATAAACGAGATAATAATAGCTCAGGTTCACCAAAAAAATCAGAAGTTTTCTATTAGTTTAGATCAGCTTCAAAACAGGTCCGTCTGCTGCGATGAAAACTATCTTAAGCAGATTCTCCTGAACCTTTTGTCCAATTCATGCAAATATACAAGTGAAGGCGGCGATATCAACCTTATGGTCAGAGACAGAGAGTCTGACAGATGCGGCTATGTAGACGTATTCTTTGAAGTTTCAGATAACGGACGAGGCATGTCAGAAGAGTTCCAAAAAACTCTTTTCACACCATTTGGAAGAGAACAGCAAAGCGGTATCCCTGATCCCGGCGGAACTGGCTTGGGACTTGCACTAATCAAGAACATGATAGAGATGATGGGCGGCACTATATCCTTTGAAAGTGAGCTTGGGGTTGGCACAACCTTTATTGTTATGATTCCCATGATGCTAACTGGAGAAGTGTCCTGCGGCCTGGATGAAAGGCCGGTAGTTCCTGAAGTTTCTTCTTTTAAGGGCATTTTAAAAGGTTTAAATATCCTTGCTGCAGAAGACAACGATCTTAACAGAGAGCTTTTATCTGAGATTATTTTGGATCAGGGAGCAAAGATAGAGACTGTGCCGGATGGAAGAGCGGCAGTCGATAAGTATACATCAAGTCCGGATAATACTTATGATCTTATTCTTATGGATATCATGATGCCGCAGCTTAATGGCTACGAAGCTACGCGACTTATAAGAGGCAGTAGCAAAAAAGATGCAAATAGTATACCCATCATAGCAATGACTGGTAATGCCTTTGAAGAAGATGTGCAAAAAGCGCTTGAAGCGGGCATGAATGCCCATGTATCCAAGCCCTTTAATATAGACGCTATTGAAAAAGTTGTAGCAACTAATCTGAGAAAAAATGATCCGAACTAACAGAATATATCACAAGCCCTGATGATGTATGTGTTTTATAGAATACAGCTTTTCGTCAGCTTCTTTGATAAGTTTGAACATGTCATCTTTAGAACTGATAATGCCTGATGTTACGCCATAGCTGATCTTTATAGGATCTTCGACATCTTCGATCTTTGCTACAGCAAGCTTCTTTTCCCAGAGTGCAAGCCTGTCTCTGAAAGCATCTTCAGAAAGATTGATAGCTACAACCAGGAACTCATCGCCTCCATAGCGGTAGCAGTCTTTTTTTCTGAACACGTCAAGAAGAGTTGATGCAGTTATTTTAAGAACTTCATCACCCTTTAAATGTCCGTATTTGTCATTGAAGATCTTGAACTGGTCGATATCAGCCATGGCGATCTGGCAGCGTACAGGATTTTCATAGTCAGGTATACTATCAAGTGCATATCTGTTCAAAAGACCTGTAAGCTGGTCCTGAGCAGACTTTTGCTCAAACTTTTCCGCCATAAGCTTGACATTGTAATTGGATGCAACAAATTTAAACTCTCTATGATAGCTGATCTGACTTGCAAAAATGACTAGAAGAAGATAAATGATCGCATTGGGCACAATGATGCCTTTTGCGCCGTCATAGTTATACAAGAAATAATAGAATATTGAATGCTCAACCAATAAGAATAAAAACTGGAACAGCGGTGCAATATGAATAAAACTGATAAAGCAGACATTTACTGCGTAGAAGATAATGATCTGCCTGTCCACTTTATAATTCATGTATGACACATACATAGCGAAAATAGCCATGATAGTAACAGATGTTGCTGCAATGCCTACAGCAGCCTTATGTCCCCTGATCTTTTGCTTAATGAACAGATCAGCAGCAAATGCTGTAATCAGATTTAGGATAATAATTGCTGTAAGAACTACGATAGTAGTATCAAAATCAATATGCTCATAATGGTTAAAAAATGAAGATGCCAAAGAAAGACCTTCGATAGCAGATGTGACAAGACATATTATCTTGAGAGAAACCATATTGCTAAGGTCAAATTGGTGATCGATCTCTTTATTTGATTCAGGAAAGAAAATATTTTTAATATTATTAAAAAAAATCATTCAATCCCCTTTTTCTTCCTTGAAATAAGAGCTTCTTTCTTGGAATGAAGTTTTACACCTATTTATTTCGGTCTGATTGTTCTATAAAATTAGCCGATATACAAATTAAGGTTTTAATAATTTTTCGATGATTATTGAAGGAGGAAAATATGCTGAATATCAATACTACAAACGAAGATGGTAAGATGAATGTAACTCTTGAAGGAAGAATTGATACTACAACAGCTCCTGAACTCGAGGCAGTTCTTAAGGAAAAACTTGGAAATTCCTCAGAACTTACTTTTGACATGGACAAAGTTGAGTACATTTCTTCAGCTGGCCTTAGAGTTTTGCTTGCAGCACAGAAAGCCATGAACAAGCAGGGCAAAATGTATATCAAGAACGTCTGTGCAGCAGTTAAGGATATCTTCGAAGTAACAGGATTTTCAGACATACTCAACATAATTTAAGCATATAGAATCACTACATATACACAAAAGGAGTATTTTACAAAATGTATAAATCTTTTTTTGGTAAAAAAAATAAAGAATTAGTATCGTTGTTGTTATGTTCAATGCTTCTTGCAGGCTGTGCAGATTTAGATATTTCCCTTGATAGCAGTGCCAAGGGTAAAGATGACTCAAAAACAGCATCAACTGAAGAAACAAGCGAAGAAGAAAAAGACAAGGATAAGAATAAAGATTCAGGCAAAGATGCTGCATCTAAAGATGATAGTTCAGAATCTGACGAAAGCGTAGCTGAAGCATCTAAAGTTGAAGATGAAGATGCTAAGACCGAAGAACTTAATATTTTTGCTGATTTTCCGGAAATGTTTTACTTTTCCAGCGGCGCAGGTGGATGGGCAACTGAGATCGTGATTGATGAAGATGGCTCATTTACTGGCTCCTATTATGATTACGATATGGGCGATACCGGCGACGGTTATCCTGATGGAACACTATATATTTGCGATTTTACCGGCCAGTTTTCTGATCCGGAGGCTACAGACAAGGACTATATCTATAAGACCAAGCTCCTTGACCTTGTACTTTTAGATGAGGACAAGATTGGAACACAGGAGATTATAGATGATACTTTATATGTATACACAGATCCTTATGGATTTGAAGGTGCAGATGAATTCATCATCTATGCTCCCGGAGCTGACCTTTCAGAAATGAGCGATGAGTGCCTTTCGTGGACCTTCATGAGCCTGGATATTTTTGAACAGGTTCCGGTTGATTATTATGTTCTTTACAACGTTAATGCAGAAGATGCTTTTAACGGAATATGCGACGATTCTATCTGGAACAGATCTTATAGATGTACTAATGGAGATGCATACGTAAATTTCAGCCCATCATACTATATGGGAAGCTACTTTAGCTTTTTCCCGGATGATGATTCTCCTGCATCCCTTTCTCTAAGCCTTCCTTGGGACGGATCAAGTTCAGAAACAATGGAATGCAAAGAAAACTGGAAGACAGACGGAGAGACCTATAACGTCACTATAGAAAAAAAGGATGATGAAACATATATTATAACCGTTGAAGGAATCTCAGATACAACCTTTGATTTTTCAGAATGGGGCGGTACAGAGCCCGGTAAATTCAGCGGCGTGTTTGTTTTGCAGGAATAACGATAAGAATAAACTAATATAGTTAGCATATTGTGAAACTGGTATTCGAACACCTGATAAGCACTATCAGGTGTTCTTTTAATTATTCAAAATCCACAAACACAGAGCTTAATCACGTTTCAGTGATATACATTATTCAGTTTATGGCTAATTTATTAGAATAGTTAAGTAAAGATTATTAGCTAAAATGATGGAAACTCTTATGATTTGAAACAAACTTTTGTATATTTTATGACATTTTCCGCACAAAAGCTGCATTTGTGTTGTATAATACTTTCATGTCGCTTTTGCGATTTGGGTTATGTAAATAAATTGAAGGGAAGATTTGGGGAATGAAGGATCATTACATCTATTGGCATTTGCCGGGGTTTAGTATTTTCAGGGATCTAAATACAACTTTAATCGACATTATGCAAAAATATCCTGATTGTTTCTACGACAACTACCGCGTTGGAAGTGTTTATGGCACTTTCCCGGGAGCAATATGGAACGGAGGAAGAACTGTTCTGGGCTTTTGTCCCAAGAACGAGATTGAAAACATCATCAAGCTTTACAATTCCAAAAACGTTCCAATACGCTTTACCTGGACCAATCCTCTTATTGAGGAAAAGCATCTCGATGATACCTTTTGTAATCTGATAATGCATATTGCAGACAATGGCAAGAACCAGGTCCTTGTGAACACCGAGATACTTGAGGGGTATCTTAGAAAGAACTATCCAAATTACAAATTTATCTCATCTACTACAAAAAGAATCAAAGACCCGGAAAAGCTCCATGAAGAGCTTAACAAGGACTATTTCATGGTTGTCCTTGACTATGACATGAATCATAACGAGGAAGTATTAAAAGACCTCGAGCCTATGGCAGACAGAGTTGAAATACTTGTTGACGAAATCTGTTTCCCAAACTGTCCAAAGCGTCTCGAACACTACAAGGATGAAGCTAGAAAGCAGCTTCAATTTGAAGTGGCAAAACCTTTTCCATGTCCCAACAGACAGGAAAAAAAGACCTTTGCAGACTGTAAGAATAAGCCAGCCTTCATCTCAAAGGAACAGATTAAGGACTATATTGACAGGGGCTTTAAGAATTTCAAATTAGTCGGAAGAGGTCTTCCACAGTCAGTAGTACTTGAATCTTATATGTACTTCCTGGTAAAAGAAGACAGTCAGCAATTTGTAAAAGATCTTATAAACAAGAGACTTACGTACATTGCTGAGCAAAGAAAAAAACTAGTTAAAAGATAAATTATGATAACAGAATAATCTAAATGAACATGTTCATAAAAGATGTCATATACGATGGCCAGGTGATAAGCCCAGCCATCGTTTTTTGTTCAATTTAATAACAATTTTTTTATCAAACCTAGAAGAATACTGCATTTGTGTGTTGACAATTTAGCGATAAAATATTAAGATACTTTTCGGTCAAGAGAAAATCATACTCAAATGAATTTCACGTTCAAATGAATTTTTCTTGATGAGTTATTGGTGAATGGGAGAAAAATTATGAAAAGAAAAAGTATTTTTGCTTTGGCTTTTGCTATAGCTTTAGCATTGGCTGCAGGCACAACGTTCTCGACTATGGCATCTGGCCTTAATCAGGCAAGTAATCCATCTATGGTAAAGTACGGAGTAGTTAATGAAGAGTACAAGGCATTATTAGAAAGCCGTTTTGATGCTATGTACTATGCAGAAAGCAATCAGGACGTCGTAGATGTACTTGGCACAGACTTTAATGTTCTTTTTGGACATTTCATTAAGTGCGGCCTCTGGGAAGGTAGAAAAGGATGGCCTGATTTTGATCCTGCTGCATATGCCAGTGCATATCCGGATTTAAGAGAAGCTTTTGGAAACGACATTCTTAGCTATTACATTCATTATATTATGTATGGACAGGCAGAAGGCCGTACAATCACAACAGAAAAGGCTTGTAAAGATAACGGCATTACATTAGTTCCTTTCTTTGATAATGCCAAAAAAGTTGATGCAAATAATTATCATGCATCAGAGCTTATGGGCACTACAGACTATGACTCTGTTCAGGAGGCAGTTAATACTGCAAACTCAAATGGTGAGCCAGTAGCTGTTTATAATGCTGACACAGGAGAGTCATATGTTGTTGCACCAAGCGGTACATGTCTTCCTGAAGGCTACGAAAAGCTTGGAACTATTAAGACAAATGGTGATGCTGAAATAATTATTTATAAGGCTACATCAGGATATGCTGCAAAGACTAATGATGGAAACCATAATAATATTGATGAAATTGCATCAGTGACTGTTACTGTAATGTCACAGGAGGCATATAATAGTTCTATTGCTAATTCACAATTACCAGATGATTACAGCACTACAGGTATTCCTGAAAGTGGAAACTTTGTACTGGACACAGGAGTTCAGTATTCAGGTGCATCAGATAGTTATGGTACAATGACCTCTTCTGATGAAGCAACCGGTACAAACGAAGGCAACCTTCACATAACACAGTATGGCGAAGACTATGATTTCAACATCGGAATTGATGAAAATGGAACAGATGATTCAACATATGACTATGGTACTGTTGTAGAGGATAATGGTGATGGTACTGTTACAGTTACAGTTGTTGTTACTAATCCTGACACTGGTATGGTTCACAACGAAACATATACTTTCACTGATGGTGAAAACTAAGACCAGATGTGCTCATACATGAGATTCACATTAGACTGATAATACAAAGATAAGGCGATGGTTAAGTAAAATGCTTTACCATCGCCTTTATTTTAATTCCATGTTATATGATTACAGGCTGCATCTTTTTTTCGTAATGGAAAGATAAAAGAAAATAGACTATTGCCAATATCGCTTTAGTATGGTAGAGTGGTAAAAGATTATCACGTTAAAAATACCCCTGGAGGAAAATTAATATTATGAAGAAAAAACTTATGGCTTCTTTACTTGCACTTACTATGGTTCTTGGCATGACAGCTTGTGGCGATTCTAAAGCTAGCGCTAGTAATGGCACAAACGCTGAAAGCGACGTTGAATATATCAAGGAAAAAGGAACTCTGATCGTTGGAATCACAGATTTCGCTCCTATGGATTACAAGGATGACAACGGTGACTGGATCGGCTTTGATGCTGATATGGCAAAAAAGGTTGCAGAGTCCCTTGGCGTAGAAGTTGAGTTCGTAGAGATCGACTGGGACAACAAGATCTTAGAGCTTGAGAACAAGTCAATCGACGTTGTATGGAACGGCATGACTCTTACAAGCGAAGTTACAAGCGCTATGGAGTGCACAAACCCTTATCTTAATAACGCACAGGTAGTTGTAGTTCCTGCTGCAGACGCAGGCAAATACCAGAGCGCTGAAGATGTTAAGTCATTAAGCTTTGCAGTTGAATCAGGATCTGCCGGTGAGCAGGCTGCTACAGATAACGGCTTTGAATTCACATCTGTTACATCTCAGGCTGATGCTGTAATGGAAGTTGCTGCAGGTACATCCGGAGCTTGCATCATAGACCTTCTCATGGCAGGCGCTATGGTTGGCGAAGGCACAAGCTACGCTGATCTTACACACACAGTTGAACTTACAACTGAAGAATATGGTATCGGTTGCCGTAAAGGTTCAGACCTTGCTGCTTATATCAATGACCAGCTCAAAGCTTTCTATGCAGATGGCTCTATGCAGGAAATTGCTAAGACCTACGGCGTACAGGATGCGCTTGTAGAGCAGAAATAAGGAGCAGCAAGTACATGTTCTATACAGTAACCTTATCCCTCTTAGAGGGCTTTTTAGGGACGATCAAGTTATTTGCTCTTACACTTGTTTTTTCCCTGCCTCTCGGCCTTTTAGTCTGCTTTGGATCTATGAGCAAGGCCGCTATAGTTAAATATCCCGTCAGATTTATCATATGGATAATCCGTGGAACGCCTCTGATGCTTCAGCTCCTTGTAATTTACTATGGCCCGGGAATATTCCTTGGCGTAAATGTATGGGGCTCCAGCACAACAGGACGATTTATTGCAGCGCTCGTTGCATTTGTGATCAACTATGCCTGCTATTTTTCAGAGATATACAGAGGCGGCATCCAGTCTATTCCTGTGGGCCAGTACGAAGCTGGTCAGGTCCTTGGTATGACCAAGAAGCAGATATTCTTTAAAGTAATCCTTCTTCAGGTTATAAAGCGCATCGTTCCGCCAATCTCAAACGAAGTCATTACTCTTGTTAAGGATACCTCTCTTGCCAGAGTAATAGCCGTTTACGAGATAATCTGGAACGGACAGGCCTTTATCAAGAGTAGCGGTATTATCTGGCCCTTGTTTTACACAGGCGCCTTTTATCTGATATTCAGCGGACTACTTACATGTCTGTTTGGGTATATCGAGAAAAAACTTAGCTATTTCAGATAGGAAACACCTTATGGCAATTTTAGAAGTTAGAGATTTAAAAAAGAAATTTGATAATACACAGATACTAAAGGGAATAAGCTTTGACCTTGAGGACGGACAGGTCATATCCATAATCGGATCTTCAGGAAGTGGTAAGACAACACTTTTAAGGTGCCTTAATTTCCTCGAGCTTGCTGACGAAGGTACAATAACTGTTAAGGGGCAACAGCTCTTTGACGGAGCAAGCCCTGTAACAAACGCAAATGACCTTAGAAAGAACAGACTTCACTTTGGCCTTGTATTCCAGCAGTTCAACCTTTTCCCACAGTATACAGCCCTTGAAAACGTTACACTTGCGCCTCTCCTTGATGCAGACAGCAGCGAAAAGGCTCAGATCATTGAAAACGGCAAAAGACTCCTTGATCAGATGGGACTTTCTGAGCGTATGGATAACTATCCACACCAGCTTTCAGGTGGTCAGCAGCAAAGAGTTGCCATAGCAAGAGCTCTTGCCCTTAAACCAGATATTCTGTGCTTTGACGAGCCTACATCAGCCCTTGATCCTGAGCTTACAGGAGAAGTTCTCAAGGTAATACGTAACCTGGCAGACCAAAAGACTACCATGATCATTGTAACTCACGAGATGTCTTTTGCCAGAGATGTGGCTGACATAGCAATATTCATGGATGATGGAATGATCGTTGAAAAAGGACCTGCAAGAGACCTTATAGAGAATCCGAAAGAGGAGAGGACAAGGCAGTTTCTTTCAGGACTTTCTAAATAAAACGAATCTTAATGACCAAAATATATAACAGCCGGTAAAGACGAAAATCTTTGCCGGCTGAATTCTTTTAACTCAGAATCTATACTGTATCATTATGCCTTATCGATTTGATCTTATAGAGCTTATCATCTGCTTCTTTGATAAGTGCCATCAGATCTTCTTTGGAATATACAATTCCGCAGGCAACACCATAACTTATTCTTATTGGCGTATCGATGCCTTCGACCTTTGTTTCCATTACCATCTTTTCCCAGTCTGACATACGCTGCTTAAAGGTTACCTCCGTTAGTTTTGTAGTCAAGATCAGGAATTCATCGCCGCCATAACGGAAGCAGTCTTTTTTCCTGAAAACATTAAGAAGATTGGACGCAGCCATCTTGATTACATCATCGCCTTTGAGATGGCCGTATTTATCGTTATATGTCTTAAATAGGTCAATATCAGTCATCGCAACGCAGAAGGTTAAACCCTTTTTGATCTTGATAGAATCAAGTGCGAATCTGTTCATGAGACCTGTGAGCTGATCTTCAGATGATTTTATATAGAAATCTTCAGCACGTTGTCTGGCCTCGTAGGTCGCAATAACCGAATCATTTTTCCGGTGATAACTAACAACACATAAGATCAAAACTACTATGAGATAAGAAAATGCGTTTACAAATACAATATTTTTGGCTCCGTCAACGGAATATAACATGGAATACAGAAGAATAAATTCAAAAATCAATAGCACCATATGATATAAAGGCGTTATCTGAAGGAAAGATATAATACTGACATTGGCTACAAACAAAACCAGAATCTGTCTGCCCACCTTATAGTTAGTATAAGAGGTATACATGCTAAAAAAGGATATGATAATTATGAACATGAGCACGATAAACACAGACAACTTATGTCCATGAATTTTGCCCTGAATAAAAAGATCAGCCAACGTAGCTAATATAACACACGAAAAGACAACTGTTATATTGACTGCTGTAGTAAGATTAAAATATAGATTTTCGCGATATATGATCAGATAACGAAGCATTACAAGGCTTTCTACAATAGCTGTAAAAATGCTCATAGCCTTAATGCTGGACATATTGTCCATATCAACAATATCATTTATTTCTTTTGTATTCTTTGGTAAAACTAATGACCAAAGTTTTTTCAACATATCCATATAGTCCCAGTTCCTTTTTGCAAAAGCACATTGGTAGTTGGTGGATATTAAATCTATAAAAAACAGAAGAGTAAGGTTCAAATCAAACTTAGTCACTACTATATATCGGATAATAATCTAAAAAATCTTATGACAAAAAAGAGCGATGGTTATGCGGTCTTGCATAGCCATCGCTAAGTATTATAGATAATATAGTAAATTACAATGTGGTTATAATCAGTCTAAGATTTCATTTACATCGTAGATCGTTTCTTCGTCCCAATAAAGGTATATTTCACCATTTTCGTCAGTGCCATAGCCCCAGCCATGATATACACAATGAACGCCTGAAAACATAAAGTTCTTATATTCGTAGAATTGCATATCAGGATCCATAAAGCCTATATTGTGACTAGCAATAAGTTTATGTCCATCCATTTCAATAACATCTTCTTTAAGAGGGACAATCTCTATAAATGAAGAAGCAAATGGATAGAGGAGAAGTGGCATACATATCATAAGTAAGCCAAACAAAAACACAGATGAAATTCCTAATTGTACTTTTTGGTCTTCGGTTTTAGATGCTTTCTGTATAAGTCCTGCAACAAATGTAAGACCAGTGGTCACAACCCATATAACATTGATCCAGGCTCTGAACTGCAAGCCAAACAAGGCTAAAAATACACGAATGAAAAAATATCCTGCCACTAGGAAAGCAAATGTTTTAAGTAAGTTTTCAAAAGGTTTTTTTAATGTTTTCATGTAGTTCAGTATAACACAAGAGCATAATATAAACAGCTAAAAATATTATAAAATCAAGGGTTACAAGATAAGCGAGCACTTGATTGTACTCAAAGCCAGCACTGGTGCGGATTCACGCGACCCAGGCTTGAATGAAAAAGTTAACGCAACCTTTTAGCATGTATATCACGAAATGACCTGAAAAATGTTATGTTCAGGTCATTTTTTATGTCTAAAAATGCCTTAAAATGGGCAACTTAAAAAACATCACCTGTTAAGTTCGCAAACTAAAAAGACGACTCACGATAAGTTTGAAATAGTTATCGCAACCCATTTGCATCACGAATTATGTAGTTGCCGGGGAAATTATCTGCTCATATTACTTTTCAGAATTGAAAATTACTTCATTAGAAGTTCTTTTGTAAGATTTACTTCATTAGCCGGGATAGGTTTAAGATCGAGAAGTTTCATGAGTTTGTGCATATCCTCATCATCTTCAGAAACCATCTCATAGGGAGAGAGGTTATTAAGTCCCGGCCGTTTGGTGCTGTTGATGTGATTTACAAGAAGAGTAATGTCTTCCTGAGTGTATGGAGCAAGAGATGTTCCTTTTGGAATCACATACCGGATGTACTCATGGTTCTTTTCCAGACGGCCTTTCTGGCCTGACTGCATAGGATCACAATAATAGATATTGGTTCTTAGAGCCCCCTCAATCTCTATAGACTGTTCGAGCTTATCTACAACCTTGAATTCGCTGCCATTATCAGCAAGTCCTATCCCGAAAAGTCTTGTAAAACACTCTTTACCTAGACCTTTTTCAAGGTAGTCAAATCTGTCTATTACTGAATCAGCAGTACAGTCTGGCATAAGAAACACAATCATCACGCTGTTTCTGCGGAATATAATGGTAAGCATTACCTTTTTCTGATTTCGCTTGCCTTTGACTGTATCCAACTCAAATACATCTTTCTCAGATCTGTTTTCCATAAGCTTTGTAAAGTCAATGTATGTCCGTCCCTGTCTAAACTTCTGGTTGAGAATACCTGATTCAGATTTCTTTTTTCTTCTTTTTTTGTATCTTGTCTGCCTGCGGAGATCTATACTACGGACATCGAGAAGCCCATCATTGATATAGATATATGCAGTACGGCTGGTTATCGGTATTTCTTGCTCGTGTACTGCAAAGATGTGAGCCAGTGGCTGACCTTTCTTGATGCCTTCTGACAAAATCCTGTTTACTCCGGACAGTTCCTCATCAGTGAGATGTATACCTTCCCTCGAGGTTTTTCTTGTTTCGACTGACTTTTTGTCTGCAACTTTGGCTTCGTAAAAATACCTGTCATCGTTACAGTATCGTCTATTGTCACAACCATTGCATACATATGGCGGTTTCATATAATCAGTGCATTTAGTGCTGTAATAATCAGTACAATACTTGTGGCAATCTTTAGAGCATGCATAGCAATACATAGGGCATGCTTCATCTCCACATACATGCCTTTTAGTGCATCCTTTTGCTCCGTTGCAGTCATTTCCTGAATAGTAACTGCCTCTTACAAAGATGCGATGCTTCTTTATTTCACGGGCAATAGAAGCTACATGACGATTTAAGATAGTCGCTATCTTTGATAGTGGCTGCTTTCTTATAACTCCGATTTCAATTGTTTCCCTGTCATTAAGTTTCATTCTGGATATTTTTTCAGACATATTCCCCCAATCTTGAGCAGTTTTTATTCCCCATAAACTCATTCTAAGTGAATACTATACTATTTAATAGTATAGATTCTTTGAGTATACAAATGCCGATTGAGAAAATATAATTAAAAGGAAGATTATATTAGCAAGACTAATAATTGTGGCTTAAAATCCCTTATTTATGGATAAAGAGAAGAGTGATGAAAGATAAATATAATTCATATTGCCATGTAGAACAGGTAAAAGAATATACTGCTGAAGACATTAAAAACATCCGTAAAAAACAGGAACCTCGCAAGGGTTCCTGGCTAAATGGCTGGGGGTCTCAAAAAAGACTGTACAAGCACGGGAAAGTGGCATGAATGTACCAAACGGCCCTTCCGCAAGACTATTATCTCTACTCGAAAATGAAAGTATTAGTGTAAATACATTTATATTAGATGATAAAATAT
>CAMVNV010000002.1 GCA_947168935.1 uncultured Butyrivibrio sp. | reverse complement strand
TAACATAATGACGCTTAGTTGGAAGGAATACACGATACTTACCAAGCATGGGCTGAAGCTCACGACGAAGGAGTATCTTTCCTTTAGGATTTCTTGATGATCTGAAACCACCAAAATAGCGTCTATAATGGCAAAGACCTATATAATCCGCATCAAGGTTCTTCCAAGCCCAGTACAGACCTGTAAGTTCGCAATAAAGCGGATTTTTTTCTGAAATGTTTTCGCCCTCATTGTCCTTCTGGTATCCCAGATCCTTCTGATTACCATTAGAATCCTTATCAAGGGCTGCACCAACCTGCATAGGAATGTACATCTTGCTATGAGGCATCCAGTATTTCTTATGAGTGTTGACTATTATCTTTACTGACTGATACTTTTTCATGTTTTTCCCCTGGTTAGATGTCGGAATAGAGACCACTCTGTTAACAGTTACCTAAGAAACTTTTAAGGCTAAATGTATCCGAGAGCCATTCTTTGGCTCGAAAAAAGGTACACTACCCTGTGTACCTCGCTTTCCCCTAACTAAAAGATACTATAACATAAAGAAATTGCCGTGTCATTGACATTTGTAATAAAAGTAAACTTTTTTTGATAAATTTTTTGTAAATTTTAATAAAAGATGAACAAATTATGAACGCCGCCCTACTTTCAGCAATAGGACGGCGTTTTGAATTCTTTAACAGTATTAAAATTATCAATCAAGTGAAAATAGGTATTCGGAACTCTTCTATATATAGAAGATTCTCTATCATTTAGCCTCTTCATCAAGTTCCGCAGGAAGCTCTGCAAGTGATACTACACTGTATTTAAAGTCTGCTCTTGAGCCTGCGATCTCTTTAAGTCTCTTATTGATTCGGCGATAAATAATATCACAGTCTTCCTGACTTGTTCCAACAAGAAGTATCAGAAACTGGCTGTTGGAATACTTGGTAAAAGTATCTCCCTGACGAAGAGTATCGTGAATAGCTTCCCAAAGAGCCTGACTTCTTGCTCTGAGCTTATCCTGATTACGGATCATCTTGCCTTCATAATCAACCAGAGTACACAGCATCATGAATACTGAATATCCGGTTCTTTCCATATTTCTGGAAAGGATATGATAAGCATCAATAAAGCTTGGATATGAGCAGTCGTAAGCACCCTCATCGTCTGTAACTTCAACAGATCTTCTGTCCTGAGTCATCTCAGCCTGGATCTGGTGAATCTGTCCCGGCGCATTATCGATCTTGGCACTCATCTTGTGATATACATCAAGAAGCTTTTCAGGAATCGGAAGACCAAGCTCAGTTGTATAATAAGCAACTGTTGCATCATATACACGAAGGGCATTCTTGTAATCACCCTTAGCAATAAGAGTCTCGATCTGACCAACCTGCCAGTCATTCTCGGGATAGATCTCTGCTGCACGTCCATAGATATGGTAGGCTTCTTCATACTCTTTACGATTAAGAATATATTCGCCAAGCCATGCTACAACCTCATCGTACATCTTACGAAGAGCAACGCTCTCCATGATAACCCATGTTTCTGTAGACAGCGCAGGAAGAAGTTCTCCCTGATACAGTTCAAAAGCTTTATTAAAATACTCGTATTTAAGTTCAGGGTCCTCTGTATCATGGCCCTTTCTGTAGTTATCTTTAAAATCAAGGGCATCAACCCATACAGGAACTGCAGGATCAATGATGAACATCTTCTTGTGCTTCTTAACATAACTCTCTGCAGGGAGACCGGCCGCAACCATCTGCTTACGCATCTGATAAAGAAGATTGTTGAAACTGTTACTGATGTTCAAAGTCTCTTCTTCACCATAAAGCGCAGAAATAAGCTCATCTTTATATACACCTTTATCGCCCTGGAGCCACACGATCTGCAAAAGCTGAGTAAACTTCGATGCGTTATTACGCCCCGGAGTTACTTCTTTTCCATCATAGACAAGAGAAAATTTTCCAAGAAGCCGTACCTGCAATACTTTTCCATCCACTTTGGTCTGTTCCATATTCAAGCCCTTCCCCTCTGCAATACCCTCTTAACACGAATAAAAGAAACACGGAAGATATCGTTTTATCATATTTTCAATCATAAATAGTATAACACATTTTAGTTAATCATCATATTTACACCTAAAAATTTTTTTAAGATGATTTTTTATAAGGATTAATATTTTTCACTATATTATATTAGGAAGAAACTCCGTCGTTATTATTATTCATTATTAAAAAGAAATATTGCCTGGCAGTAAAAATCCGCCGCGAAGATACTACGCGACGGATTAAATAATTTAGCAATTGATTTTATTACTTTTATTTATTCTTATTTCTGCAATGAACAAGGTAACAAGGAAGACCTACAAAAAGCATTCCTCCAAGGATATTACCGATAGTTACAGGAATCTGATTAGTAATAAATCCACCAAGGCTGAGTTTTGAAAGCTGATCTGCTGTGATGCCATATGCTTCCTGGGCTTTAGCAACATAACTGTCATTAGCTGCAGCCATGATACCAACAGGAATATAGAACATATTAGCAACGCAGTGTTCGAAGCCGCCAACAACAAACGCCATGATCGGGAAAAAGATTGCCCAAACCTTACCACCTATATCCTTAGCTGCTGTTCCCATAAGGATTGCTGCACATACTAAGATGTTGCAGAGGATACCGGATGTGATACCTTTTACGGGTGTAATAGCGCATTTGCCAAGAGCAACTTTGATGGAATAAGCTCCAAGAAGTCCTCCTGAATAGTCAAGGTTTCCTGAGAAGTATGTTAGTGCAGCGATGATCACTGCGCCAACAAGGTTTGAAAGCCAGATGATGCAAAGATCTCTAACCACCTTGCCCCATGAAAATCTGTGGTCCATAGCTCCCATTGCTGTGAGGCAGTTACCTGTAAAGAGCTCTCCGCCAATAAAAGTGATGAGCATGAGGCCTACAGGGAAGATGGCACCTGATACAAATCTTGAAAGACCTACATTATCTACAGCGTGAGCTGCTGTTGAGCTTGTAGCTCCGCCAAGAGCTATGAATGCACCTGCCATGATTCCAAGCAGTATCATCTTAGGAAGTGGGAGGCTTACTTTGGTCTCGCCACCTTTAATATTTGTTTCAATAACCTGAGCGGGTGAATTAAATAAATTGTCCATTTGAAGTAATATCTCCTTGTTAAAAAAATCACATCACATTATAGCAGATATTCGTCGCATGTAAAATATCAGATTGCGATGGACACTACTTCATCTGATAACCACAAAGTCGGTTATTCTTGCAGATTCCTCTGTATCCGTTCCTTCAAACATTACAGGAATTACAAGGTACTCTTTTCCGTATGCTTTTATTATCCCTGCTTTTCTCACAAGGTCCAGTGGAAGTTCTATATCAATTGTATACTTTGTTAAATCTGAGGTTTCCGTATACTTAATGTGATCAAGCTTTTCGTCGAGCACTACTTCATCAGCTGCTGTTATCTTAAGGCTCTTGCCGTCATCCTCGGTAAGGACTGTAATGCTGAGAGTATTAGTTCTTCCCGGATTAACAATCATCTGGTAGGTGAAGCTTCCGCCGGGGGTTGCTCTTCTGCTTGTAATGGGGCTTGTGGTTCCTATGCTGCCGTTATCTTTCATATTATGAAGGTCATCGTTTTCATATTGACCATAGCCTGCTTCTATCATGTCGAGGATATTTGCTTTATTATTTTTTCTCAAAGCAATATCTTCTTTTTGTTCTTTTGAAGTTATGTAATAGAAGTAGATTCCGTAGCGGTGCCTATATTTAAGGAAGTGAGGGGCGAAGACATAATCTGATCCGTCCACTTTGAATGCAATATTTGCACCAGCGTTTAAAACAGGCTTTACATGCTGTGATATGGCACTGGCAAATTCTGCTGTGGTCATTCCATCGGGTATTGTTATGTATTCTGTTTCTACTATCTTTTCGGCAGGAATCGTTACATCCACTCCTGTGGTTGATGTCTTAAGATCCTTATCTCCAAGGTCAGCTGATAATACAAATGGGCCATAGCAAAGGGCAAGGCAGTTCTTATTATCAGGAAGTGACTGTGCATATACTTTCATGGGAAGTCTGATAATAACTTCATCAGATGCTTTAAGACCAGCTTCTACAACAGCAAATCCGCCCACAACTGTGCTTTTTACCTGATTTCCATTAACACTGATCTCAATATCGCCATCAAGCCAGTAAGGGATCCTTATGGCAAGTTTCTTAGTTTTTATAGAGGTACCAGCAAGTCTTATCTTAACTTCATCTGATTTAAGAAGATCTGCTTCTAATTCGTAAGTTGCATCAAGGCCGTCAAGTCCTTTTGTATTAAAGGATGCGCTCATGAACATTCCTACATATATATTAGAAGCATCTTCGTAAAAGAAGCTGTCGCCAAGCTTAGTAAAGTTCTCCATTCCTGTTCCTGTGCAGCACCAGAACTTGTTGTATCTTTCGCCGTAAACTTTAAAATAGCCTGTAGACATTGGCTGAAAATATGTAGTCATACCTGTTTCAGGATTCTGGGAAGACAGAATGGAATTGATGAAGGTCTTTTCATAATAATCAAGATACTTCACATCACCTGTTACCTCAAAGAGAGTCTTTGCAAGCTTAAGCATGTTATAGGTGTTGCAGGTCTCGTTATTGGCATTAGTACGCTCTGCATCAAGAACGTTATCAAGACCGAAGTGCTCCCATTCGCTGTTACCGCCAGTTACATAGGTATGCTTATTTACTACCATGTCAAAAAATGCCTTAGCATATTCAAGGTAGTTAGATGCATCAACCTCTTCGCCATCAATTGTCTTGCCATGAAGATTTACGTATCTTGCAATAGCGCCAAGGAACTTGGGAATCGTTGTATTGGCGTGAAGGCCGTCGAGGGCGTTTGGAGCGCCTTCTGCTATTCTTATAAAGAGTTTATCCTGGTCAAAAAAGTGTGCGGCTATGGCATACTTATCGTCACCGCTACAGTTATAAAGCTCATATAAAGCATCATTCATTCCGCCGTATTCTGTAGACAGGACTACTTCATTAAGCTCTTTTCCCCAGGAAGATGCTCTGTCATAGGTCCAGTCGCCAAGGCCTTTTGCAAGTTCGAGGGCATCGCTACTACCTGTGAATTTATAAACGTCAATTATGCCAGCAAGGATCTTGTGCATGGTATACCACGGAACCCAGGCCTCTGTGATAATGTTGGTCTTGCACTTTTCGACGTTGTCAAACTGAATCTCGACGTTATCTCTGTCAAGGATCGCTGCTCCAAATATAAAGCCCTTCTTTCCTTTAGAATTGTTCTGACATTCCAACAGGGACGATATAATGTAATCAAGCTTTTCTTTAATCTTATTTTTGTCAGATTCTGATGAAAGAGGATTAGCGTAGCTTTGAGCAAGAGCTGTCAGATAATGACCCATTGTATGACCACCAATAAGCATATTCTCCCAGCCTTCATACCTTTCTACGCCCTTCATATCAAGGCCAGCAGTATCTCTGAAGCCTGCAAGCATTCTGTCATCATCTATTGATAAAAGATAATCCAGATCTTTATTAAATGCATTGGTCATGTATGAATCTGAAACTCTTACATTTTCTAATCCTATACTTTTTATTTTTATAGTATTATTTGACATGTTACCCTCCATTTAGTTGTATCCTTATGTCTTATTTCTGTAATAATATCTGTTTTTATTGCCTATTCTTTTGGAAAAATAGTTCCCCAGATAGTACTGGCATAAAAAGTCTATAATTTTTTTCTCTTCTATGAACATAGCATATACGGAAGGCTCTAAAAATAGCACTTTGCTATTTTAGGTGTCATTTTTTCTCTATTTACAAAATGACACCTAAAGAATATATTTAAAGTGAAATAGATTAGTATATGGAATATGATCATCGATGTATATTCTACGTGAAAATGCAGATTTTTAAGTGTTTTCACAACTGCTATCCGCTTAGTTACATAGCAATATATTATTCTCTCAATATAATATAAGGCTATAAATTGGTGTCATTTTGTTAGATTTGGTGTATTTTTGATCAATTATTGAGAAAGCCAGTATTTATGCTATTTATTAACCATACTTCAAACATATGTGTTCTTTTTCCATCAAGCGTATTACTAATTGTATAAACATATAAAAAACACTTTGAAGTCTAAGCCTTCAAAAGGAGTCCTCGTATGAAACTTATTCCCCTTGCGCTATATTCAATGTATTCATACCACTACACAGGCAAATTCAAAGCCCTCTCATCTGAATGGCAACACAATAAGACCTCCCTCAAAGATTATGAACTCATTATCATGACGGAAGGTGAACTATACCTTAGATACAATGGTCACAACTATACTGTAAAAAAAGGGGAATATCTTCTTTTGCCACCGTCAGATAATGGGTTCAGAGAAGGTTTTAAGAAAGCCTACTGCTCTTTTTACTGGATGCATTTTGTAACTGATCATAGCAGTAAAGTGCCATATGAGATAAGTCAGGGTAATCCAAAGATCAAAGAAATTGACACATCTAAATATGGATTTATCCCTCAAAGCGGGGCTATAGCTTCACCTGAGAGGATCCTTGTAATGATGAAACAGCTTCAGGATATGGTCAAAAACAATTATCCAACTGTTTCACTTAATGCTATGGTAACCAGTATTATGATGGAATTATATGGGGAGATTGTGACAGGGGCTCCTGCCACAAGTGATCCTGCTGCCAGAAAGCAGATCTACCTTGATATCATAGACTATATACAGACCAATATATCAAAGAACATAAAGATATCAGAGATTGCAGATGCCTTTGGATATAACCCCAAGTATCTGTCACATCTTTTTGTAGAAATAAGAAAAATCCCGCTTAAGCAGTTCATCATAAGTCAGAAGATGGATGCTGCAAATTTCATGCTTGCTGATAATGATAAGACCGTGTCTCAGATAGCAAGCGATCTGGGATTTTCAGATGTTCATAATTTTGCCAGAGCATACAAAAAGTATACAGGACTTACACCCAGCGAATACAGAAATGCATTCGCCAAGCGTATGTTGTTCCATGTATGATAAGTCAGGATTATTCATCATCTGACTTTCCTTATACTTATAAAACAGTTACTCATCTTCCGGCAGGTATTCTGTCCCGAAGTCATAGATATCATCAGTAAGTCCAATCTCGAGTCTGCGCTCTTCTATAAGCTCATCACTTTCATCAGGAGTAATGACTTTGATACCAGCCTCTTCATGAGCCTTTCTGATCAACTCATATGGGTTGTCAGGATCAGAAGTATCTTCAGGTATTTCGTTATAATCTTCGTCAAGGAGATAGAAATAGTAGTATTCATCAGAATCTGCGTCGCTAAAAGCTATTCTCTCCTGATACAGATATGTATTCTCAGGAATCTCTACTGTAACAGTCTCATAAGAACCATCTTCCTTATAATAGTTCATGCTTACTGTTCCGTCAGAACCTGCTTCAAGACCTTCTTCCCACTCATAGTACCAGAGAACATATTTACCTTCGGCATTGATAAAACCACTCTCTCCGCCATGTGAAGCTGCACCGCCAGATCCGTATGAAGATACCTCTCCATTGTAGCGTATGCTTGTCTCCGATCTGCTCCAGCTATCAGCTGCAAAGCATATCACAAGGCTTCCATCGACATTTTTTATCACCATATCGAGGCTAAATTCGCTGTCAAAATCAAGATTCACGAGCATTTCAATGTCGCCGTCCAGGCCGCAGTCAATAGTAGATCTATAAGTATTATTAACTTCCCATCCGTCTCCATACTGATCTTCTGCAGTCAAAAGCTCTTTGATCTCATCAAGAGTATAACTTTTACCATCTGTCAGAACGTCAGAAAGAACGACATATTCTCCACGATCTCCGCTCTGGTCGAATTCAGCTTTCTCTGATCCGTCAAAAAAGTCTTCGTACAGCTTTTTAGACTCCTCGTCTATATCATCCCATCCCCAATCTCTGGGAGCAGTAACGACACTGTAAGCACCATAAGTATTGTCAAAGCTGTAGAAAAGGTTCCATTCTCCATCCTGACAATAAATCTCTCTTTCAGTCTCGGTATAGGCCATTGCGTTAACCTTGCCATAGGATGTAAGCTCAAGACCATTTACAACCTCATCATTAGAGTAATCTATAGTTATCTCTTTAATCTGGCAATCATATGTTACATTATCATCAACGCCTTCTATTCCTGATACAGGGAAAAGCTGGCTTACTTCCCCATCTTCAAAAGTGTATGCATAAATAATGTTGTACTCTGTTGCTGTATTAGCAAAATATGCATTGATTATATAATCATCTGTACCATCATTATTAAGATCGACCATCTCCAGGTCTTCAACCATATCGTAAGAACTGATTTCGAAGGTCTGAACGCTTCCATCACTCATGTTAAAAAAGACTTTGTTATAATCGTCGCTACTTCCTGCAGGCGCATATGAATCGTCCCAGGTAACAGAGTCTACAAGTAGCTCTTCGTCACTACTTTTTTCCTCAGAACTACTGTCTTTAGCACTGTCATCATCAGTGCTTACATCTTTTGCAGCTTCATCATCTGCATCTTTTACATTTTCACTGATCTCTTCTTCAGAATCATCTGACTCCTTATTACCTAAAGACAGCTGACTGGAGCTGCATCCTGTTAAAAGCATTGCAATAAGGAATGGTGAAATAAGGCGATACCTTTTTCCATAGATTGAATTATTCATAGCTTTTCCCCTAACATTAAAATTTTTTCATACGCTGATATCTTACCATTACCATTTTTTATAGACAAGCAGCTAAAGACTCCATTTTGTGATCTTTATCATCAATAAATTCATCAAGTTCCATTTAAAAACATTGTAAAAAAACACCCTGCTCACAGGACTGCGAACAGGGATTAAAATCTTACTCTATACAATCAGATCACTATTTTTCTATTTAATTACAAAATCTATTTTTCATTCTGCGCGATCTCATTCTTCTCGTTCTTGATCTCCCAATGGATAAGGAAGGTAAGGACGCCTCTAAGAAGTATGATAGCGCCAAGAATTCCAAGCTCTGACCATTCTCTTACTACAACAGTTCTAAGGACCTCTCCGCCAAGCTTAAACTCAAGTGCAAGTGCTATTCCCTGAGCAAGGTGGAGCCTTATGTTCTCATCTTTTTTGAACCATTCGGCGAAGCTTTTGATCGCTGTAAAAACAAGGATCATTACACCGAAGAGTTCCATGATGATGGTACAGAGTTCAACAATGTAATATATATAGTTATCTGCTACAGAAATGACAGTTTCCATAGATTCCCCCCTTGTAAAACGCTGTCTCAAAGAAGTTGCATGGCAAAGACACTTTTACATATATTTTGTTATCATTTTTACAACTACTATTGTATCAAAAAATCGCTCCGATGTTCCTCCTATATGACTAATTAATTTGATTTTACAGTTAGTGATAACGGCGCCTCCTATCATGGCATCATGTGGAAGATTAACGAGTACTCCATTTCCATCTTCTGCAGTCTGCACCATATCAAGAAATCCTTTTCGAAACTCCCAGCCCTGATCAAGCAATATACGCTACACATTTATAGGTGATGCATCAAAAGAGCATATCCAGAAGACCTATAAATAAGATAAACGGGGCTAAACATGCCACCGCAGGAATAAGTATAAGCTCTATAACAGCTATCTTTTTTCCCAGTTTTCTTTTACTGTTATATTCTCCTCCAAATTTTTTTGCTTTTGAAGAATATATCAGTGCCACAATTGATCCAAAAAACGTTGCTGGCCAGATTCCAAGTAAAGCCCAGATATAGGTTCTTTTACTGTATTTTTCAGCCAGCTCGAGATTTTTCTGTTTCCATAAATAATCTCTTACCTGATAATCTTCGCTTCCTTCCTGAGGCTGTTTAGATGACATATCCTGCCAAAAAGTCTCGTCCTGCTGCTTTTTCTGCTCCTTGTCTAAAGCATCTATCTCTTCTTTGGTGTAGCCTGCAGCTACGAGTTTTTGAATTTCCTGTAATTCCATACCACTTTCCTCCAAAAGTTCAAACTTAAAAACTTAAAAAAATTTTATCTTCCCCAAAAAGACAAAGCTTGGCAGAAATTATAACATATTGTTAAAAAATTTTATACTCTTATGTACTTGGCCATATATTATTCACTTTTTTACCATTAAAAAGAGTCCTGAAGCTACATGCTCCAAGACTCCCTTTTAAATAGGTCATTTATACAACATAGTTACAATGTTTATATTACTCGACTTTTTCAGACATTCTCAAAGAAACTACTAACCCTTTACAGATCCCGACAGTCCTTCTACGTAAAACCTTTGCAATACTATAAAAAGTATCACTATCGGTATAGACACCATAAGTGCGCCTGCTGCAAACTGTGTGTAGTAGCTGTCTATTCTCTGAAAATCTGTAAGCCACTTAAGACCTACCGCTACTGTATAGGATTCCTGCTTGTCTCCAAGGACCATACTTGGGAAAATATAGTCTGTCCAAGGCCCGAGGAACGAAGTCAGGATCGTATAGATGATGATAGGTTTTGAGAGGGGAATGGTAATCTTTATAAAAGTCTGCCATTTGGTTGCACCATCTATAGTAGCCGCTTCGTCCAGAGACTTTGGAATTGTATCAAAAAATCCTTTGCAGATATAGTAGCCCATTGCCGAGCCTGCAGCGCTAACTATAACAAGAGCTGCCAGTGTCTGTGAAAGCCCTATTCCCTTTAAGATGTTATAAACTGCGATCATTGACATAAATCCAGGAAACATACCGATTATGAGCATGAACTTCATAAGGGTCTTGCGCCCTGCAAACCTGGTCCTGCTTAAGGTATAGGACGTTGCAAGTATTATTATGGTAGAAAGAAGGCATGTACATACCGCAACTATAAAGGTATTGACCCACCACTTTCTAAACGGGATGATACTGCCGGGACTAAGAAGCTTTATAAAGTTATCAAAGGTCAGATTCTTAGGGAAAAAATATCCGACATAATATCCTCCCTCGCCTCTGAAAGCAGTAAGTACAATCCACAAGATAGGGAAAAGCCATATGATACTGAGTATCACAAGTACAATATAACCTGTATGTACCCTCATCCCCTTCATTACATAAACAAGGGATACATACGCAGCTATAAAGCTTATCCAAAAGCCAAGTCCAAAGTCCTTAACAAGGAATTTCTGTTCAGAAAGTGATGCACCGTCGAATATCAGCTTACTTGCAAAAAGCTCAACAGTGATAACTATAGTATTTAATGCTGCAAAGACCATCCAGACTGTTCCAGCTTTTTTCCCAGGTCTTATATTAGAAAAAATAGACAGTGCAGTTTGAAACAATACAAAAGCTATACCTGCAAAATACAAATATCTCCCGCCACTTCCAGCTTCCGTCAATTTCTTTACAATCGCTACCACGGAGCCGCCGTCAAAGCCTGAACTTGTCATTGGTAAAAAGAGGCTTAACAAAAGTATCACATCTGCTATAAGTGCGATCCTGAAGTTCTTTAATCTTATGCCTATTACGATCTTATCTTTATTCATCACTGGAATCCCTCCTCATCCTTAAGTGCCTTGGATCTCGAATAGGAAATCAGAGAAAATACCACTGAGATAATGAAAATGATGATACCTATTGATGCTGCAAGGTTATAGTCCTTACTATCCTTGGTCAGCTTGTAAAGCCATGTTACAAGGAGATCTGTCTTGCCCGCGCCCTTATAGTAATTGAGAGTGTTGGGCTCACCGCCAGTAAGGAAATAGATAACGCCAAAGTTATTAAAGTTACTGATAAGGTTCGTGATAAGGTATGGAGTTGTAATGAACAGCATATAAGGGAAGGTGATCTTAACAAAAACCGTCACAGGTCCTGCCCCATCTATAGCCGCGCTTTCATAAAGCTCAGCCGGGATATTCATAAGGATTCCGCTGACCATAAGCATCGTAACAGGAACGCCAACCCAAAGGTTTACAACGATAACTGTTGCCTTAGCCCAAAGTCCGTTAGTCAAAAAAGGCAGTGCCTGAGTTGTAAATCCCCAGGTCTGGAGAAGAACATTGACGATACCGTTTTTTCCAAGCATTGTTGATACAACCAGAAGAGAGATAAAGGTTGGTATAGCCATTGCTGTTACGAAAATCGTTCTCCAGACTTTTTTGCCCTTGATGCCTTTTGAGTTAATGAGCATTGCAAGAAAGATTCCAAAAAAGTAGCAGGAAAAAGTTGCTACAAAGCCCCAGACAAGTGTCCAGCCAAGTATAGGCCAGAAGGTTGCTGAAAGCGTATCTGTTGATGACAAAAGAAGCCTGAAGTTTTCAAGTCCAACCCATGTAAAAAGATTGCCAGGCGGCTGGTGTTCAGCGTCATAGTTGGTGAATGCCATAAGGATCATGTATATAAGCGGCATTACCGTAAATACTATGATTCCAAGCATCGGGAAAAAGAGAAACAGCCTGTGGATGTTACCATCTACAAGACTCTTTAGATCCTGCCTGAATGTCGGAACCGGATGTCCTCCTTGCCTGAGTTTATAAACCATCTGGCCCGAATATACAGAAGACATCCATACTCCAAAGAAGATGGCTGAAACAACTATTGCTATAACGCCGTACAAAAGGATAAGCATGGAGTTATCACCCTGAGTGATCTCGTAGATACCTATCTCTTCATTGAAGGTCATTCCCTGAGTACTGGTTCCAAGTGTTCCCATCATGATGATGTTGTGGATGCCACTTGATATCATAAACCAAATGTATAGTATTTCTAACAAAAGATATATAAGACCTTTTGTCACCTGACCCCGGACAATATTTCCGAGGCCCCATACCAGGTATGACAGCTTGGTTATACTGTCACCCTGGATAAAAATTGAAACCGGATTTGTTTTTTGCTCCCGTTTTGCCATGGGATGCCTCCTAAACTTATTCTGTAAGGCTTGATGTTACACTGCTTACAACAGTATCAAGATTATCTTTGAGATTGTCCTTGGTTATCTCTTTGTTAACGATACCTGTACCAAAAGCTTCTACAGGAGTCCAATACTCGTTGATCTGTGAGATAGCAGGCTGTGGTACAGCATAAGCTGTCTGAGCAAGAAGTGCTGCTGTAGCAACATTTGCATTGATCTGCTCATTGTCCTGAAGTGAAAGACATGTAGGTGTTGTTGCATTAGCTTCATATCTTGCAAGCTGGTTCTGCTCGTTGGCAAACCACTCAGCAAGCTGCTGTGCTGCAAGGGGCTCCTTGGTTCCAGACTTAACTGCATAGCACTTATAGTCTGCGAAGTTACTCATCTGAGCCTCTTTACCATTGATCGTAAATGTAGGAAGAGCTACTGCTCCAAGATCATCACCAAGTACTTCATACAGTTCTGTATAAGCCCATGTTCCTGAGCAAAGGGCTGCAAGTGTTCCCTCTTTCATACGTGCACCGGCGATTCCGTCCTGATCCTCAAGGTACTTAGGATTATTAACAAGGTCGATCAGATATTCTCCTGCAGCAACTCCATCAGCATTGTTCCATGTGCAGTCCTTAGGGTCTGTTCCATCTGCGCCATAAAGTGTGCAGCCTGCGCCGTAGAAGAATGCTTCTATATACCAGGAGTTTGCAACTGTACATGAGAAGTTTGCGATTCCATCTCCAAGGTCCTTGGCCATCATAGTATCAAGACTCTTAACTTCATCCTCTGTGTACATTGTCTTGTTGTAATACATGAACCATGAGTTTGGAGTTGAAGGAATTCCGTAAAGGATACCATCCTTGGAACATGCATCAAGAGCATTCTCGCTGTACATTGCATTTATGTTCTCCTGATCATATGTGATCGGATATAAAAGACCAGCATCTACAAGCTGAGATACTGAACCTGATGGCATGATAAAAACGTCTGCTGCGGTGTCCGCATCTGTTGTAAGTGCATCACAGGATTCATCAACATTAGTGATCGAGATATCCCAGGTGATATTGTATTCAGGGTGAGCCTTAGCAAATTCATCACACATTGTCTGTGTAAGATCTATGTCTTCTTCAGGGCTCCATACTTTAAGACTTACATTTTTGACATCCCCGGAAGAAGCTGTTTCTTTCTGATCCGCGCCTGCGCCAGAAGCTCCTGCATTCTTACCTGAACAGCCTGTAACTACGCTTGCAACAATCCCCATTGTCATAACTAAGCTTAATAGTTTCTTGTGATTCATAATAATCTTTACACTCCTTCTCTTTTTGATTTATTAGATGTGCATTATTTGATGTTTTGGTTAAGCGGTTAACTATACGTGATGGTAATCTAATATCAACACTTTGTCAATAATATTGCAATTAATTTAAGGTGTGAAAATACGATTTGTAGTTAACCGCTAAATCTACCAGGCAAAAAATTGTGAAAATTGCATAAGGTTGTACACAATTTTCACAACTTTAGTTTCTCCATGATAGGTAAAAAGAACGTCTATTTATAATGCTGTAACAAGCTCTGCTATTGCACCATAAAGGTCCGGTTCCACATTCATAGCAAAGACACTTGCAAGAAAATCTGTATCTGAGTTTCTGTTTATAAATCTAAAATAAATATCCTGCTTAAGGTTATAGCTGATACATGCAGCCTGAAGAAGCTCAAAGAGCATTCTTTCTATATCCTGCTGAGCTATGCCGGCATCCTTAAATTCTACTTTTAGCTCTATTTCTCCATCTGCAAACTTGTCTAAGTCAATGCCTGATTCGAGAACTTTTTTCTCACCATCATATGAAAAAGGAAGCTCGCCGCAGGTTGCTGTTACCTTTACGACTTCATTAACTCCGTTTAGTTTGATCAGGTATCTGCGATCCTTTGGAATAACGTCAGTATCACCTGTTACAGATATAAGAATGCGACATGTATTTCCTTCATCGCAGATATATTCCACCTTGGTGAAAGCTTTTTGGTCAGGATCTTCTGCATCATCTTCATAGATCGTAAACGCGCCATTTGCTCCGTGATACATGTTAAGGACCATCTCATGCGGGTTCTCAACATGGGCCTTTTTATAGTCTCCTGCCATAGGGATTATGCTTCCAGCTTTGACAAGGACAGGTATTGAATCAATATCCCTGTATAGCTTGATCTTTTTATCACCCTTGTAGACAAGACCTGTAAAGAAGTCATAGTAGGTTCCTTCGGGGATCCAGGTCATAACTTCAGAGCGCTTTGTAACAGGATTAGAAGGCTTAACTATAGGACTTACAATGATGTCTTCTCCAAAATAGTACTCGTTAGGAACATAGTAAGCTGCATCATCCCCATGCATGTAATACATAGGCATTATAAGCGGCATACCTTTTGTATGAGTAAGGTGATTCATGGTATAGAGGTATGGAATAAGCTTATTTCTTAGCTTAAGGAATTCCTTCATGGCAGGCTGAACATATGCTGCGTATTTCCAAGGCTCTTTTCCCAGGAAGATATTGGAGGTACTGTGAAGTCGCATTATAGGTGAAAAGACGCCAAACTGAATCCACCTTAATGTCCTCTCATCATCATGTTCGCCGTTCATGTGTCCGCCAATATCGTGACTCCACCAGGTATAACCTGCATTGGTGGCTGTCGCTGTAAAATATGGCTGAAACTCAAGAGATGCCCAGGTTGCAACAGTATCTCCCGAAAAGCCTATGGGATATCTGTGGCTTCCTATTCCTGCAAATCTTGAAAAGGTCATGGGATGCCCATTTCTTGCGCCATTGTCAATAAAATGAAGGTGATTGAGCATCTTAAGGGTATCAATTCCCTTAACGCTTGATCCATTCTTCTGCTGCCAGTCTATCCACCAGAAATCAACTCCTTCATCCTCAAGAGGGTGATGAAGATCTTTGAAATAACACTCCATGAACTTCTTATTTGCGGCATCAAAAGGAATCTTCTGCTTGGTAGAAGGATCTATGCCCATATCTGTTGCTATATTTTCATAGGCATCTTCAAAAGCTCTTACCCCGTCAGCCGGGTGAACATTGAGGGTAGTATGCATATTCCTTGCATGAAGCTCATAAAGAAATCCCTTGGGATCCGGGAACAGGTCCTTATTCCAGGTGTAACCGGTCCAGCCTGATCCGTATTCTTTGGGCACATCTGTGATATGCCAGTCCATGTCTATTACTGCGACTGAGATCGGTATGCCCTCCTGGTCAAATCTGTCCATGAGCTCCAAATAGCTCTTCTGCGTATATTTGTAATACCTGCTCCACCAGTTGCCAAGAGCGTATCTTGGAAGCATGGGGACTTCTCCGCTTAAATGGAAAAAGTCCTTAAGGCAGCCCTTATAGTCCCTTCCGTAGCCAAAAAAATACAGATCCGTGACTCCCTCTTTTCTCGGAGCCATGAAGCCGTCTTCTTGTAAAATTTCTGATCTTGAATCGTCTAAAACAGTAAAGCCCTCAGTTGACATAAGACCATCTTCGATCGGAATAGGGCCATCTGCTTCATCAAGGGTCCTTGCCGTTCCTCCAAGGGTCCTGACCTCGTCTCCATATGACCATCTTGATCCATGAAGTGTAAAGTCGCCGCTAAGATGTATACTAAGTCCTTCTTTGGAAAAAGATTCTTTGTCATAGTATAAGTGCAGGTCTTTAGTAATTATCTCGAGACTATCTTTAGTCTCACTTACAGTAAACTTGGGCCTTTCAAAGTTTCTGTTTACGGCAAGCCAGGTGGCTTTGTCAGTAAAAACGCCCTCTTCAGAGTACTCCATCCTTATGAGCCTTGATGTAAGAACCGTAAATCTATACTTATCTCCTTGCACAAGCAGGGAACTATCTGATCTTGCCCTGCTTGTATCAAACTTGTAATTCATTGATATAAAAATCTCCTTAATTAGGTCTGATCGTCCTTACAGAATCTCCTTCTGTAATTTCAACATCAACAATTTCGTTAACCACTATTTTCTTTTTATCTTTGATCATCTTAAAGAGATATTCGCCTGCAAGTATGGCCTTTTTACTCAGATTCTGAGACACACTGGTAAGATGCGGGGAAGTGTATCTGCACTCGGGAAGTCCGTCAAAACCAATGATGGAAATATCATCAGGGACTACAAAGCCGCTAAGCTTAAGGCCTTCCATGATACCAAAAGCAAGGACATCAGACATAGAAACTATGGCAGTTACCTTTTTACCGGCAAATGCTATTTTTTTACCAAGTTCTATTCCGTCCTCGTAGTCAGTCGGAGCCTCGAAGATAAGATCCTTATCAAGGGTTAAGTTTCTTTGAGCAAGTGCATCGCAGATTCCCTTATAACGCTGGCCGATAACTCCGGGGCTGTCTATTGAAGGGCCCGCATATGCGATATGCTTATGACCTCTGCTAAGAAGATATCTGGCTCCAAGAAGCCCTCCCTTATAATCATCTATTCCAATGTTAGCAATCTTAGAATCATCTGCATAAGTGTCTATGTAAACAACAGGCACCTTGATGCTTCCGGAGATGTCCTTAACTTCTCTCTTATCAGCTCCAAGAATGATCATACCGTCAACATTCCAGGTGTTGAAAAGAGGAATAACTTCTCCGCATCCACCTGTACAGCGGATCATCATATAGTAGCCCTGCTGCCTTATATAGTTCTCCAAAAGGGCAAGTATTCTGGCATAATAAGGACTTCTTGAAAAATCCTCGTCCATCCCAACATATGGAAGAACTACACCAATGATCCTGCTCTTCTTACTTGCAAGTGACCTGGCCGTAGCATTTGGCACATAATTGTTTTCTTTGATTATCTTGTTAACCTTATCAATAGTTTCCTTGGAAACCTTGTTGTGATTGCCGTTGATAACGTTAGAAACCGTGACAGAGCTTACTCCCGCCAGTTTTGCAATATCTCTTAAATTCATAATCGTCCTCGTTCAAATAATGCCGTTTTAGTTTACCGCTTAACTAGCCATAGGATAGCATCTATAGAGTATTTTCGTCAAGAAGATTTATTATGGTTTAGGGAAAAGTAGACATAACCTTAATATAGTTCTCTTTCTTGGTATGCATAAGTTCAAGACCATCTTGAAGTTTATCAAGAGAGAATCTGTGGGTTATGAGATTTTCAGGATGAATAGCCCCTTTGGACAACTGATCAAGGACATAATGCCAGTCATCATTTTCTTGTCGGGTAAAGGATGAATTCCAGATTCCTGTTATTGATAACTGCTTTCTAAGTATCATCCAGTACACATCCTTGGCAAAAGAAATATCAGATTCAGGGTTACCTACAAAGCAAACACTTCCGCTGGGAGCTGCCAGTACTAAAGAAAAATTGATAGTTTCGTTTCTGCCTGCAACTTCAAAAACAAGATCAAAACTATTTAATATACTATCTGAAACACTTTTATAGTCATAGTATTTGTCTTCGCTTATTCCCAGATTGAGAGCTGTTTCCTTCTGAAAATTCTTATTGCCAATAGCATATACATTTTCAAATCCAATGTTTTTAAGGAACATGACTATAAAAAGCCCTATAGTACCAAGGCCTGTAACAGCAATCTTGAAATAATCAGGAAATTCACCGGATTCTTTCGCACCTTCATCAAAGACTTTTTGGCTAAAGCCATTGCCCTTAAGCTCAAAAGCCTTCCTAATAGCATGGACCGCAACAGCCATAGGCTCAAGCATTGCAGCCTGCTCGTAGGTTACGCTATCAGGAAGCTCAATAAGATTCCACTTAGGAACTGCAACGTACTCTGCAAAACCCCCATCACTTCTAGAGCCAAGGTAGTCGTAGTGCTTGCACATCTCATAATGGCCCTGGCGGCACTGACTACACTCCATGCAGGGAATAAGAGGGAAGATTCCTACTCTTTTGCCACAAAGGTCCTTATCTTCTCCTTCAAAAGTATCTACAACTTCTCCGGAAAATTCATGTCCCGGAATTGTTGGAAAATGGTATGTTCCATTTACATAAATCCGGGGGATATCAGATCCGCAAATGCCTGCTGCATGAACTTTAACAAGGACCTGACCCTCTCTAAGAACAGGATCTTGTGTGTCTTCGTAACAGATATCATTAACATTGTATAGTATCTGAGCTTTCATCTTTTACCCTCACATTTTCTTAATCTATTTATGCAAGTGCTCTGACTTCCTTGATAAGCTCTGTATATGACTTATCATGTCCAAACAAAAGCGATGTACCAAGAACGAAACCATCCATTCCGTTGTGAGCGTATTTTTTGACTCTCTCTGCAGTACATGCTCCGTCCCAGTAGAGTTTGAAGTTCATCTCGGCTTTAAGTTCCTCAAACTTAGGTATCTTTTCACCAACATATGGAAGGAACATCTGGCCGGCATTGCCTGGATTAACGCTCATAACAAGGACCTTATCAACGATCCTTAGCATCTCATAAACTGTCTCAACGCTGGTTCCGGGGTTAACTGCGATTCCCGGGATCATCCTGGCGCTCATTATCTTCTGAAGGGTGGTTGATACGTGATACTCAGCCTCGGGGTGGATGTAAACTGTATCCCCCGGGCGCATTACTTCAAGGAAAAGATCTATGGTATGGTTGGGCTGTTCCACCATAAGATGTACATCCAGAGGCTTCCTGGTAGCTCTTGCTATGAATTTGAGGTCATTTAAAGACATGGCAAAATTAGGGACATAATGTCCGTCCATTATATCGATATGAAAAGAATCTATGCCAGCATCTTCAAGTGCCCTGACTTCTCTTTCAAGATTGCTGAAATCTGCACACATCATAGAAGCCATCAGTTCCATTAAACGCCTCCAGAGCCCCTTGGGCTTAAATGTCAATATTTTGTATCATTACAGGCTTTTTGCTTTCCTGCATGTAGTACACCGCATCAGAATAGTCGCCATAGTATGCGTCACAGGAATCGGCCAGAGCCTTAAGGTCACCGCTTTCGTCAAAGTCTCCATAGCCGTCCTTTTTATAGTCTTCAATTATCTGCCTGTACTTATCCATAAGTTCGAAATCGTTGAGCTTCATGTACTCTTCGCTCTTTTCATATGGATGCCAGATAACCCTGATCTTATCCTTGTTTGAAGCAAAGATCTCGAGGTTACGTTCAAGCTTATCTATGGCAGCTTCTTTTTTTGATAAAAGAGGTAATACATCAGTGTAATATAATAGTCTTTTCATAAACCGCTCCGCTCCTTTTACATAGCTCCGATCATCTCAAAATACTCTTTCTGGCCCTTGTAAAATGGATAATCATGAACCTGGGTTCCCCTTACAGGCAGGTACCAGTTCGGGCCATAGTTATGGCTAAGCCACTCATCGTAGTTCCTGACACCAAGTACACTCATGGTCTCAAAGGGGTATAAAAGCGTATCATCATACCACTCTTTTTTGCGCCATGACTGGATATTATCGGTGGCTATATATGGGTAATAGGAAACTGTATCTGCTTCGCTTTCATCAAAAAGCTGAGCCAGGGCTTCGCATAGCCTGCAAAGCTGATTGCGGATCGGTCCTTTTTCATTTAAAACAAATGAATCACCGAAGTATCTTTTTAGTATATCGGCTAGTTCTGTGATTCCTGTTAGGAACTCCCGCTTTTTATCTATAGGAATGTTTTCTCCTGTGGCAAGGTCTAAAAGGCATATGTTGTTCTCTGTTGTAGTATTGAGCTGGTCATCATAGATATTTTCAAGGTCTATGCACATGTACAGCATCTTGTAGGCAAGCTGGTATATAAGCTTTTGAAGTTTTGCACTGCCCTCATCTCTGGGGACATAGTCAAGCGGATATACATCAAGGCCCACAACGTATGGACAGCCATAAAACTCATCCATACGTTCCTGGCTCCAGGAAAGCTTACCTCCAAGGTTATTAGTAGCAATTGCCTTAAATGTGTGGAACATGTTTGAAGAATAGATACTCTGAATACGGATTGATGGGGGCAGCTCATCTGCATGAGCTATAAGGAAGTTGTAGTCAGGGCGAAGCATACATACGTCAATGTCATCATCCCAGGGGATAAAGCCCTTATGGCGCACAGCACCAAGAAGTGTTCCGTATTCTGCGAAACACCTCAAATTGTTTTTATTACAAAATTCCATGAGCATATCAAGAACTTTCATCTCAGCTGCCCAGGCACGCTTCATCTCTTCAGATACTAAAAAACCGTGCCGAACCTCTTCCTTGAAAAAAGAATCTGGTATTACCATAGGGCCAGGTACCCTCCTATGCGAGTTTGGAATTTATAAACACGCCAATATTAACGGATTATCGTTATGTATGTTATTATTATATCATGATGTAAGTGTCAAAAGTACCTTTTGACACTATATGACGACCGGATTGTTCCGTTTCTACGAAACTCCCACAATCCTCAAACATTCGCAAATCCGCACTACGTGCTACTTTGCTCATGTTTGGCGGGTCATAAATTCATATTCGATTTCGAGCAAGCTCGAATCGAAATGACTTTTGACCCTTACGTCATATCATAGGTACCACGGTAGCATTCGACTTTGATTTATGTTCGAGAGGATAAATCGTGAATAACATAAAATTCGATGCGATCATAGTTCAAACCCCTGATGATTTTAAGAGAATGACAGGTCACCATGAAAGAATGTGCCGCCTTCTTCCTGCTGACAGAGTATTTTTTGTGGGAAGAAGCGAGATTTCTGACCTTCTTGAAAACGAAAAAGAAAAGTATCCAGTTGATAGCGCCATAAGGAAAGCCGGTTTTATAAATGAGAACGATATCCTTGACTTTGACTCTGTTCACGAAGTGGTCTGCGAAATTGTAAGCAAGGGCTCGAACGGTCAACTCCCGGGGCGAAACATAACAGGCTGGTATTATCAGCAGTTCATCAAATTTGCCTATTCACAATTTTCCAGCAACAAATACTATCTTGTCTGGGACGGAGACACAGTTCCCTGCAAGGAGTTTTCTATGTTTTCTGATGAAGGCATTCCATTTTTTGATACCAAACACGAATACCATAAACCATATTTTGATACAATGGGTAAACTTATCCCGGGGCTTTCCAAGTGCCTTAATAAGTCTTTTATCTCAGAACATATGATCATGGACTGCGAGCTTGTAAAAGAACTGATTGGTAAGATTGAAACAAACGCAGGTCTCACTGGCTCATCCTTCTGGGAAAAGATATTAAGGAGTCTTTCTGCATCAGAGCTTATGGATTCAGGTTTTAGCGAATTTGAAACTTTTGGTACCTACGTGTTAACACATCACAAGGATGCTTATAAACTTAGAAGCTGGAATTCCATGAGATACGGCGCAATGTTTTTTGACAAAGATGTTATTAGCGACAGGGATTATAACTGGCTTTCCAAAGATTTCTACGCCATCTCTTTTGAAAAAAATCAAGCCATAAGGCCGGATACTGACAACATCTTCAATAATCCAAGATATCAGGAAAAGCTGTCTGCAAGGCAGATCATGGAGATGGTGCAGGAAGATTATAAGAATGATGAATATATAGAAGTGTGGGACGACTGATAAGTTACGAAGATAATACGACACAAGGTTCTTATTTGAATTTCACATACTAAGTTTTCGAGAGGTCAATCCAGATGAAGATACTGTTTTATAGATATAACAGCATATGTGAACCCGCTATAATAAGCGCACTAGAGAGCTTTAACATTGATGTAAACGAGATCATGGAAGATAAAAGCGGAACCAGGGATTCCGCCAAGGGAAATATAGAAAGAGTGCAGGCTGCCATCGAGTCTTATAAGCCTGATGCCGTTTTTAGTATCAACTTCTTCCCTATGATCTCAAAGCTCTGCCACATATACGGCATTATCTATATAGCCCAAAGCGTAGACTGCCCTGTTATGGAGCTTTTCGATAAGTCGGTTCTCTTTGATACCAACAGGATCTTCCTCTTCGATAAAGCTCAGTATGTGATGCTTCACGCCTATAATCCGGGATGTATCTTCTATCTGCCACTCGGAAGTGACCCTGATCAGGTGGCTCTGGCCATAAAATCCGAGAGCAGCCGTAAAGACTTAAATCCTGCTGCCATCGCCATGGTTGGATCCTTATATAGTGAAAAAAATCCTTATGCCCAGATCAAGGATAAGCTCCCCGACCACACACAAGGATATGTTGACGGCCTTATAGAAAGTCAGCAGAAAGTATATGGCTATAACTTTTTGGAAAAAGCGCTTCCTGCAAATATATCCCAGCAGATTCATGAGCTTAATCCAAAGTTTACCGGAAGATATGAAGATAACTGCATCATGGACGATGCTAAGCTTCGTCACTTTACGGCTGTCCACTATTTTATTGAATATGAGCTTGCGCAAAAAGAAAGGCTTGAAACATTGACTACTCTTTCTAATAGCTTTGATGTGGACCTTTATACCAATTCTGATACGAAGGCACTCTCAGACTCTTTAAGTGATGAGGGGCTTGGCAACCTCCATATTCACAGCGGTGTCAAGACTCTGACTGAGATGCCGGTTGTATTTAACAACGCCAAGATCAACCTGAATATCACCCTAAGGGCCATAGAAACAGGGCTCCCACTACGCATATTTGACATATGCGCAGCAGGAGGATTCCTTATGACCAATTATCAGGAAGAGCTTCCTGAATATTTCGAGATTGGAAAAGAGGCTGAATACTATGGAAGCCAGGAAGAACTAATTGATAAGTGCAAGTACTATCTGTCTCACGATGACGAGCGGGAAAAGATCGCAACGGCAGGACTTGAACGAGTAAGGCAGCATCATACCTGGAGACACCGCGTTGCACAGATCATTACAAGTATCTGGGAGTAACCCTATTATTTTAATGATATCGGAAGCTTACCTGTGACATCGCTTCCGCCAAAGATTGCATAAACAGCTGCCGGAATATTAGCTCCGTACTTGAGCTATCCTGGCTGACCTGTCGGGAACTGGTCCATGCCTCTTGAATTGTAGCAGGCGATAAGAGCATCAGCTTCAGGGAAGGAAGCCAGATCATATGGAAGCTGCGAACTAAGCACTATGAACTTACCACCCTTTTCGTGGGTCTTAGCGATAAGATAGTGGATCACATCTGCATTTGATACTTCAGCAGAATAGGTGGCTGTTATCATTATCACAACACCAGCACTCTTTATCGCTTCTTCAAGTTCTGCTGCTCCCATGTCCTTGGTACATACGCTTGTAATATTAGCTGCATTAACGCTTTTACCATCCTCCGCAAGTTTACTAATTGCATAGTCGATGGAATTCTTTTGGTTTTCAAGTGGATAGAGAACTACAACTTTTTTATCAGGAGCAATAGGAAAAGCATTGTCATTCTTAATAGATGTTATAGCCTGAAGTGCAATACTCCACTCGACATCATGATGGTCCTTAGAGCCAACTACGAGCCTTGCAAGATCTGCTGATGGCTGAATGCGGGATGAGCTGCTGATGATATTTAAAGAATCATCATTTAAAAGGCCATACTTTGCTTTGGTTGAAAGAATTCGGTATACAGAATCATTAACATTTTCCAAAGAGATGCTTCCTGAATTTATGGCGTTGGCTATACCTTTAATATAGTTATCCATCTCAGTGATCTCTTTTTTCGAAGACATGTCAACAGGAATAAGAAGCATATTTGCACCTGCATTAATGGCAAGTCTTGCAGAATCCATTGGATCAAAGTGCTTCTCAATAGCATCCATCTCCATGGCATCCGTAATAATTATTCCGCCAAATCCAATGTCTTTTCTCAAAATATCAGTAAGAATAGTCTTGGAAAGAGTTGCAGGAAGAAAGACTTTCTCTCCAGTGGAAATAGATGTATAAGTCTCTTTTTCTATCTGTGGGAACTGAATGTGCGCTGTCATAATAAAATCAGCCGATGCTGCGGCACTTGAAAATGGAACAAGCTCAGTCTTTTTGAGCTGCTCATAGCTTTTATCAATAAGAGGAAGTCCTGTATGGCTGTCAGTAGCTGTATCGCCATGGCCCGGGAAGTGCTTAAGCGCAGCCATTACGCCATTATTATGAAGACCGTCTATAAAGCGGGAGCCAAAACTGGACACAATATTCGGGTCATCAGAAAAAGAACGAACGCCTATTATAGGGTTTGCCGGATTATTATTAACATCCATTACCGGTGCAAAATCAACATTGATTCCCTGAACTGACAGTTCATTACCAATAACATCTGCAGCTATATAGGCATTATCAGGATTGCCTGTTGCAGCAATTGCCATGTTGCCCGGCATGGATGTTCCAGTTCCAAGCCGGGTAGTGTATCCGCCTTCCTGATCGATCGCAATAAACAAAGAGCTGCAGGCGCCGCCCTCAAGATTAGCCTTCTGCATGGAAGCAATAAGCTCCGTCGTCTGGCCTGCTTCTTTCGTATTCTGGCCAAATACTATCACACCGCCAAAGCTGTATTTTTTAAGAACAGCTATCTGTTCTTTGGTAAGGGTAGTTGCATCTACCCACTTACCTCCGGATTCCCAGCCTCTGAAAGCGGGGATTATCATCTGGGCTACCTTTTGCTCTGTGGTCATGGATTCAACTAAAAGCTGAATACCGTCTGCTGCCTTTACGATCTTTGGATTAACCTGCATGCTACATACTCCTACTGTCATAATAAGTGAAAGGATCAACGCTAGCTTTTTCTTCATAATTATGCTCTTTCTACCTCCTTAATCAGTAGCTCCGCTATTTTAAAATCAAGGTCTGTATCAATATCTACAGAATGCTTGTCATCCATAACATATGCATAGCAGTCGCCGGAATATATATCTCCATCCTTTAAAAATTCATCTACCTTGGACAGATAGATAGCACCGTTTAATTTATAGCATTTGGGAAGATCCTGGCGCCTTGTATTCTTGTACTCTTCTATGAAAAAATCTTTCATGGACATTGACTCAGGGAGCGTGTTGCAGGTAAAGGGTGAATCCTCTGTTTCACATACAGATACTATGGTTCTTGCCTTTTTTTCTTTCATCTGGGCAAAAGAGCCTTTGATATCATCAGCGCTTCGAAGAGGGGATGTTGGCTGAAGAAGTGTGAAGGTATCAAACTTATGTCCGTGTTTCTTATACCCCTGGATAACTTCTCTTACAGCGTCCCAGGAAGACGATGTATCGGATGAATTCTCAGAGCTTCGTAAAAAAGGTACCTCTGCCCCAAAGCCTCTTGCTATATCTGCGTATCTTTCTGAGTCTGTAGATACCATAACTGTATCGTACATCTTAGACTTAAGTGCGGCTTCTATAGACCATGCTATAAGGGGCTTTCCATATAATGCTTTTATGTTCTTATCAGGGATTCCTTTAGATCCGCTTCTGGCGGGGATAATAGCGATATTCTTCATGTGTAACCTCATGTCACGAGTGAAACGAGTGACTAATGGTTCGATATTGGTGGTGCTCGCGACACCAATTCGGGTTTGAAAGTGGCACACTTTCAAACTTGTCACCTCTGGATGCGTACAATTGACTAAATCTCGCTTTTAAATAATCTATAAGAAGATTATAGAACATCAAGTGTGATTATTGAAGTGATAATAAAACGAGTGACTAGACAAAATCCAAAAGGCTCAATAAAATCCACATTTTCTCCGAAATACTAATTAGTTCATTAGGAAATCCCGTTTTAACTAAAAATAGTAATCTCAAGAAAAAAAGTTCCTGATGATTACTGTGTATAACTATTTTTATATATTTGGAAGGATAAGGATTCTGATAATGAGTAAAGAAGATGATATTATTGCAAGAATAAATGAATTAGAAGCAGAGAATGCTGAATATAAAAAATGGCGTGAAAGCATAAATATGTTATTGCATCAAATGATGGACATGTTAACTAAACTAACTGAAAACGATAAAGACAACAAAGGTGAATTCACCAGATTGTGGGAATATTCCCTTATCAATCGTTATAGAATTGACAGCTTGCCATTTGAGCTACAAGATCCAGATTACAAATCCTTTTTTTATAAACCAAAGATTCTGTCAAAAAGCGAAACCATAAAGCAGCTGATAGAAAATAGGAAGTCAATAGCAAGACTTGGAGATGGTGAATTCGCAGCTATTGTAGAACAGAAAAGATGGAATTTTCAGGATGTTTCAGAAGTACTGGCCCAAAAGCTCAAAGAAGTTTTAGCATCCGATGAAGAAGGCTTATTAATTGGCCTTCACCCAACATTTTATATGAACCTGTCAGATATCCCGGAATATGATGCTGACAGCGTTCGTGCTTACATGCGCCCTATGGTCAGAAGACTTCATGCCCAGCTCCTTAGTCCTGAAAAAACTTATGGAGATGCTAAGTTTAATAATATCAATACCTTGGATGATGTTAATAATCTGAAAAAAATATGGAACGGGCGCGAATGTATTTTTATTGAGGGTTGTCAAACCGGTATGGGTGTAGGAAATGATCTTTTTGACAATTGCAAGAGCATAGAGAGAATACTAGGACCTGCTGAAAATGCTATAAACAGATACGACGATATAATGAATGAAGCAGTAAAGCAGCCCAAAGATAAGCTTATTCTGCTTGCACTTGGACCAACTGCAACTGCACTTGCATATGACCTTTATAAAGAAGGATATCAGGCAATAGATATAGGGCATGCAGATCTTGCATATGAAGCCTTTATCAGGAATGCGCCAAATATTTACAGTGTCAATATACCGTACAAGTACTGCAGTATAAATGAGAAAGTTTCTGGCCTTAAAATTGAGGAAATAAACGACAAAGAATATAATGCGCAGGTAATCGCCAAAATCGAGTAATTCGATTTTGGTGATTTTTCTTTAATCTTATGTATTACATTTTTCCTTGGAGCCTTTCTATTAGAAGCTTGGTCTTTTCAGATGGCTTCGGAATGAGCGATAGCGTAAGAAATGCGCCTGCAGAATCTCGCTGATCTAATAATGCTAATGCAACGCTAAGCATAACAGCCTCTTTTTCAACAAATACAGAAATAGACGAATACAAAACAGTATATATACTAAAAGGAGAAATCTGTCTTTTTATAATAAACATGAAAGCTTCATCCAGTTCCTGCGAGGATATGCTATCAGATTCATCGTCAGAAGTAGCTAGTTCTATCCTTCTTAGCATAAGTTTAAGCATAGATAACTTATCTTCAAATTCAGCTTCACCAGCCACATCATCAATAAAAGTCTTTAGCTTCATGCTATATTCCTGTGATACGCACTTACCCATTTGCTGGATCTGAGTAAGCTTTGATGATGCTCCAATAAGACTTCCTTTAGTTCCAAGCTCTTTACAGATAGCTGCAAATGCGCTTGCATTATGCTTTCCTATGATATCACTAACCTTAACCAGAATATCATCAACCATTTTCTGCATGTTAGTAGCGTTATCACTATAGTTCTTAATACTTAGATATGCCTTATAATCAGGATCCTGCTCATCTAAAGCCGGAACCATGTCACTATAATTACTTATAAGAACCTCTCTATATCTGTCATAATTCCAAAGGGACATAATAACCCCATCATCATGTATGCACCAGGTGCTTAACTGATTAGGTACAACAACCTTATATCCCTTTTTCCTAAATTCAAATGACTGAGATACATCATAAAAGTCCCAGCCATCAAACAGGTCGCTTCTCCAGGGAATATCAACCTGGGTTACCATCATAAATCCATCTATTGCTTCAACATCATGCACTACAGTATCATCGCTGATTCTTTCATGAGTTCTCTTTCCTAAAGGCCATGACCTGAAGTTACCAAACCTTGCCCCAAACCACATAACTGTAGTAGAAGGAATAGAAGGACTTCCTACCATCCCGATCATGCCTATAGAAGAATCTTTATTAAAAATATCAATTATATTGCAAAGGAAATATTTGTTGATAATATAGACATCCTGATGCATATAGATTTTGTACTTTGCATCAGTTTTTTGAAGAGCACTATTATAGCCTGAAGTCATGGAAACTGCGCCATATACCGGGATAAGCTCTGTTTCGTATCCATCTGGGATGATCAGCTTATCAATATACAGCTTGCATTCATCAAATAATATCTTGTTGTTGGTGCAGATGATAAAGGCTATTTTGTGATTGTTGGGCATAGGCTATACCTATTGATCAGATACATAGTCAACGCTCTTTGAAAGATGCTTCTGATATTCTTCGTACATAACTTTTGTATAAGGATATTGTTCAGACACAGCCCTCCAATAGCCTTCATATTCGGGAAGCCATGCCTTCTGAGCTGAAAGCCAATGAACAATCTTAGTTTTTTTTACAATCTTATCGAACTCAGAATCCGGAATACCTGAAAAATCCGTAATCGGAAAACTGTTCCATATTATCTGCTTAAAGAACTTAATCTTATATCTGAATACGACATTCAGCGCATCCTGACTTAGTGGATATTCATAGTCAGGAGAAAATAAAAACTCCCAGAACTTATCCATCATATCGTCAGAGCGAAGCTTTTTAAGATTCATGAGTAGTACGCCATTATTGGTATATTCCCGGTTCTTACCAAGGATATTATCTTCGTAGTCAGAGCCTTCTAAGACACTTGAAAAGTAGTACTTATCACCCATGTCTATCTCATATAATTCTCTGATATTCCCTCTTATCATCAGATCAGAATCAAGCCACAAAGCTCGTTCTATTGAATCATCAAGAACTTTATATGCCAGAAATCTGTAAATTGCATAGATAGAAAATCTTCCAATATCAAAATGGATCTTATCTTCAAGATCATCCTTAATATAGTGCCACTCAATTTTGTTGTTATTTCCAATTTTCGATAACCGGTCTATAACTGCTCTTTCATTTTGAGACAGGTCCTGATAAAAAATGTGTAAGTGGCAATTATCGTTATTAGTAAAAAGCGTATAGATCGTTGTTATAGAAGGCAAAAGGAACTTGGAATTAAATGACATTACTATGTGCATTTCTTTTGAATAATTCCTGTTCCTTTTTTCAACGACTTTTGAAGGAAGCTTACTTGGAATAAGTGTACTGGCATGAAGTCTCATAAAGCTGATGCAGCCATCAAAGGGCAGGATAATATCTGCTGCCTCCAAAAATGTCATAACCTGATGATCATGTGTCTTAAGTACTGCTTCAATTCTGTCATACACACCATCAGGATTTTCTGAGGCAATAACTATATAGTCAAAACAAATATCTGAAACCTTGTCGATATGATCAATACTTGTGTAGTGAAATCCAGCTATATCAGAAGATATGTCCTGATCAGAGAACGCATAATACTCGTAATCATCACTCATGGATTCAAGGAATACTCTGGCTGAATTGTAGTAATAGCTATCTACAAAAAATAGTATCTTTCTATTTGGCTTGATCATAAGCATTACCTAGCTTCATATTTATAACTTAATTAGTATACATTTTTGAATCAAAGATTCAAAAATGCAGTAAATAGGCCAATTGAGAATGCCTTCGGCATTGGGCCTATTTACCTACAGACTCACTGAATCACGAAACACGCAGTAAATGCGCGTTTCTGTAATTTACATTTAAGAAGTCAATCTTTATTAGACTCTATTATTTTCTCAAGAAGCTTTGAATTAAATATTGGAAAATCGACTCCTGATATACAAGGAACGCCATATTTAAAGGCATATGAAACCCTTTTAATATAATCAGTACCACGTCCAACGATCATATAATCAGCCTCACTTATGGCAGCTTCCTCCATGTGAGGTTCCAATGGAACTAAACTAAATCGTATATCTTTAGGAAGTTCATCTGACATTTTCAAAAGCTCATTTGCAGTTTCTGATTCCACTTCATTACCAGGGTTATAACACAATATAAGCTGAGCCTGTCCATCTGCAAAAGTCTTACAAAACTGTACTAATACATTACCAAATGAGTGGTACTGTGTTTCGACATCAATAAATGCTATCAAAGAAGTAATTATCCCTTTGTCAGAAAGATTCAGTACATTAGAACTTTCATAATACTCAGCTAGATTTCCATATTTGCGTGCAAAATACAGGGGATCTCCCAGCATATCTTCCTTAGCCTCAAGAAGCATATCTTTGTTAAAATCCCACCACATTATCTTTTGGAAAAGTCCTATCGTCTCATCATCAAACCTACTTATAATAAATCTTGCAGGATTCCCACCATAGATCGAATAAGGCGGAACATCACTTACTACAACACTTCCAGCTGCAATAACAGCTCCATTTCCTATAGTAACTTCTGAAACTATAGTTACATCATCACCAATCCAAACATCATTCCCTATAAGAACCATGCCCTTTTGCTCTAGATTAGCGTCATTTTGCCCTTTTCTTAACCTAAAGGAATTAGCTGTATCATCTGCAAATTCAGGAATCACACCTTGGAAAACAGATTTATAATCATGATTTAGATTACTGATGATCGTCAGATTATCCCCTATACTTGTATATCTTCCAATCTGGAAAAGATATGGTGAATTAATATCCATATCTATAGGCGAATGTATACTAATACTCTCGGCATATGTCCCTTTGCCCACTGTAATAAGGGGGTATCCTCCTTGTGTCCTGATAATGATATCTTCTTGAGTAATTGGTATACTTGACAATTTAATGCCTCCGTCAATCTATATCTACATCTTTAGACATTTGTTAAGTTTATCTACTGTTTCTTCAATCTGATCCTTAGTTATGTTTGTACTACATGGAAGGTTTATTATTCTTTCAGAATAATATTTCGCCCTTTCTATCTTGTATGAAACACATTTCTGATATGGTTTCTGCTCTCCTATAAGCCCCCAGATGGGCCTTGTTTCTACACCTTCTTTAGATAAGGCATCAATATATGTTTTTATGTCTAAAGGGCATTTAGCCCTGTCTATAACCAAAGAATAAAACCATTTATTAGACCTGATATTATCTCTAAAAGGAAGAATATATCCAAAATCTGCTCCTTCAAGCAGTTCCTGGTATATCTGGTGATTTTTATTTTTTCTACTGATAAATTCTTCAACCTCTTCCATCTGAGCACAGCCGATAGCTGCCTGAACATTTGTCATTCTATAGTTAAAGCCTATCTCGTTATGTATATAAAAATGGGGATCGTCTTTGGCCTGGGTAGATAAGTACTTAATATGTAAAGCCCTGCCCTTATCTTTGGATAAAACTGCACCTCCTCCACCTGTAGTAATAATCTTATTACCATTAAATGAAAGGGCGCCAATATCTCCAATCGTACCTGCCATATCCCCTTTATATCTTCCATATTCGTATCTGCTACCAAGCGCTTCTGTTGCATCTTCGATTACATAAAGATTATATTTAGAAGCTATGTCCATAATCTTTTCCATATCCGCAAGATTACCAAAAACGTGAACCACTATGATTGCCTTAACTTTTTTTCCACTCTTGGAATATACGAGATTATGTCCGTCATACTCGCACTCAGATTCGCAGAATTCATCAAGCTTATCAGCGTCCATACACAGGCTGTCATCACAGTCCATAAATACTGGTTCTGCACCAACGTAAGTAGCAGGATTGACCGCCGCTATAAATGTAAGTGTTGGCACTATGACCATGTCACCATATGTTATTCCAAGTTCATATAAAGCCATGTGAAGAGCAGCTGTTCCGCTCTGACAGGCCACAGCATATGATGATGTGTATTCTGACAGCATTTCTTCCATGCGGCTAACATATGCGCCACCGGTAGAAACCCATCCCTGACTTACAGCATCGTTTGTATATTTAACTTCATTACCTTCAAAATTTGGAACTGATAGTGGAATCATATATTCTCCATCAAAAAGCTCTTAATTACGGAAGTAATTATCATCGTCTCTTTTATGACACTCTTCAATGATTCTGTTGAATTCTCCTATGGTATCATGTTCCAGTTCTCCTAGCTTTCTCGCTTTCTCAGACTGGAATTTATAATAATCCTGATCTTCAATATACTTCTTTATTGTTAAGATCATTTCGTCATAGTTATTCACTGCAAAATCTTCATGGCAATTGGCATACACATCTCCCGTCTTACATGTAACAACAGGAACACCTTTCAACATTGCTTCCTGCGCACTTGTGCCTCCGCCAAGTCTGATAGGATTTACATATAGATCCATATTGTCAAGGACAGCCATCATATCAGATTGCATACCAAGAAATCTGCATACTTTTGAAAGCACTACATCTGCCCCTATCATTTCATCATAATTTGAAAATCTTCCACAAAAATTGAAACGAATGTTGTGATCATATTTTAAAACAGCACGCATCATTTTTAAAAACTTTGCATCTATTTCTTCCTGAAGTCTTCAAACACCAACTACTATATCAAACTCAACATCCTTCATACCAAGGTCTGATCTTGGCAAACTAGTCGTCTGCTCCTTACACTCAAAAGTCATCATCATTTCTATAACTTTATCTTCCGGATACCCTATTTTTTGTAAAATACGTCTATCATTATCATTGATCTTTCTTCCTATCGTTTGCCATTTCTCAGTAGTTCTTACAAGATTATCCGGACCAAGAGTCACTGCAAGTACCGGAATAAAGTAATTACATAAGTTTCCTAATAAAGTATTTCCGCCCATATCTATTACCATGGTAGGTGCATAATCATAAATGATATGGAGATAATCTAGTAAGGCATCTTTATCCATTGGGCCTTTACCAATTTGGCAAAAAGGTATTTTATACCCTTGATAATGTAAATATTCAGCCTTATCAAGCTCATCTATATGATTTGCTATAACGCCGTCGTAAAACAAAACAGGGCTGTCTACAAAGCAATTCTCACCTGTATTAAGCAGTAATACATTATTACCAGAACAAATTAATGCTCTGCATCTATCAAGAGCCGATTTTGTCGGTCCATGTTCTTCAGTAAGAATCTGATCTGCAATCACAACAAAAAAGTTTTTACTACGTTTTTCTTTTATAAGATAAGGAAAATCAGCTTTTAAAAATAATTGGTCATGATAATCTTTTACGATCGAATTAAACATCCTCCATAACGATAATTTATTATCATCTGCTTGAAGAGCTGGAGTAACAAATAACCTATATGAAAATTCATAAAAATATGTTATTCGCTCCTCTAAAGATAAATAGCAGGTATTCAAAATAGCGCTGATCATTTTTTCAAAAGCTACGTTGTTATTGACAAGACATAATGGCATCTGCAAAAGTATTGAATAGAAAAGTACTTTAAGCCTTGTTTCATCAACATCGTCTGCACATGCGCTTATTATCCGATATGCATACTCCTTATCTGATGTATTATTTTTAAGATAATTTATGAACTCACTAATCCTGTCATTTAAAGCATTCACATTACTATCGTCATTTATTTCACCAACAATACGTAAAGCTCTTTCTTTCACATCTTCATATGACATATGCACATCCTCTTGAACTCTTAATAACAGCAGCTTTCTTCCTCTCGCTTTTCTATTTCCTGCACTTGCTTATAATACGGATTATCTGCCTCAGTTAAAGTTGACGCTCTTTGCTTTGCTATATTGGACATACTCTCGTAAAAAGAAGAATCATCTAAGTATTTTTTTATTATGTCCTGCATACTTTCATAATCTGAAACACAAAACTCATCACCAGCATTCAATGCCACATCGCCGTAGTCTACTGTAACTACAGGTTTTCCTTTTTTTAGTGCAAATAAAGCAGATGTGCCACCACCCATTCTTGTTGGATTTATGTATAAATCACCAAGCTCAACTATAGAAAGTAAGTCTTGCGCATGTGAAATGTGATTACTCCTATCTAAAACATTTTTATAGGGACATACTATGTGTTCGTAATCTAACTGTCCCACAAACAATACACTTAATCTCTCATCATTTAATAGTCCATCTAACATTTCCATAAACTCATCTGTCAGGTCAGCTTCCAGTCTAGTCCCTATTACAAGTAGACAAAAAGAATCCTTACTTATCCCAAACTCTTGCCTGAAATGTTGTTCTTTTTGCTTTGGTAAAGAAAAAGTAAATCCGGCTTTGATAATGGAATCATCAGAAAAACCAAATTGTTCCATAAAACGTTTTTCCAACTCGGTCTTTTTTTCACCAATCAGCATTCTATATTTGGTAAAGCTACGAGGCATTGCAGAACCAAGTGCTACTGTATATACAGGGACTATTTGGTTAGCTAAATAAGAAAAAACCGTATCTCCAAATGATATGATCATTTCCGGGCATTCTTTCTCAACTACAGAAAGAAGCACTTTTAAAACATCTATATCAGGCATATTTTGATCACATTGGAAAAATGGAACTTTTATTTCTCCTATTTCAATTTCATTAAGCGCCGAATATTCAGGCATATAGTTTGCCAAATAGCCATCAAAAGGAATTGCACCAACATTAGTAGCTATTTCAGCAGTATTTATAAGCATAACTGATTTGCCATTTCTGACGAGTTCTTCACACCATTGCATCGCAAGATTTGTTGGCGCATGAGTCTTTCCCAGAAATTGATCTGTTACTACAAAAATTAGATTCTTATTCCTTTTCTCAAGAGATATTTGTTCCTTTGGGCCCAAAATATTTTCACGATAGTTCTGAAGAATGTTCAAAATCCATTCATCCATTTTAAGCTGAGAATCATCACTGCATGTAAAATCATATCGAAATTTCATTCCCAATACTTGTTGATATAGGTAGAACTGTGTATTAACAGGGAACTCATCGTTGTTCTCAAGAATATAATCTTGTAGCAAATTGAAGTACTTCGGCTTACGTGTATAACTTACCAACATAGATAACATTAGAATGCAGTCTTTTTTATCTTCGACTTTATCTATTAACTTCACAACATCCCCATCCATATTTGTATTCATATTCCCAAAGTCTCCTTCATCGAGAAATCACCAATAACATCCGCCTTCAACCTGTGCATACCATGAAGGTTTTTCATCAAAAGGTCTTATCCAGGCATCTGTCATATATTTCCCATAAAATCCTTTTTGATCCTGTACAAAGCGTTTTCCTGCAATGCCAAATATAAATGGTGTAAGACCGCACATTTCTATTGCAATCTTTCCTGCCTTTTTTATTGCATTACATAACGGAACGCCATAGAATCCGGCACCGACAATGGCAATATCAAAATCTATTGAAAGTATGTCTTTTTCAACATGGGCAAGTGCATCAAACCATGTACCAAAGTTCTTTTTATCCTGCTGACATGTTTGTATCATCCTGTAAGTGATAAGTGTAAATTCAGGAAGAACGCTGATCTTATATGGACTGATAACATCCTTCCTTCGATATTGATACTCTACAGAATCCGGAACACTTGTAACAACAAGAACCTTTTTGCTGGCAAGTGCTATAGTCCATGGCTCATATTCCTCTATATACGGAATAAGTGAAAAATAGGAAATATTGCAACATGACGGCAATGCAAAATGATTAGCAAGCACAGCTTCCATTCTGCAAGCCCCCCACATCATCATGATGTCTGCATTCCTAAATCCTTCTAGCTGTATATTTACTAAATCATCAAAATAATCATTGAGCTTTTCTAAATCTATGCTTTCTGGAACAAAAAAGCCACCTGTTTTAAGCGCATAGTTTACTGCAATATTGCTATAACCTCTTTGCCCTTCCAACTTGCTACTAAAGTAGTTATCTATTAGCGTCGCTTCTGTATTTCCTACTCTTAGTGCACAGAAAGGACTACCTTCTAAAATCTTATTTTTTAATATGTCATTTGCTTCTTTATTAAACTTTACTTCCTTTTTTAGCGGATCCAGATTCTTCATGTAGAACTCATAATCCTGATAGCTTTTTCTAATGACAATATTATACGTATTGAAAGAATTAACTTCTCCAACATAACTTTTTAGTCCGTCATCTGAATCCGGAAATATGTCACTTCTTTCTATATATGCCTCTTCCTTTTTTAGTGAAAACCTTATATACGGTAGATATAATGCATTTATGCTATCAGCATGATCATCTCCAAGTTCTTTTATAAGCTCATCCTTATTAAGGACGGATTCATATGGATCTCCAAATAGCCCAAACTTAGTAATAAGCAAATTTAAATCTGTGATTCTATCGCCTATATCCGCATATGTATAATTTCTTTTCTCAACAATATAATTTTTGCTTCGTTTAGTTCTGCATTTTAGAAGATCTGATATATTTAATATGTTATTAGAATTAGGACACGCTATATTTATATGCCCTTTCTTATCTAATAAAGGTAAAACTCTTTGAATATCACGAAACTTTTCATCATCATCTATCACATCAGTCATAACTACATAATCAAAGAGAATGTTCATTTCCTTTAATACTTTGATATCTTCATCTGTAACTTCTGCAGAATAAATAACACAAGAAGGAAAGAACTGCCCTGCCGTTTCAGCAGCCTTAGTACAGTCCTTTCCAAGTATCAATAATATAAATTCAGAGTTCTCTGCTTCGTTTATGATGTCAAGGAGATATTCTCCAATATCCATGTTGTAATCTCCCAGGCTTATCGATTATCACTCTCAGATAAATGGATCCATCTGGATTGGAAGCTTTGTAAGTATCTCTTCCATGATCATGTTATAACTTATAGCTCTGCAGTTCTTACAATCTCCGCAGCTCCATCTCTTATTGGAAGCTTCTTTGACTTCATCGTGTCTTTTACTATTCCATATTTCTTCAAATGAATTCTTATAAAGATTACCAACAAGGAATTCTTCTTTGCCTATCTCTGAGATGTTGGGGTATACATCTCCTTCAGGTGTAACTGCTGCCAGAAGTCCCATTTGATTAATATGACATATAGGCGATCTTGTGTATGGTTTTCTATATTGGAATACAGTATCAAGATTAGTAAAGTTATGATCTATCTTGCCTTCCTGTAGGAGATTTCTAATTACATCTTCAAGTTCTTTGGCTTTATCATCTGATACGCCAAGTCCTCTGTCTTCATAGTCTCTTACGATTTTGAAAATAGCATAATCAAATTCTCTTTCCTTGATTGTCTCAAGGATATGAGGAACTTCATCAACTATAAGATTAGTTACAACGACCCTTGAACCTATTACAGGTGACTTATCACCAAATCTTTCTTTTATCTTGGATGGAATGGCTAAAACCTTAGACATATTTGTCGTTCCTGTGATCTTCTTGAATAGATCTTCTGTGCAGCTTGGAACTGACAAGGCAATATAATTAAAGTGATCTGCAACATCTAAAACACCTGAGGACTCAATAAGTGAGCCATTAGAAACAAGCGCAGACTCTACACCGTTTTCATATAACTTTACAACGCTATCAGCAAGGCCTTCGTATATACAGGGTTCTCCGCCTCCGGAGAAATATACACCTTTAACTTTCATAGCTATAAGAGAATCTATAAGCTTGTCAAAAACGCCTTTGTCCATATGACAACGGCTTTCATTTCTTTCCTTATACGAACAATGAATGCAGTTATGATTACATCTTGCTGTGGGATGGATTTCTACAGACCAGGGAGCAAAATCATGCTTTCCGGATCTGTAGTCAGATAGATATTCTCCAAAAGGATATAAGACTTTTTGAGAATTTAAGAAGTCATTGCAAAGTGAATATTTCATATACAACATCCTTCCTGATAAAAAACAAAAAAATACTAAATATATAGTTATATATACTTTCAGAAAAATCCGGCAGGTGAACTGCCGGATTTCCTGTTAGTATATATTATACCATATTTAGTATATATTTTACTGGAGAAGTGATAATACACCCTGATTGGTCTGGTTAGCCTGAGCGAGCATTGACTGGCCTGCCTGAGCAAGGATGTTATTATTTGAATATCTAACCATCTCTTCTGCCATATCTGTATCACGGATCTGTGATTCAGCTGCTGATGTGTTTTCACCGATGTTATCGAGATTCTTGATGGTGTGTTCAAGTCTGTTCTGAAGAGCACCGAGGTCAGATCTCATACTGGAGATTGATGTGATAGCATCTTTAACTATACTGATTGCCTGATCTGCATTTACATTAGTTGATACACTAAGTCCGCTAACACCAATTCCCGCTGCACCTAGTGAGCAGATGGAGATTACTATTCTACTATCTGTAAGGTTCTCGGAACCAACCTGAAGATTCTTGCCTATGAATGTTCCATCAAGAAGTGTCTGGTTATTGAATTCTGTAGTGGATGCTGTTCTATTGATCTCAGATACAAGAGCGTTAACTTCCTGCTGGATGTAGCCTCTATCGTCTGATGTAAGAGTATCATTTGCTGCCTTAACTGCAAGTTCGTTCATACGCTGAAGCATATCCTGAACTTCCTGCAGCGCACCTTCTGCGATCTGTACGCAGGAGATACCATCCTGTGCGTTATCAGATGCCTGTGAAAGACCTCTGATCTGTCTTCTCATTTTTTCGGAAATTGCGAGACCTGCAGCATCATCTGCTGCACGATTGATCTTGTAACCTGATGAGAGTTTTTCTGAAGACTTTGCCTGATTGTCTGTCGTAATACCAAGCTGTCTCTGAGCGTTCATTGCGGTTATGTTGTGTTGTACTACCATATTTAATTTCCTCCTTGAATCGGGGCCCGCTTCCCTGCTGCCACTCTCCTTTTCTTAAATTTATGTAGCCTACTTTGCGGATTCCTTTCCAAGGCTGAAACTTTCTTACACTCTTTATATCGGTAGGGTAAGAGAAAACTTAATAGATATACCAATAAAATTCTTGATTTTTGTATAAAATAAGAGTATAATATTATGCCACAAAAATAGATCCAGATGATTATCATCTGGATCTTTCTCTTTACACTATATTTATCGACATCAAAATTTAAAACTTTAGAATTTCTTGTAAATTTTATTCAACTCTGTTCCCAGAAGAAATAAAGACACACTGAAAGAAACCCCGGTGATGTTTCCGGGGCTCCTTTTGGTAGTTGCAATCATTCACTTAAAATGACAGATTTACTAATTTGATGAAGATTAGCCAAGGATTGAAAGAACGCCCTGGTTAGACTGGTTAGCCTGTGCAAGCATTGACTGACCTGCCTGAGCAAGGATGTTATTATTCGAATACTTAACCATCTCTTCAGCCATATCTGTATCACGGATCTGTGATTCAGCTGCTGTTGTGTTCTCAGCGATGTTATCAAGGTTCTTGATTGTGTGCTCAAGTCTGTTCTGAATAGCACCAAGATCAGATCTCATGCTGGAAACAGACTGGATAGCTGACTTAACTGTATCAATAGCACCCTGAGCATTTGTTCCAGTACTTACTGAAAGTCCGCTAACACCAAGAGACTTAGCACCCATAGAACCGATAGAAACGTTGATACGGCTATCAGCTACGTTCTCAGTACCAACCTGAAGCTTCTTAGATGTGAATGAACCATCGAGAAGGTTCTGGTTATTGAACTGAGTTGTTGATGCTGTACGATTGATCTCGGATACGAGCTTGTTAACTTCTGCCTGAATGTATCCTCTATCATCTGATGTAAGTGTGTCATTAGAAGCCTTAACTGCCAGCTGGTTCATACGCTGAAGCATATCCTGTACTTCCTGAAGAGCACCTTCAGCTGTCTGTACTGCAGATATACCATCCTGTGCGTTGTCAGATGCCTGATTAAGACCTCTGATCTGTCTTCTCATCTTTTCGGAAATTGAAAGACCTGCTGCATCATCTGCTGCACGGTTAATCTTGTAACCGGATGAGAGTTTCTCTGAAGACTTAGCCTGTAAATCTGTTGTGATACCAAGCTGTCTCTGTGAATTCATTGCTGTGAGATTGTGTTGTACTACCATATTTTTTTCCTCCTTGAAAAAAGACCTCGAAAGCATCCGTGCTTTCGGTTTGCGTGTTTGCGGGATGACCGTGACTATCCACGGTTTATTCCCTTACACATTATTTATCGACAAAAAAATCAGAATCTTTATAGCCAATTCCATTCTTTTTTTATTAATTTGATTTTTTTACTTCTTCGAATATTTCGTACCTCTACCAGTTCCATGTTTCATGGCATAGCCTGACGCAACCAGACCATTTATTATTCTTACTGCCTTATCTTTGCTCCAATTAAGCTTTTGGGCTATTTCACTACTACTGTAACGCATTTCGCCACCTAGTAAATGAAGTACTTCATTTTCATCTGATGAAACGAATTTAGTCGAGGATAACACTGGCAATGTGACTGTTATAGAATTATCTTTTATTTCAAAACGCGGCTTCATTTGGTAAGTTTTATAAGCATTAACAATTCGAGTTATTCCTGTGCCGAACGTTTCAATATATTATTAATGCAACGAAAATGCAACGTATTTTTTTACGTTGCATTTTCGTTGCATTGAAAGTCATGACAAACAGCTTTTAATCGTCGATCAAACAAAACGTAAAATTTTACGTTTTGTTTTGCGTTTATTTTGAGTACTAATAATGTATAGAGCTTCTAAAAACGATACCACAGTTCACAGAATATCTTTTATAGCCAATTCCATTCTTTTTTGATTAATTTGATTATTTTTTCAATCGCATTAATGCAATCATCCATCATCTGAGCACAAGCCATAAGGACTTCATCCATCGGCTTATCCTTATCCATTACTATATTCTTATATCTATAAACCTCTCTTAGACAAAACGAAGTGACAAGGTGATATAAAGGTTCTTTAAACTCTGTTTTATTAGCTTCTTTGACTACTTTATAGGTTTTATCAAACTCTTTTCCTGAAGTGATGCCTTTTTTAATAAACTCACTCATCTTTATATAAGCTTCCTTGAACTTTTTGAGTTTCTTTTCATAGTCCAATAGTCTATCCGGAAGCTTTTTTAGATGGTCTTTGCACTTATTTATATTTTCACCTTCAAAGGTGTTAGGAACGCTTCTTAACACCTCATCAAAATCGCAAGATTTTGTGCATCTAGTATCAATAACTTCATTAAGCGTCATATTTATAGCGCCCTGTATCTTGGCTCCACCTTCTGTAGCATCAATTACTGTGATATCATCCTTAACTGCTTCTATCTTCTTTTCAAACCATCTGACATAATATCTCATCTGAGCGTCAGTTGTAAGCATCGTGCCATCCCAGCCTTCAACCTGTTCTATTCCTCTAAATTTTAAATCCTCATCAGATTCCTGATCGCTAAATCCCTCAACATGTCCTTTACCGCCTGTAAAAGCTAGATCCTGCCCTACAAGTACGATAGTTTTAAATCCAAGAGACATAAGGGCAGAAAAAGCATTAGTGGATATAGATCCGCCAGTTTCAACGCCTCCAAGATCATGAGGAAGAACTCCATCAAGGATTGACTTTTGAAGTACATATCCCATTGCAGCCTGGTCAAAGAAAAGTCTCCCCTTCCAGTTTTCAATGATCTTATAATTTGATGATATCTCTGCGATCAATGGTTTTGTACGGGTTCTGTCATCTTCAAATACAGAATATTCTTTTTCAGCATCTCCTGTAGTAACTGCATTATAATTTATATTATGGTTTTCAAGTGCTCTAGCAGCAGAATCAACTGCAAAAATAAAAGCTTTGCCTTCAGCTCTTTTTAGATCATCAATATTTTTATCAAGGGAAGGACCTGCAGAAACAAGTATGGCAGGAATGTCACGCAGATCTATTTCTTTAAACTTATCTATAATACTGCGAAAATCAGAACCTTCTACCAGATATTTTATATTCTTAAAGGTATTAAGATTCATTACATCTGTCATCTTGATAAGGGTATTGCTATTGATTCTTATGGCATCCATGACATAATCTGCCATCTTGATACAGCTATCACACATATCATAATATAGGGCGTCATATCCAGGGGATATAAGGAATCTTATGGGAGCTATAGTTCCTGCATTGATAACTCCCTCAAGAATATCCTGGAGATTTTCATAGAGTCTTGGATTACCTATCAAAAGATAAAATTGATCATTACTAATAAGATCCGAAATATCGAAGGTATTCATCACGGTCAAGACAACTTCTATATCCGGCTCTATTGCAATAAGAAGATTGTTATCATATAAGTTTTTTAGAACATTTCTTGCTATCCTGCCATCTCCAAGCCCAAAAAGGCAATAGGTTTCAAACGGTTCAGGATTATTAAATCTTTCAGCATATATCTCGGCTGCGCCCTCACTGTCTACTCTGCTTGAAAGGGCATATTCATAGCCATCTTTAGTAATACAGACTATGCTTTTGTCCATAGTATCTGACGATATGTTTATATCATACAAAGACTTAATATCGCTTTGACCAGTACTAAGCGCTTCTTCTATACTTTTATCATTTTCGCCATCAAGATAATGTCTCTTTTTAAGTGCTTCGAGATTCTTTTCATAAACCGCATTCATTTAGTTTTCCCCCGATTATCAAAAGACTATCAGCCATGCCTATCATATCTGTATGTTTATAGGCTTCCACCCCTTTTTGCAGGTTTTGGAGGACAATCTGAACTTCGCTACTTCCAGAAGTAGTATATGGCATGACCGCATTCGTTATGTCTTTTATAAGTGGCATAAAGTTATTAAGTCCTTCCTGCTCACTATTTTGATAGAGTATACGGGCTTCATTTTGTATTCTGATAGTTAAGTTTTCTTCACCATTTATAATTGCCATCTTCAGATCCTCTTTATCAAAACATTTTTATTCATTAATATCTCCCGCATTTATGCGCTCTTCCATCTTCCTGAGCTCTTCAAACTGTCCCATATCGAGAAATGAATTTTCGCTTATTGGGAATACTCCAACCTTCATTCCCAGCTTCATAAAATCATCAATAAGATCTGTCATATTGTAGATAGTATCTTCGGGGATCATGTTAAGATACTCTGCATCTATCACATACATACCTGTATTGATCAGGTATGATAGGCTCGGCTTTTCATCAAGTGATGAAACAACTCCCTCTTCACTTGTATATAAGACTCCGTATGGAATAATAGTATTCTTAAGAGATGACACTATAGTAATGGCATCTCCTGATGACTTATGACGCTCTAGAACTGCTTCGTAGTCAGCTTCTATCATGATGTCGCAATTCGTTATGATAACAGGGCCCTGCAGCTTATCTTTTATAAGGCTTATACCGCCAGCTGTTCCAAGGGGCTTACCTTCCTCGACGTAGTGAATGGTATAGGATGAGTTCAGGTCCTTGAAATAGGACTTTATCATTTCTTTTTTATAATTAACTGTTATATAAAATTCGTCTGCTCCATAAGAACAGAATCTATTGATTATCCTTTCAAGGATGGGGATTTCGCCTATCGGTATAAGAGGTTTGGGAAGTATCTTGGTATAAGGATATAGTCTGGTTCCCTTACCTCCTGCCATGATTATTACAGGAATTCCCTTTAAGGATTTATTTTTCTTTCTTCTGCGGCGATGGATATCTTCTATAAATACGATGTCAACGATCTTCCTGTGTTCATTGACAATAGGAACAGACCTTACAGATTCCATGGACATAAGCTTTCCTGCCTTGTCTTTGGCTTCTTCTGAAAGGCACTTAGGGTCTTTTTTCATAATGTCTCTAACGCTTCCCTGGAGATTGCCTGTTGTGATGATCCATCTGCGGATATCCCCATCAGACACAGAACCAGACAACTGCCCTTTGCTATTTAAGATATAGAGGATTCCCTTACCATTCTCATCTATCTTCTGCATAGCATCTACTATATTCATATCTTTAGTTCCGGTATAGCGAAGCAGAGTCTCTTTATCCATGTGGATACCTCGTATCAAATAAAACAGATACCATTCAAAAAGCGTCAAACATTAGATATATCCAAGCATTCTCTCAAGTCTGTCCTCATAGGTATAATATTTTTTTACTTTCTCATAGCCCTTCCTTGCTATAGAAAGTCTCACATCATCGTGGGACATATAATATTCTGCCTTATCAAGAGCATCTTCAAGTCCGTAATACATGGCGGTATCTACGCCATCTGTAAACTCTTCATACAGTTCTGTTCTGAAACTGCTAAGAAGAAATCCTCCGCATCCCATTACGTCTAATTGTCTTAAAGGAAGTCCGGAAGAATTACCTCTAAATGTGGGACAGAGATTGATCTTACTAAGTTTAAAGATCTGAGGCATTTCTTCTTCATAAGATACCTGGCCATGCACTTTGACATTTGGGATGAGCTTGTATTCTTTTTTCGGCAGATCATAGGTATATAGATGTGTGTCAAATTTAGTAGATAATAGTTTTAAAAGAGAAAGCCTGTCTATATGTGTAACAAATGTTGATATAGAGTACACAAGCTGAGAAGCTGTAATCGTAAGCTTATTATCGGGATATGTTGCATAGGTTTCATTTATACTCTTTATTAGTTTATCTGTAACAGCATCCCTCATAATATATGCCTGATCATTAAACTGCTGTGATGCTACAATTGCATCGATATAGCCCTTTTGATAATCAGTCATTCTGGTTTTTAACTTAGGTAGTGTAGACTGATATGTCTTACCTACAAGAGATATATCGGCTAAAAAACTTAAATTATTTGCTGCAACCTTATCCCACCTGTTTGTGTTAACTGCAAGCGGCATGTGGTATACATGTTCTATCCCTTTTTTCCTGTAATTATTTACATCATCTCTTGAGAAAAAGAAAATGTGATTGGTATCATACTCCATGGTATCAGTCTTAGGAAGATTAGGTGGAGAGTCATAGGACCAGGAAATATAGGGCAGGCCATGCTTGCGGCATCCTATAGCTACAAGGGGCCAATAATTAGTTGTAAAGCAAACATCAAAGCCTTTACTTAATACCTGTTTATTAAAATATTCAAGGAACTCATCATCTTCATATCTATTTGGAATATCACCGTGATCATTCCAGATTCGAGAGCAATCATGTCCCAGCTTTTTAAAGAAATATTCCAGATCGTCATCTATATAAGAACCACGCCATGTAAAAAATAGAATTCTCATATCAACCTCAATCTTCTAGTACCTGTATTTTAGAAGCCTGTTTCCAAAAACAGATATCTTATCAGGATTACTTTCTTCCCATCTTCTGCAGATATCATCGTATAATTCCTGGTTGTAAATTTCCTTACCGATAGCAAACTGTTCAAGGTTGTCAGAAAAAGCTTTTTTAAATTTAAATAATGGGTCTTCAGGCGATGAAGAATTACCTCCTCCAAGGTGAAGCTTTTTAACTCCAAGTTCGTGCATATGGCAGGCGCTTTCCCACAAAAGGAGGTTATTGGCTCCAAGGCTTTTATATTCATGGTTACTGCCTTCGAGATGATAATGTCCGTAATCGCCCTGATACATGAAAATCGCGGAACATATAAGCTTGCCATTATGCCTCACAGTGCCTAGAAAAGCATGTTCACTTAAGCTGTCTCTAAATCTTTTATAATATTCATCATCAAAAAAGTAGAAATTATCCGCACCAATGCGCTTCATTGTTGAGTTATACAGTTCTATAAATTCAGGAAAAGATTCAAAATCATGTTCTGCTTTATAAACAAGGCCATTCTTTTGTGCCTTTCTGATCATGTTCCTGTTCTTTGATGATATCTGGGTAGCCCAGATTTCTTCGCTGCTTCCACTTGTGATTATCGCAACAGTATTTCTGTCGTTTATGACGTTCATTTTGTTTTGGCAAAAAAATGCGTTATTTATCAGTGGGTGAAATCTTATAAATCCGCATATATATCTATTGTCTCTAAAATAGTCTTTAATTGCTGATAGGCTAAAATCTATCCATTCCTGATCATCTGTATTGGATATTGGTCCTCCATATCCGTACTGGGTTTCAAAGTCGTAGTAGCCTTCTATCTCACCTCTTAAAAAGGGCATAAGAAGGATGTTACCATCTTCAGAGCATACTATGCACTGGGCTTTAGCATCATCTGTTTCATAGAGCTTTACGTATTCTTCCAAAAAGTAGACATCTTTTTGAAAGTCCTTAAAAAGCTCGAGATATGTATTCCATTTATCAGTTATTATCACATTCATTTGATTCCTCTAAGCGAGAACTGGTGATATTGGGCAGAAACTAATATCTAATTCAGATCTACCACCAAAGCTATATTGGCTTCTTACGAAAGGATCTTAAGAATCTTGGTCATATCTTCCTGATCATATCTTTGATCACATATAAGTGATAGTTCCATATCGTACAGATTATTGGGCAGCAAGTTACTATTCTTCCAATGAACAGGACAAAAGATGTTATTATCAAACATTTTCTTTCTGATCACATCTCTCTTATTGGAATCTAAAAAAACAGGTATAAAAAGAGGTACCTTTGAATCGTTATAAATATGCTTTATCGAAAGCTTCTCAAGCCCTTCGTGAAGGATTCTTGCGTTGTCTTTTCGCTTATTAGAAGCTCTTTCCTGCTCTTTAAAAATATATGAATAAAAAAACTCATATGAAATATCTGATATTGGGCATTTATAGTTTTTATCAAGAAGCTCTTCGCCTTTTTCTATAAGTTCTAGACATATACTGTCATCTATAACGCCTCTATAGCTTTTCAGAACATTACCAGAAAGCTTATAGGAGACAAAAAGGTTATTGTCTTTCATGGAATCATAGATATTCCGGATTCTTGTTCCTGTCCCGCTTTGCATCATAGAATCAGCAATCTTGAGTAGTCCTCCATCAGGAATGGGAAACCATTTTCGAAGGCTGGTGAAGGCATAGTCATAATCAGGCTCTGTTCCAAACCCATAATAGTTTTGTACATCATCAAGCATTATTAGGTTTGTAGGAGCCTTTTTCCTAATCTCTTTTATAGTCTTTTCAAGGTCTAGCAGGCCAAAATAGTTAATGAGAATAACTGCATTTTTGGCAGATTCTTTTTTTACATAAATAGAATCAAAAAGACTGTCCATATCCGGATAAAGATCATCTTCTATGTGGTAAAAGCTGTAAGATAGTCCTGCATCATTAACTGCATCAATAACGCTACTACACAGATAATCAGGAAGATATACATGAAGTTTCGCTTCTGTCTTCTCAACGCAAAGAGCCGCATATAAAGCTGCCCTGGCGCTTGAAAAAAACATTACGTTATCATAAAGATCATCCAAAGACGCGGCAGCAGCTTTTGAAAAAGGTGTCTTATCCAAACGGCCGCACGCATCTAAAGCCCCTTTCAAAACATCAGGAGCTATCGCAAATTCACCACCTATGATCTTAGGACTATCCGAAATGGAGTTCCTTGTCATATTCACCTTTTCCTCTATATGACCACGATATTCCAGTTTAATATGCTATCCATACATGCTTTACAGGACTTTAGATAATATACTGACTATCTTTTCGCTTGTATGTCCGTCTCCATAATATGAGCAGTCCATGGATGAGGTATCAAGATTTATGGCTTTTTGTATGGCATCTTTAAGCGACTTAATGCTTCCATCAGACTGAACTATGTTATCGCACATATGTCGCCCCTTTTGTCTGTCGCCTATATTAACAACAGGTATCTTAAGGTAAGGAGCTTCAACTATTCCGCTTGAAGAGTTACCTATGACAAAAGAAGCTTCCTTCATAAAGCTTAGATATCGCCTGCTGCCAAGAGACGGAACCGTTCTTATCTTTTTATCTTCTTCAAGGAGTCTGTTGATCTTATCTCCTCCAGGGTCAAGATTTGCATAAGTTGCAACAACGCTTACACCATCTAGTGTATGCAAAATATCAAGGGTATTAGATACTATTTCAAGATCTATAGAAATGTCATGATCAGTCTGAGCATGGTAGGTCATCAGTATCCACTTAGTGTCAGGATCGAGCTTAAGATCATCCGCAAGTTCCTGCCTTGTCATAAGCTTATTTCTTACAAAATGATCAAGCCCAGGCTCTCCAACACTATAGACATTTTCGTAAGATCTCCGCATTCTGATTATGTTTGTAGCGCTTTCCAACGTTCCCGGGAAGTGGTAAGTTGCAAGCATTGTGACAGCGTTTCTTACAGCATCATCCATAGCTCCTTTGGTGACATCACCGCCTGATATATGTATTATGGGAATATTCATGATAAATGCTGCGCTGCAAATTGGAAGAAGCTCATATCTGTCACCAAGTACTACTACATAGTCAGGGCGAAGTTTTTCAAGTGCATCTGATATCTTCGACATAAGCTCGCCGCATTCATGGGAAAGAGAGTATACCTTGCCGTTTCGCTCTTTTACCGGAATAAGAATATCCGGCTTAAAACCATCTTCAAGTATCTGATCTACTGTATGGCCTTGACTTTCTAACAGGTGTCCTCCTGTTACAATTAATTGCATGTCAAAATATGCAGAATCTTTGACATCCTGCATTATCCATCTAAGGATTCCATATTCAGATCTGGCAGCAGTAATAAAGCAAAGCTTTTTCATGACATTCCTCATCCGAACATTTACTTCTAACTATCTGGAAATTTCTATTAGATCTCTATTCCTTCATCAGGTACATAGCTTTTTAGAGCTTTTCTTCCAATTACCTGGTCATAGTATCTTGCAAGGGTTCCAATATCATTACGCTTAACGCATATATTGGATTCTGTGAATACTTCTCCCTCTGATATATTTGTAAGAGCCACAACTCTTTTGGTGACTACTTTGGATATCTCTTTTTCTTCAGGTGTTGGTTCTTTGATGCCATCTCCAAGAAGTACTTCTGTCTTTCTGATACTTTCAACCATATCTTTGAAAGGGCCTGGTTCTGTACTTGCAAGGTGGTCAGGGCCTTCCATCTGACAGTCAAGAGTGAAGTGCTTTTCTATTACACAGGCACCCATCGTAACTGCAGCAATAGCTGCTTCAGGTCCTATCGTATGGTCTGAATATCCAACAGGTAGATGAAAGGCTTCTCTTAACGTGTTCATGGCTTTAAGGTTAACTTTATCATGGGGACATGGATAGCTTGTAGTGCAGTGAAGAAGGGTTATGTCCGATGCGCCTCCCTCTTTAAGTGCCCTTAGCGATATATCAATATCTCCAAGATTACTCATTCCTGTACTAAGTAATACAGGCAATTTTTTTGATCCAATTTCTCTTAGATACGATACGTTACCAATATCACCTGATCCTATTTTAATAAAAGGAATTCCAAGCCCTATAAGAAAATCAAGGCTTTCAGAATCATCTGCTGTAGATATGAATGTTATTCCTATCTTATCGCAGTGCTCTTTGATCTTAACAAAATCATCATATGGAAGTTCTATCTTTTTGAGCATATCAAACTGAGACTCGGTAACCCCTGTATTTTCAATCTGATACTGGGCCTGTTCTACATTTCTTGTGATGATATTCTCTGTCTTCCAGGTTTGAAATTTAACAGCATCAGCTCCGCTATGAAGTGCTGCATCACATAGTTTCAGAGCAAGATCAAGCTTACCATTATGATTAACTCCCGCTTCAGCAATGATATAGCATCTGGACTTATCAAACATGGCGCCCTCCCAAATGAGCTTCTTAATGTAGCCAATTATCGTTATGGAATGTACGCTATTTCATATACATATCAATTATATCATGTTGCTCATCTAGTCTCAAAACCGTACTGTCAAGGTTTCATGATATAAATCGAGCAGGTCTTAAAACCTGCTCGATAATAAAACATATTTTGTTTTGAAATACATGGATGTATTTCTATGTACGGATACAGGATGTATCTTGTACATGTTTAGAAGTACATGGATGTACTTCTATGTACTTATACTGCCGGCTCTGAATGATTCATGTAGCTGTTAGGAACAGGAACATTATTAGCCTTCATAACGCCAATCCATGTGTCTCTGACAGAATGAAGATGTTTATTGATCTCCTTAAGGATCTCAATATCCTTGCTGACATTAGCTTCGACAAGTCTTCTGTCAAGATATGAATAAATGTTTTCAAAATCCTGAGCTGTAGCATATTTCATATTCAGAGTCTCACGAAGATATGCAATGATGTTCTGTACTTTACGGATATTTACATGAGCGCCTTCAATATCTTTTTTCTCAACAGCGGCTTCTGCTCTGTTACAGAATTTGATCGCACCTTCATAGAGCATGAGTGTAAGCTCAGGACCGGAAGCTGACATTACTTTATTATTAGCATACTGCGCATATGGATTCGCCTTATTCACACTTAACCTCCTGCCGGTCGCTTTATTCTAAAAACGTAGTCTCCTTTTAACTATGCCAAGCAGCTTTAGTCATGATCCAAGCATGCTTCCTAGTGAAGAAGAACTGGAATTGATCTTGGAAAGAGCTTTTTCCATTGCTGCAAACTTGCTGTAGTAATAATCCTGCTTTTTCTCAAGATCCTGTTCTGCCTTTGAAATCTTAGTGTTGTAGTCACTATACTGTGATGCCATGAGCTTATCTTCATAAATAGTATATGCACTTGAATATGAAGTTCCCTTCATAAGATCGCCAAGCTTACTATATACTTCTCTTGAAAGCTGGTTGAAGAAGCTGGCTACTGCATCAGGATCACTTGCTATTGCTGAAGCAAGCTTATCTGCATTGGCCTTTGAATAGTCATCATCTTCATCGCCGTCGATATGATAGCATCCGCGCTCATTCTCTTCAGCTTCAAAGTATCCTTTTGTATTGATTCCAAGTGTTGCAAGAGACCATGAAGTAGTGTTACCTTTTGAATCTGTTACTGAGTAGGTTCCTTGCATAGCTTCCTTAAGAGCCTGGATTACATTGTACAAGGTGCTGTCTTTAGCAAGAAGTCCTGATTTGATCTTAGTATTCCAGTCAGATATTTCATCATCTGTCATCTCATCCTTCTGATCAGATGTGAGGATATCATACTTATCTGCCTTATCAGCATTATACAGTGTATCAAGCTTCTGGATCAGGGAATTATACTCAGATAGATATTCCTTGACCATATCATATACGCCGCTAGAGTCATTACTTGTTGTAATAGTAAATTCATCTTCTGTTGATGAGTTTACTGTAATAGAAAGGCCATTGATCTCAAAGGTGTTGGAAGCTGATGTGTATGATACGCCGTTCATAACAAGTTCAGCATCTGATGCTTCCTGGTACTGAGATGCCTGTTCAAGCTCATCTGTGTTAATTCCAAGTATGGACAGTGCTGCTGCACTTGTGCTTGTATCAACTGTAAATGCATTCTCTTCGCCGGTCTTTTCAGAAGCTATATACAGTCTTCCCTGCTTAGCATCAAAGTTAGCTGTAAGTCCAAGGCCGCTGTCAGTTGCTTCAGAATTGAGCTTTGAAACAAGATCACTCATACTTTCATCAGGCCCAATAGTTACACTAAGAGTTTCTGCACCATCTTTACCCATCTTAAAGGATAGGGTTGTTTCTTCTGTTATTCCAAGCTCTGACATCTTAGTATCGCTTGATGCTGTTTCAGTGGTACTACCAGCTTTATAGATCTTATTTCCAGTAAGATAAGATGCCTTAGCAAGGCTTGTCTTACTTACTGTTGATGATGATACCATTGCGTTTTCGCCGGTAACAATAGATACTGCATTACTTGAAGATTTAGTAGTCTTTTTATTAAAGGCTGTTGAAAAGCGCATATCTGCAAGTTTGCCGTTATAAAAAGATACTATATTTTTGTTGGTGCTCTTCCAAATATCCTGTTTCCAGGAAAGCCTTGTCTGTCCACCTGTATTTTTATCGACTCTGTTTTTATAATTTTGTGTTAATGCAGTTATCAAAGATTCCGTATCTAGGCCGGAATTCAAGCCTGTAATCCTGTTAGTCATAATACCTCATTCCCGGATGAACTCCTTTTCATCCATAAAAACCTGGGATTGTACTACCTTTATGAGAGAATTATTTTCTTTCATCGACCATGATACCTGCAAGTTCCCATGCCTTTGCAATCATATCAAGAGTCTTTTCCGGCGGAAATTCCTTTACAACTTTCTTGGTGTCCTTATCAACGATCTTGATAGTTACACGATTAGTCTTATCATGGAATCCGAACACGGCTTCAGTATTAGCTGTCATCTTCTGATTGATGTTAGCTATTGCTTTACTGATCTTCTCATTATTCTTTTCATTTTGTTCATCGGCAACTTCGAGCGCATGCTGAAGCTGTGATGCATTTTCTTGATTCTGGCTGTCATCATAGCCATCTTCCTGACTATAAGGCGCAACATTAGTTGTCTGCTTTACAGTTTCTACTTCCTGAGCAAGCTGATCTGCAGCATTACCTGCTGTATCTACACCGCCTTCTCTTTCTTTCTGAACAGGCTGAACCTGCTGCATCTGCTGTATCTGCAGAATATTGGTCTGTTGGATTGAGTTAATTGCCATAATTTATCACCTCCATGTGTGACAGATTACTAGCTGCTTAGTTAGCTTCCTTGATAGCAGCTTCGATGGAAACTTCCCTGTTTCCACTCATAATCTAAAGTTTGAAAATTGTTAGTACATATATTAACAAGCTTTCTATATACCCTAAGGTATCCCTCGCTTGATATAAAGGGTGTTAATTTTTTGACATAAATATACACGTACCTACTTCTATTGCATTTATCGGACAAAATCATCAAATCCTTAACAAAAATAGAATAAAAATTATTATGTGATAATTTTTTTCTGTATTATTTTTGGGTTACTTATTTGTGATAAAATATTCTTAATTCCGTATATTATTATCGTCAGGATTCTTTTCCCATATAATGAGGTTTCATATGATCTCTGTTATAACAATATGCAAAAACGAAGCTGAATATATCGAAAAGACAATAAAAAGTGTTATCGATCAGTCATACGACGATGTAGAGTATATAGTCATCGACGGCGGATCAACTGATGGTACTGTGGATATAATAAGAAAGTACTTAGATAGAATATCTTACTTCGTTTCAGAACCAGATAGTGGAATCTATAATGCTCTTAACAAGGGCCTTTTGGCCTGCCACGGCGAAATAATAGGCATCATAAACGGAGGCGACTATTATGAGCCTGGCGCTCTTGATACCGTATGGAAAAGTCATCAGGACAATCCTGATTGCGGGATTCTATATGGAGATCTCAATTTTATCCAAGGCGACGACATTGTTGAAAAATACATAGCCGGAGATGACCTCTCAAGGCTTCCCTACGGTGTTATAAATCTAGGACATGTGGCATGCTTTGTAACAGCAGATACTTATAATACGCAGGGAATTTATAACGAGGCTTACAAAATAGCCGGTGACTATGACTTTCTTCTTAAGTGCTATGTTAATGGCGTCAGGTTCCATCATATTAACAGCACCGTTTCTAACTACAGGATAAAAGGCATCTCCTGTACCAACAAAAAGCAAACATTTATGGAGACATGTGCCATCGCACTTGTATATGCCAAAGACGATGAAATGCGTAGCGTTATCAAAGAGGGCATCGCAGGAATCTATAAAAGAGATTTTATGAAAGGATAATATGACTACTATCGAACTTATAGATAAGCTTATCGAGATAACAAGCCAAAAGCCTGACGTATTATCTGGCTTTGACTGGCAGGATACCCAGCTTATGATAGAGCTTGAAATTGATAACAGGAAAAGTCTCTATCCTAACGATCAGTACAATAGCCTTATAGAAACTATTCGCTCTCAGTTCAATATCCTTCGAAGCGAATCTGCCAAGAGTCTGTGCAATGCTGATACTGTAAGTTCCTGTCTTATTCTGTTAAAAGGACTTATCTTATCACTCCCTGAGCTTGATCACATATCAGCCTTAATCTGGAAGTCTGCTTTTGACCATGAGAAGATCACTCACTATGCAGATGATACTGCCATTATCATCGGTGATTCTCATGTCAATTTCTTTAGTGGTAATGAAGGGCTTACTTTCAAAGCAATCGGTGATGGCATAAATGTGTGTCCCAACATTACAGACTATAAATTCACATGTCTTCACCTTGGACCATGCCTTGCCTATAACTGTATGAAAGAAGATTCCAAGTATAACTTCTATAAGAAATATAATTACCTTTGTGACAGCTTCATAAAGCCAGGTTCTAAGGTCTGCGTAGCTTTAGGAGAGATAGATATAAGAGCTCACGTCTTTAAAGAGGTTGAAAATCAAGGACGAACTTATGAAGAAATATGTGATGACATCATTGCAAATTATATGGAGCTTTTAAAAGACATTCAGTCAAAAGGTTTTAAAGCCTTCTGCTGGGGGCCTATAGCTTCCATGCCTGATAATACTTCTGAAGAAGATGAGCTTAAGGCTCTTGCAGCTGAAGGGCTGTTCGATCAGGAACTGATAAGTGTTGGAAGTGAAGTTCAAAGAAATTCTGCTACTGCATATTTTAACAAAAGGCTCGAAGAAGAATGTGGCAAGTGCGGAGTAGTCTTTATGTCCATCTTTGATCAGATGGTAGATAAAGACATGCATACCGACTCCGCTTTCCTTTGTCAGGATAAATGTCATCTAAGTTCAGACATTCTTCCTCTTGCCCAAAAGATATGGCGCGATAAAAACTTCATATAAGACCAATTATGCAATATACAAACATAACTTATCCAAACTCCGCCCCGCTACAATCGAATATATGATAAAATATTACTGTATATTTCGAGTACTATTTAATGTTCTAAATATGGGGGGAGCGCTTATGAATGGGATCTCAATTCTTCTAAAGTGGCCAGGTAGTAAGACATTAGATATTCAGAAATACAAAGCATCACTTCGTCTTATTTGTGATCTTCCAAGGATCACTGATGTTATAGATAATCTTGAAGACGACACCCATCCTGATAATGATCTTCTTATGGTTGATCCTGATATTATTCTTGAACCTTCAAATCTCATAAGGCTTCAGGAAACTCTCTATTCATCCTATTTTATAGGTGCAGTACAGCCTCAGACCAACTATGTAATGAGGTCACTTGAATGTGCGCCTTCAAACAAGCTTTTTGCAGAGTGCGCAGAATACACAGGCTTCCTTGAATTTTCCAAAAAAGATGAACTTATAGACGAACGTTTTTTCCATGATTACTGCGTTCTTATAAGAGGTTCTATCCGTAAAAAGCTTTTTGGAACTGCTACAGGTGTATGCACAAAGCTTCGCTCAGGATTGTATCAGGGAGCTGATCTTGCCCTTTCCATTCAGCGTTTTGGCTATACCTGCGTTACCAGCAGAAAGTGTTTTTTCTTTAGGGGAAAAAGTTATTCGGTAGATAAATCCGATTCTCTTAAGAACCTGAGACACGACGAATGTCTTTTCAGAAAGCTTGGTCGTAAGATTAAAAGTGAGCGACTTAGCGTAGTTATTCCAACAAATGGTGATGCAAGCCATTTGAAACAGGTCCTTAAAAGTCTTGAAAAGCAGACCTGCACTGACTTTGATATAGTAATTCAAGACGATTCATGTTATGGCCTTGCCTTATCTCATGTTACAACTAATCTTGTCTGGCTTATAACTGACCAGGATATCATAAAAAAAGATGCAGTTGAGACAATATACAAAGCTGCCTTTTCATTCCCTGACAGCGGAGTTTTATATTTCCCTGAAAAAATAAACTATGAGAACTTAAAGCTCCTTCCTATGCAAACATTCTATTCTCTAAAGCACTTCATAAGATTCTTTACTTCAATGTCTGTTGAAAGGGATGAGCATATTAGCGACAGCCTTTTATACCTGTCGGATAAAGTCTTCAGATTACCGGTTCTTATAAAAAGCATGAGCTCTTTTTATAAGCATATGTACTCTGAGATTCCGACAACAGCTATTCTTTTAAAGGGGCTTGATCTTGGAATAGCATGCTCTCTTATCCCGCAAAGTCTTATTGAAAAGAGCGGAACGCTAAATAAAGCCCACAATCTTTACGATATTATCAATGGAATTAGTATAGTCACAGATCTTGACCTTACGCTCACTTCCAAACAGCGTTCGGATCTATTATCAATTCTCTTTAAGCATAGTGAGAATGCTATGACTGAATTGATAAAAGAAGATACGGCCAATCCAGGCAAATCTGCTGATAAACAAGATGAGATCATGAGTCTGGTGGATGCATAGATATTAACGGAGAAGATATGTCTTTTGTCTTTACAGATGATTATTTCAAAGAAGAAATCAGACATGGTTTTACAATAACCTCCACCATGAAGAGGTGCTGGGCATGCCAGCTGCGGGTTGTTGGCGCTATCGACGACCTGTGCGAGCGGTATGGCCTTAAGTACTTTGCCTATTGGGGGACACTTCTCGGGGCAGTGCGCTCTCATGGAATGATCCCGTGGGATGACGATGTTGATATCGCTATGACAAGGGATGATTTTAATGGTCTTGTGGAACATATAGATGAGCTTCCGGACACTTTACATCTAATTGGCAAGGACTCATCTAATTTTCCATTTTCAGGTTTTTATCGCATCGCTAACACAGATCACATTCGCTGGACTGATGATTACCTTGCTAATAACTATGGTTTTCCCATGATGGCGGGTGTTGATATTTTTGTATTTGATTATATCCCTCGGGATAAAGAAATCTACAATTCCATATGCCAGATACTGCAGATAACATTGGATGCTGCTGATCTTATAATCAAGGACCCGTCGGACCCATCTCTTGCCCAGAAGATAGTTAACGTCCAGAACTTCCTTGGACACCGCCTTGATCCAACTTCTGATAAGTCTATCGTCTGGCAGCTGCAGGAGCTGTACGAAGTTGCTGCCCAGTCAACATTCCCTGAAGAAGCTGACGATCTTGGCATGTACAACCATATGATGTATCACGACGCAGGCCAGCATTTTCCTAAGGAAGCATTCGAGCATATGATAAGGGTTCCATTTGAAACAGGGACTATATTGATCCCGGAAAGGTATGACCTCTTTCTTACACACCGATTTGGAAGTAACTATATTGTTCCAAGAAAAGAGCGGGGGGCTCACAACTATCCTTATTATAAGTCTGAGCTTAAGATGATTGATGATTATTGTAGGGAAAATGGAACAGATGAGCCTATTGTAAAGTGTGGGCTTCAGGAAGAAATGAACAGATATCTTTAATAAAAACAGGTCGAAATACTTATGATTAAGTACTTCGACCAGAACTATTCTCTATTATTATTTTATCCTAGAATTGCCTGCGCAACTCCAATGTCTTCAGGTGTAGTAACCTTGATATTGTTATAAGATCCTTCTACAAGCTTAACCTTAACATCTGAAAAAGTCTCAACCACCATGGCATCATCAGTAATGTTGATGCCTTTTGCTTTGATCTCTTCTTTATCCTCTTCGAGCTTATCATAAAGCTTTCTTATAAGGTTGTACTCGAAGGTCTGTGGTGTCTGGATCATCCAGAGAGTCTTTCTATCTGGTGTAGCCTTGGCAAATCCGTTTTCATCAGAAACTTTTATTGTATCCTTAACAGGCATTCCTACAACGCAGGCTCTAAAGTCTCTTGCTGCGTCTACAGATCTTTGCATTATATCTTCTGTTACAAAGGGTCTAGCGCCGTCATGGATCATTACATAATCAGTATCTTCAGATATAGCATGAAGGCCAAGTCTTACTGAGTCGTAGCGCTCAGCTCCGCCTTCAACTATTCTTTTAACTTTGGTAAAGCCATATTTATCAACTATCTCAGCCTTGCAATAATCTATGTCTCCAGGTGATACAACAAGAACAACTTCGTCTGTAAAGCTATCTTCAAAAGCCTTAAGTGCATAATAGATAAGAGGCTTTTCATTTATTTCCATATACTGCTTTTTGATATTACTACGCATTCTGCTGCCGCTTCCGGCTGCAAGAACGATCGCTGCTGTCTTCATAATGATTGTCTCCCATGGAATCTGCGTTCCCTGTCTCCAAGCGGAAGGTTTGGAACTGCATTAAGTGTAAGGTCTGCTCTTACACCTTTCATATACTCATAATATCCTGCTGCCCCGATCATTGCCGCATTATCTGTGCAAAGAACAGGTGATGGACTATAAAAGCTTATGTTATTGTCCTTGCATGCTTTTTCCAGGCTCTGTCTAAGAGCTGTGTTAGAAGCAACTCCTCCTGCGATCGCAAGTTTATCATAGCCATATTCCTTAACGGCTCTTATGGCGTGCTCTGTAAGTACGTCTACAACAGCTTTCTGGAAGGATGCAGCAAGGTCGTTTTTATTAAAGTCATCCCCCTGCATTCTCTGTATATTTATATAATTAAGTACAGCTGATTTAAGGCCACTGAAACTAAAGTCATATTCAGCATTTGCAATCTTTGCTGCAGGAAAAGATATTGCGTCAGGATTACCCTCTTTTGCCGCCTTATCAATCTTAGGTCCGCCGGGATATCCAAGGCCTATTGCTCTTGCAACCTTGTCAAAGGCTTCTCCTGCTGCATCGTCTCTTGTCTGACCTATGATCTCATATTCGCCATAGTCTTTAACAACAACAAGATGAGAATGTCCTCCTGATACTACAAGACATACAAAAGGAGGCTTAAGATCTTTATTTTCGATATAGTTGGCACTAATATGACCTTCTATATGATGAACTCCTACAAGGGGAATACCTGTAGCAAAGCTAAGAGCCTTAGCTTCGGATACACCTACAAGAAGTGCTCCTACAAGGCCTGGGCCATAAGTTACTGCTATGGCATCTATGTCTTCAAGCTTGAGGTTTGCCTGAGACAGAGCCTCGCGTACGCAGTAATTAACTTTTTCTACATGCTTTCTTGATGCGATCTCCGGCACTACTCCGCCGTATACTGTATGAAGTGCTATCTGTGAAGAGATAATGTTTGAAAGAACTTCTCTTCCGTCTCTAACTACGGCAGCAGCTGTTTCGTCGCAGCTACTTTCTATGGCAAGGATAGTGACATGGTCTTTGCCACTTGCTTCTTTTTCTTTATCAGGAGCAGTCTCTTTTTCCCCGCTCTTAATTGACATCATTATGACGCCGTCATCTTCTGTTTTCTTATCAATGATCATTACATCTATTCCTCAACAATTTCCCAGCCGTGGATCTTCCATCTGCCCTGGGAATCTTTAGTTAAAATAAACTGATATGTCAGTATCTGTCTTTCGCTTGTTCCTCTCATAGAGAACATGCAGTTACCGGATGCGCAGTAATCATCCATGATGTATTTGTATTTAAAGTCATCTGCATCATCAACTACAAAGGCTGCTACAACAACTCCCGCATCCTTCTTGGCAAGAACTTCTGATTTAAGCTGGGCATCAACGTCCGTCTGATTAGCCAGAAGCTCATCATCATATAGATATGCCCTTGCTGCGCTCATCTTGGAAAATTCAGCTTCGCTGTAGCTCTCATTATAGAGCGCTGTTGTAATGTATGCAAAGTATTCAACTACGTCTTCAGGATTCTTCGGATAATCATTATCCAAATTTCTTTGACATATAGCTGTTACGGGATCTGTAGCTTCATCTTCCAGCGTGATCTCCCATCCAAGGATCTTCCAGTTCTTGCCAGACTCAGTATCTTTTCTCATTGTAAAAAGATAATTGTAGGTCTCAGCCTTACTCTCTTCTCTCATTACGAACTGGCAGTTAACCTTGGCATACTGGCGAGAGTCACCGTCTATTGTGTAGATATCAGTACTTGCATTAAAGTCATCAACAAAATAGTTGGAGATAGTGATATTCTTATCTTTCTTGTTCTTGGCTTCCGCCTTCATGGATGCAAGATAGTTGTCCATAGAGCCTTGGGCATCCTGAAGCTCAGCATCCATAAGCTGATATCTTTTAGTACAGAGCTTTTCAAGCTCTTTATCACTATATTCTTCGTTATATATAGCTTTGGTAATCCTTGCAAAAAGGGTCACAACACCGTCAACGGTGCCGGGGTAGGAATTATCGAGATTCATAGTTGCAAGAGTCTGAACCTCACTAAGGGTGCCGACTTTTTCTTCCGGCCTTGTAGTGAGAACAGAGGTAAACCTTGTAAGTATAGCCCACGCAACCGCAACTCCCAAAAGGAGCATAATTAAACCTTGAACGATACGATTATTCCAAAAACCTTTACCCTTCTTAGCCATAGATCATCCCTCCGGGAAAACAAGAGTTACCATTCTTCCATCTTTAGCAGCAACTGTGTTTTTGAATATCTTTTTGGTATCATGCAAATAATCTTTCGGACTATTCAGAGAAGGACTATAGTGGGTCAGCCACATTTCTTTAACTTCAGCTTTTTTAGCCATATCTGCAGCTTCGTAGAAAGTCATGTGTTTCTTTTCCCTTGCCTTTTGAAGCTTATCAGGCTCGCCGTACATACCCTCGCATATAAAGAGGTCAGCGTCCTGGGCATGTCTTACAATGCTATCTGTAGGTCTGGAGTCAGTTACGTAAGTAAAGTGGATTCCTGTCCTTGCCTGTCCCATGACCATATCCGGGGAAAAGATCCTTCCGTCTTCATGAGTTATTGTTTCACCGTTTTGAAGTCTGCTCCAATAGTTTCTTGGAATCTCAAGAGCATTGGCGTTTTCTACATTAAAGCGGCCTTTTCTTGAGAGTCTGAAATCATAGCCATAGCACATGACGTTGTGATTAACTTTAAATGCTGTAACTTCAAAATCCGGCATTCCTTCAAGAGTAAGCTTTTCTTCCGCGCTTGAAAATTCGTGGAATATAATCGGAAATGGGAGTTCTGGAGCTATTACTCTTAATGCGTTAACAACTTTTTCAAGTCCCTTTGGTCCAGCCATTATGAGGGGCTCTTTGCGCTCTGCGTTGCCCATTGTAAGGAGCATTCCGGGAAGTCCTGATATGTGGTCAGCATGATAATGAGTGAAGCATATCATACTGATGGGATTGGGACTCCAGCCAACTTTACGAAGGGCCATCTGTGTTCCTTCGCCGCAGTCAACGAGTATACTGTATCCGTTATAACGCACCATGAGGGACGTCAGATATCTGTATGGAAGTGGCATCATACCGCCAGTTCCAAGGAGACATACATCGATCATAACTAATTCCTTATTTTCTTTCTTATATTGTTGCTAAATCAAAATTCCATTTATCACTTATAGACTTTAATATTATTCCAGTAGTCCTATCCAAGTCTTACTGCTGTTTGCGAAGCCAGTAGATCTCAGCATCGTCCTTGGGATTATCATAAAATCCGGGGCGCTTTCCATCTGACTTAAAGCCGAGCTTTTCATAAAGTCTTCTTGCAGCGGCATTCTGTGAGCGAACTTCCATTGTATAGTTCTCTATTCCAATACCACGTCCTCTTTCAAGGAGCTGGCGCATCATCTTGTAGCCTACGCCTTCACCGCGCATGTCTTTAGCTACAGATACATTGGTTATCTCACCGTCGCCCTGAATGTTCTGTACTCCGCAAAGTCCTATGACTTTACCGGACTTTTCTGCTACAAGATATATAGTGTCATCTCTTGTGCTTGCTGTAAGGAGCTGGTCAAGAGTCCATGCTTCCTTACCAAGGTTTTCTTTTTCCTGGGCTGCTGCCACGTCAATATCTTCAGCCTTCATAAGCCTTATAAAGACGCGCTCTTTGACCTTAGGGATCTTCATTCCAAAAGTTTTTTCTAAAGCTCCCTGAGAGTTTTCAGAACTATTTCCATTGCCTGAAGCAGCGGCTACTGTATCTTTTTGATTTTCCTTAGCAGTTCTTTCTGCCTGAGAAGGTCTTAAATATTCCGGGGCAAAAGAGTCGGCTTCTGTTATCTTTCCTTCGCGCATATACTGAGCAGCTACAGCGCAAAGTGCTGCTGCATTCTGACGATCCTGTGATACGGATGCTACGCTAAATGGAACTTTAAGCTTTTTTTCCAAAGCATCAAGATATACAGGTACGCCGTCTCCAAGTATTGTGACAGGCTTACCCTGCTCGTTAAGGTATTCTGCGATCTCGTCAATTGAAGCACACTTCTGGTCCAGAACTGTCTTCATTACATATTTATATAAAGAAGTGTCTTCACTCTTTTCAGGGACGAATGTGTAAACTCCTGTGTAGACCTGAGATCTTCTTGCATCCATCATAGGGCAGATAAGACGCTCAACTCCATAAAGGTTGTAGGCCATGGCGTCCATAGTTGGAACTGCGATAAGCGGGACATTCAGTGCAAGGCACAGTCCCTTGGCTGTTGCTGTTCCAATACGAAGTCCGGTAAAAGAGCCTGGGCCTGCTGCAAGAGCAATGGCATCTATACTCTTAAGATCCAGATTCGTTAGCTCTTTGATCTTCTCGAGCATCGGCATGAGAATCTGGGAATGTGTTGTTTTGTACTGGATCGAAAACGTGGCAACAAGGCGGTCATCTTCGCATACTGCGACCGTTGCTGTCAGTCCCGAAGTATCTATAGCTAAAATCTTCAAGGCGTGGTCCTTTCAATGGAAATTCTTTCTTAATGATAATTCTTACTTAATAATAATTCGTTATAGTCCAATCCTTAATCAAGGATTCATTATATCTTATTCGTCAGCTGAATTGCGTGATCTATAGTTATCAAAACTGTGTCATGCTGATAAGTCTGTAATCAAGGCCTTTAGACAGGTCTTTTTCTATACGTATCTCTGTATAGTGCTCAGGGAGGATCTCTTCTACGAGGTTAGCCCATTCAACAAGGCTTATGCCGTTTCCATAGAAGCAGTCTTCGTATCCGATCTCATCCATCTCAGAGATATCGCCAATCCTGTATACATCAAAATGATAGAAGGGAATCCTTCCTTCTTCATATACCTGAAGTATAGTAAAGGTCGGACTGTTAACAGGGCCTTCTATTCCAAGTCCCTTGGCTACGCCCTGGGTAAAAACAGTCTTTCCAACACCAAGGTCACCGATCAGTGTATATACCTGACCTGGCTGGGCGTTTTCTCCTATTCTTTTTCCAAATTCAAATGTTTCCTGTGAGGAATTAGTTTCTATTTTAGTAGTATTCATATTTAACCTGCTTGCAGATTGTATATTAAAAATATTAATAATCTCTCTATTATTGTAGTTTTCTTTAGCTTTTTAAGTCAAGTTGAGTTAATATGTATCTATGGGTAAAAGATTACACACTATCGATTCTATCAGGGGTTTAACTCTCGTCAGCATGATACTCTATCATCTGTGCTGGGATCTTGTATATATTGCAGGAATCCAGATTGATTTTTATACCACAAATAAGGGTTTTATCTGGCAGCAGAGTATCTGCTGGTCATTCATACTTATATCAGGCTTTTGCGTTGCTATTTCAAACCACCCTATCATCCGCGGCCTGGAAGTCTTTATGTGCGGACTTGTTATCACTGCAGCGACCTATGTTTTCCTTCCGGAAGATATAGTTATATTTGGCGTATTAACTTTCCACGGAAGTGCCATGATAATAACAGGGCTCCTTCTTCCCGTTCTTGAGAAGGTGCATCCAGGCTTTCTCCTGCCATTTTCAGCATTTGCATTTACAATTACAAGGCATATCTCTGAAGGCTACATTGGCTTTCCTGGTGCCAATGTTATTCACCTTCCCAAATCCTTATATGCCAACTACCTGACAACATATGTTGGATTTCCATTTCCGCTTTTTTATTCAACGGACTATTTTGCTATCCTGCCCTGGATATTCCTGTTCTGGTGCGGATTTGCTCTTTGCCGCCTGTTAAAATTACCTAAAAAAGGAACGCTTCTTTTAAAGCGTCCCTTCTATATTCGTATTCCCGGTATTTCATTTATCGGCAAGCATTCGCTTCTTATCTATATGCTGCACCAGCCTGTGCTGTACGCTCTTGTTATGCTCTTTGTGCCGGGTGCTGTTAATTAATCCTCGTAGATGAATGAGTCAAAAGAGATCTTTGTATCATCGCATACTCTTGCGAAGATGTTTACGCTACGGTTCATAACGTGTGTGATCTTGTCATCATCAGCTGTTACGATAAGGCCCTTGCGATCTTCTGTAAACTCAGCTTCGCCAAAACCTGTGATCTTCTGCATCTCATCCATAGCCTTAGCAGCCTGCTCTTCTGTAACTACCTTTGATAAGTTATATTTTCTCTTCATATGAAAACCTCTTTTCTTTAGAATTTATCGGGATCAGGTGTCATAAGCATTTTATGACATTCGCTTTTATTCGCTACAAAATTATACACGTTACAGTGAAATATCTCAAGTAAAAAAGCTTCATCTCTCACCGATTCTCCTGCTGTTATGCATATGTCTTTTTATATCATACATACGCTTGTCTGCAATAAGATATACTTTCTGAGGGTCATTTATTTCTCCATCGCCAAGTTCTGATCTATAAGCATAGCCTGCTGCAACACTCTTTCTAAATCCATAATCAAGAACATCCTGAACTCTAAGCTTTTCAGAGAGCTCGAAGATGTAGTTCTCGATTTCTCTTGGCCTTGAATTCTTAAGAACTGCTACAAATTCATCGCCGCCTATCCTTGCAAGGAAGGCATCCTTTGGGAATGTCTCTGTCATAGTAGTTGCAAAGTCTGCTATGTAAGCATCGCCAAATGCATGTCCCAGTCTGTCATTAACGTCTTTTAACCCGTTAAGATCAAGAGATATTATGCAGTAGTCTTCATCAGATTTTTTGAGCTCATTCATGCACTTGGTCCACATGGATCTGTTTGGAAGATTGGTAAGACCATCCGCATATGCAAGGTGGGTCAGCGACTCATTTTCCTGCTTCTGAGCATACATCTCTGTTACATATAAGAAATAGTTAAGCAGATACAGGTATACATACATCATGATGCCAAGTGGCAGGATATTGCTGGTTATCGCATTCCTGTCGAGGATGCGCTTTGTATATAATACATGGAGCACCATCTGTACCATTATGGATACTCCAAACAGGAACAGGCCCAGTTCCTGAGTCATAGCTACCTTTGGTAGATCGCCCTTTCTGACATCATCTATCATTATCAGTATGATCGCTACAAAGGTAATGAAGCCGATAGCATAGTACGCAGGAAGGGTTCTGTTCATGTGAACTATATCCATGAAGTGGAATATTATAAGCACCAGTGTTACTGCAGTAAGTGTAGTAGCACCTATATTGTTCCTGCTATAGGTATAGTGTTTTCCTATGGATCCAAAAATCAGTGTCACAAGCGGAACCATCAAAAACAGTGCCACCAGCTCTACAGATACCAGATGTGTCATATCAACAAAGAGCTGGATTATACCATAATATCCTCCCATCCAAATGCCCATATCAAGGAACAGGATAGATGTAAACAATTGGCTGAGTATATTCGGAACTGCTGAGACAAACAACAAAGTAATGAAGATAAAGCATATTCCAAATACAATAAGAAAACAAGTGCAGGCTATAGGAAAGAGTCTTTCTCTGATATAGCTTCGCTGAATATCATGATAGGATCCAAATTTCGGTGGCTCAAAATAACTGTATGCTCCCTCTTCGGAAATATATAATTTTATTTTGATCCTGTTATCTTCCACTTTTACAGGAACAGGAATAAAAAGGCGTCCACCACCAACAAATTTATGTTCCTCAAAGCGGTCAACCCACAATGAGAAAATACGTGATTTTCCACTATATACTTCTA
>CAMVNV010000001.1 GCA_947168935.1 uncultured Butyrivibrio sp. | reverse complement strand
CTGATAACCAGACAGCCGTTGATATCAACGTTCTTCAGGGTGAGAGACAGTTCGCCAGAGATAACAAGTCTCTTGGTCAGTTCCGTCTTGATGGTATCCCACCAGCAAGAAGAGGTATGCCTCAGATCGAAGTAACATTCGATATCGATGCTAACGGTATCGTTAACGTATCTGCTAAGGACCTTGGTACAGGTAAAGAGCAGCACATCACAATCACATCCGGCACAAACATGTCTGATGATGATATCGATAAGGCTATCAAAGAGGCTCAGGAATATGAGGCTCAGGATAAGAAGCGTAAGGAAGGCATTGATGCTAGAAACGAAGCTGATTCCTTCGTATTCCAGACAGAGCAGGCTCTCAAGGATGCAGGCGACAAGATCGATGCTACTGCAAAGTCTACAGTAGAGGCTGACCTTAACGACCTTAAGGCTACTCTTGAAGCTACTAAGGATAAGGAGCTTACAGATGAGGAGATCGATAAGATCAAGACTCAGAAGGAAAAGCTCATGACAGATGCTCAGCAGCTCTTCTCAAAGATGTATGAGAACATGCAGCAGCAGGCTGGCCCTCAGGCTGGTCCTGGACCTGATATGGGCGCAGCAGGTGCTTCATCTCAGGGCGGCAACAATGATGATGTAGTTGACGGAGACTACAGAGAAGTATAAGGTATAAAGGTCGGTGATTTTTATACGACACATTGCAAACATTAGTTTGTGATATGGATCTATGATTATAACCCCGGGCTGCGAGTTTAGCAGCCCGCGGGTATTTTGCGCTAAGGAAAAGGTATTATGGCAGATCAGAAACGCGATTATTATGAAGTACTTGGAGTCGGCAAGGGCGCTTCGGATGATGAGATCAAAAAAGCATACAGAGTACTTGCTAAGAAATATCATCCCGACATGAATCCCGGTGATTCTGCAGCAGCCGAAAAATTCAAGGAAGCTTCTGAAGCATATGCGGTACTTTCAGATCCTGAGAAGAGACGCCAGTATGATCAGTTCGGTCATGCAGCATTCGAAGGCGGCGGAGCAGGATTTAACGGTGGCGGATTTGATTTCTCCGGTGCTGATTTTAGTGATATATTTGGTGACATATTCGGTGAGTTCTTTGGCGGCGGCAGAAGCCGTGGAGCACGTTCCGGACCTGCAAAGGGTGCTAATATTCGTGCCAGTGTCAGAATTACATTTATGGAATCAATCACAGGCACAGAGAAAGAACTTACTCTTAATTTGAAAGATCCTTGCCCGACATGTAAAGGTACAGGCGCTAAGCCTGGAACAACTCCTCAGATGTGTCCTAAGTGCGGTGGTAAGGGACAGGTTGTTTTCACACAGCAGTCACTTTTTGGAACCGTACGTAATGTTCAGACATGTCCTGATTGCGGAGGCTCAGGCAAGATTATTAAAGATAAATGTTCTGATTGTGGCGGCACAGGTTATAAGACAAGCCGTAAGACGATCAAGGTTACAATTCCTGCAGGAATTGATAATGGACAGAGTGTCCGTATCAGAGAAAAGGGCGAACCTGGTATCAACGGAGGTCCAAGAGGTGATCTTCTTGTAGAAGTACTTGTATCAAGCCATCCTACATTCCAGAGAGAAGATTATGATATTTTCTCAGTTGTAGATATGTCATATGCTATAGCAGCTCTTGGTGGCTCTATCGTGATCGATACAGTTGATGGAAGAGTTGTATATGATGTTAAGCCTGGAACTCAGACAGGAGCCAGAATAAGACTTAGAGGTAAGGGTGTTCCCTCTCTTAGAGATAAGGATATCAGAGGTGACCACTATGTAACACTTGTTGTTAAGACTCCCGAGCGCTTGTCCAAGGAAGCCAAAGAGCTTCTTACAAAGTTTGACGAGATCACAGGTGACAGCCTTAACGAGGCAGAGAGACTTACATCGGATGGTTCTGATGATAAGGACGGCAAAGACAAAAAGAAGAAAAAAGGCTTCTGGAATAAATAAAGATATCTTTATGGGGGTGTCGCACAAAATAGCGGCACCCTCACGTTATTAATAGCTTCACGGTTTCTGTAATTGGACTCTTAAGCTGAATTCTACTTTACTGCAGGAGATGAGGCATTTGCCATGATATTTACCTGCAAGCTCCTGAATGATCTTAAGACCATAACCGTGACTTAACTTATCCTTTTTGGTCGTGGAAATAAGATTTCCGCGTATATGGCGCTGTACAAGCACAGGATTGACCACGGAAATAGTAGTAAAGTTGCGCGTTCTGACTGCCTTGACATTAATATACGGATTTTCGATGTTTTCACAGGCTTCCAGCGCATTATCAAGAGCATTGGCAAGAATGGAGCATATATCAGGGGCGGGCATATCGGTAAGCCCTGCCAGTGATCCTTCATAGCTAAAGGTAATGCCCTTTTTGTTTGCAATCTCCATTCTGCTGGTCAGGATTATATCAGCAATATTATTGCCGCTAATAGGAACAGGAGCGGCAGGAAGGCTGGCAGTAAGATCTTTAGTATATTTTTTGATTTCATTGTAATTACCGTCTTCAGCCAGTGTTTCGATTATTGCCATATGTTTTTTGAGATCATGTCTCTTTTTCCTGATCTCATCTTCTTGCAGCTGGAGGTTCTGCATAGCGTCCAGCTGAGTCTGCAGATAGGTCATATGAATTCTTGCAAGCGTCTCATTCTCAAGACGGATTCTTTTTTCAAACAAACTGTAAATATAGAATACAATGCAGCTGACATATGCTATAGGCAGGAAGAACCTCCAGAACATATCAGCAAAGTCCAAATAGTCGCTTGTTGCGAATAACATAGCACACAGTGCCAGTATCAGCATTGTAAGGCAGAACAGTATCATTGCCATCGCGATTTCTCTTAACGTAATATGAAAGACCAGTCCTTTCTTTTGGGAAATTATGTGTATTGTCACAAGAATCAGCATGATAGTCAGGTCTGTAATGACATCAGAGAGTTTCAGTGTCAGGTAAAAGCAGGAAAATGAATCATCCACATACGGGAATACTGTCGTGAAAATATATGACGGCATAATTGAAAAAACGGTATATAAGAAAAAAGTCGGAATGGTCAAAAGAACATCCGTAAGTTTAAGTGAACTAAGCCCCAGAATAGTCAGATATACCATTGCAAGGACCATGATCATATAAAGTGATGGTATTGGGATGAAAATATTCGTTATGAATAAAACAAGAAAATAGGACGGGAAGAGCAGATACAGCCTTTTTCCTGAAATATCAAGATGCCCCCCGCAGAAGTACTGGAGGAGCAATATAAGTTCAGTGCAGGCTATAGCATTTGAAATTGCGGCAATTACATAAGGGCCAAAAAGATCAATGATATGGAGATTCATAATTAACCTCATGTCGCGAGTGACTAATGGTTCAAATTGATGGAGCTCGCGTCATCAATTTGGGTTTAAAAAAGTGGAACACTTTCAAACTTAACCTCGTACTTATTCTCCTGAAATAAATGCATTGAAGGCAGATTCAAAGTCCTTGTATCTGCGCCTGCTAAGAGACAGTGTGTTTCCATTATCAAGTGTTATGTGTGAAGAATCATACTGCGAGATTCTCTCAAGATTAACAAGAATGCTGCGGTGTATTCTGCAGAAATGCTGCCCGGAAAGTTCTTCTTCAAAATCAGTCAGGTTCTTTCTGACAGTTATAGAATCATCATCCGTATAAACAGCTGTATCCTTGTTGTTGGCTTCTATATAGAGAATATCAGCAGTGTTTAGAATCATTGATCCAAATGATGCATCGATACGAAGTAAGCGCTTTTTCTTACTGCGAATTTCTTTCCGGATGCTTTCGAGGGTGTCTGACAGAGATTTTTCATCAATAGGTTTTATAAGATATCTGAAAGCATTGACTTCGTAGCCTTTGGGAGCGGAAGAAAGGTCGCTTGTCAGATATATAATGAAGCAGGTCGAATCATAGGTACGGATCTTCTTGCCAACTTCGATTCCGTTAAATGGCTCCATGATAACATCGCAAAAGATAATATCGAATCTTTTGCCAAGTGAATAATCCTCAAGAAGCTTATTGGGATCAGTATAAGTGAAAAGCTCAAAGTTCATTTCTTTCCACAATAATTTGTATAAGCTGTCGACGAATATCTGTTCGTCATCAAGTATTGCTACCCGCATATTTAGTTCCTGTATAAGAAAAGCCTAAGATAAACAGTAATATTATAACCGTTCGCGCCGGATTTTCAACCACTTACGAAAAAATAGAATATACATTGAAATATCTGCATAAAATGGATGCATAAATGTACTACAAGTATGAAAGCTGTAGAACAAGGAGGAAGAGTATGAAAGCTAACGAAGTATACACTAAGACACTGAAATTTGCATGGATAAAGCTGGGAATGGGTTTGGCTACGGTACTTTTGTCAATCATTCTGTTCGCGATAGTCATGGGGATAAGCGTGCTGATGGAAAGTGAAGAAGTTGGAGTGATCGGACTTATAATCTGGTTTGCAGGAACACTGCTTATAAGCTACATAATAAACACCTATTTTGGATATCTTGTTAAAGCAGGGCATGTTGCAGTAATCGCTGAAACCTTCAGAACCGGTCAGGTACCTGCAGATGAAGTAAACTATGGAATCAGAATGGTTAAGTCAAGATTTGCTACAAGCAACATTTATTTTGTTCTTGACAGACTTGTAAGCGGGGCTGTTAACCAGCTTCAAAGTGCAGTAGGCAAGGTGGAGAGCTTCCTTGATTTTGTTCCCGGAATGAGCATAATAGCGGGATTTGCTAAGAGCCTTATCAGAATCGGACTTGGATATGTAGATGAATGCTGCCTTGGCTACACGTTCTATAACAATCAGCAGAGTGCATTCAAAAGCGCAGCAGATGGCGTAGTTATCTATTTTCAGAACTGGAAGACAATCCTCAAGGATGCAGCCAAGGTATCTCTTATTGTGATAATCGGAACAGTTGTAGCAAGTATATTACCTGTTTATTTATTTGTATTATTGTTCAAGGCTCTTGGCTGGTTTACTTTTATAGGATTTGTTGTGGGTGTCATAGTTGGCTGCGTTGTAAGATATGCATTTATAGACAGCTATATCCTTGTAAGAATGATGAGCTCATACATGCAGGTTGCACCTACAACTGTGATATCATTTGACTTATATGGCAAGCTCAGCAGACTTTCAGGTAAGTTCAGGGAACTTTGCAAGCGTGCCGGAAACGAGATCAGTAATGCCGGTATGAATAATCCATATCCTGGCAACATGGCAGGTTGACTCGGTATGAATGATCCATATTCCGGTAATATAGCAGGTTGATATATACAAACATCTTCAAACTTTGCATTATCGTTTGTTGTGCGTTAAAATGGGCTGAGAAGAAGGCTTTTTTGTCAGAATTAGTCTTAATGACACGTAACAGGTTTTAGATGAGGTTTTAACGTATGAAATGGATGAGGTTTAGAATCCGCACAAATGAAGAGGCTGAAGATGTCATTATCAGCGAGATGGTTGATATAGGCCTTACAGGTGCGCAGATAGAAGATAAGGTGCCGCTTACAGCTGCAGAGAAGGAACAGATGTTCGTAGATGTTGTTCCGGAGCAGGAGGATGATGGAATCGCTTATCTTAATTTCTTTGCAGAGCTTGCTGATGATAATACTCTGACAGTTACAATACCGGACGAGGATGCCGAGGATACATCTGCATCTGATGGAACAGGTGATGTATCTTATCAGATGGAAGCTGCAGGTGGTAAGCAGGTTAAGAAGACTCCTGAGCAGCTTCAAAAAGAGATAAGGCAGATACTTGATGGAATCAGTCAGTACATGGATATAGGAGATGGCACTATCTCTGTTGATGTTACTGAAGATATAGACTGGATGAATAACTGGAAGCAGTATTTCCATAAGTTCATCGTAGATGATGTTCTTATTATTCCTTCCTGGGAAGAACCATCCAAAGAGGATCTTGAAAAGACAGACAAGATATTCCATATAGATCCAGGAACAGCATTTGGTACAGGTCTTCACGAATCCACACAGCTTTGCATCCATCAGCTTTCAAAATATATTACACCAGGCTGCGAGGTTCTTGATGTAGGAACAGGAAGCGGAGTACTTTCAATTCTGGCTCTTATGTATGGCGCCGGCCACTGCGTAGGAACAGACCTTGATAAGGGTGCAATTCCTGCTATAGCAGAAAACCTTGAAGCTAACGGATATACAGATAAGGACCTTAAGCTTATCATTGGCAATATCATTGATGATAAGAAGGTACAGGATGAGGTCGGATACGAAAAGTATGATGTTGTTCTTGCTAATATCCTTCCTGTAGTTCTGGTACCGCTTGCTCCTGTAATAGGTCAGTTCATGAAGAAGGGGGCAGTATTTATCACATCCGGTATCATGAATGAAAAAGGAGAAGAGGTTGCAGCTGCCCACAGAGCAGCAGGCTTTACAGATATTGAGATGATACACCAGGGAGACTGGGTATCTGTTACATCCAGAAAAGCATAAATGACAGTTTTTACATGGCCATACTTCATTTAAGGTATGGCCTTTTTAGTGTTAAGATATATCATGAGATGAAAATGAGCCTTTGAATAGAAGGTTGAAAATGGCATTAGGTGATTCGTTATTGCTATAATGATGTATTATAGAACTGTAATTATTCATGATTTTCAGGGAAAAAATTAAGGAAAGACAAACTATGTATCATTTTTTTGTAGACAAGGAACAGATAGACGAAGTCAATAAGACTCTTATGATAGAAGGCGATGACTACAATCATATAGTCAATGTCCTTAGAATGAAAACAGGCGAAGAGATATCCGTAAGTACCAGGGTATATGATGGCAAGGAATACCGCTATGGTATAGAAGAGATAGAAGATAGCGTAGTCATCTGCAAGCTTCGCTTTATCAAAGAGGATGATATAGAGCTTCCGTCCAAGATATATCTTTTCCAGGGACTTCCCAAGGCTGACAAGATGGAGCTTATCGTTCAGAAGGCAGTTGAGCTTGGCGTATATGAGATCATTCCTGTTTCTATGAAAAGATGTATCGTTAAGCTTGATGAAAAGAAGGCAAAATCTAAAGTTGCCCGCTGGCAGGGAATTGCAGAAGCTGCTGCAAAGCAAAGTAAGAGAAGCATTATCCCTAATGTACATGCACCCATGACATATGGCGAAGCTATCCAGATGGCACAAGGCATGGATGTAAAACTCGTTCCTTATGAACTTGCCAAGGGCATGGATGAAACTAGAAATCTTATTTCTTCTATAAAGCCTGGTCAGAGCGTAGCTATTTTTATAGGGCCTGAGGGCGGTTTTGATGATGCTGAGATTGATAAGGCTCTTGCGGCAGATATGAAGCCTATAACTATGGGACGCAGGATACTTCGCACAGAGACAGCCGGATTTACTATTCTTGCATGGCTTGGGTATATGTTGGAGGGCAGGAGTTGATCGGAGATCAATTCCGAGAATTGGCATCGCGGGCGCTGCCAATTCCAACCATTAGTCACTCACTTTGTTCGTGACATTAGGTTAAAAACGAGTAAAAAGGCAGACTTTACTTTTTGAGATATATTGGTTATACTCTCGAAGGTAATTAATTTAGAATATTGCGATAATTATTGGAACTGGAGCATTAAATAAAATGGAGTGTTATCTTGATAACTCCGCAACAACACGTGCATTTGACGATGTAGCACAGCTTGTTGCAGATACAATGACAAAAACGTACGGTAATCCGTCAAGTATGCATCACTATGGCAAGGTTGCTGAGGATATAGTTAAGAAAGCTAAGAAGCAGATCGCAGCAACACTGCATTGCAATGAGAAAGAGATTTTTTTCACATCAGGTGGAACAGAATCTGATAATATGGCCCTTATAGGAGCTGCAAGATCCAGAGAAAAAGAGGTTGGTAAGCATCTTATCACATCTTCTGTTGAGCATCCTGCAATCCTTGAAACCATGAAATATCTTGAGAAGCAGGGCTTTGAAGTTACATATCTTCCTGTTGATAAGAATGGTCAGGTAAGTGTAGATGATCTTAAGAATGCTATAAGACCAGATACGATCCTTGTAAGTATAATGCTTGTTAATAACGAAATCGGTGCACTTATGCCGATCGAGGAATGCGGAAAAGTAATAAAGCAGGTTAATCCAAAAACATATTTTCATGTTGATGCAGTCCAGGGCTACGGTAAGTTCCACATAAATCCTTCAAAAATGGGAATTGATCTTATGTCTGTGAGCGGTCACAAGATACATGGACCGAAGGGCACAGGCTTTTTATATGTCAAAAACGGCGTAAGGATCGTTCCGATAAATTATGGCGGAGGCCAGCAGCAGGGTATGCGTTCCGGTACTGAGAATGTTCCGGGTATTGCAGGACTTGGAAGAGCAGCTGAGGAAATATATGAAAATCTTGACAGCCATGTAGCTACTATGAGAGAACTCAAGAGCTATTTCATAAAGACTGTTTGTGATAAGCTTCCTGATATTAGCGTAAACGGTAAGACAGACGATGACTGCGCTCCACATATCATCAGTCTTAGTATTAAGGGAGTTAGAGCAGAGGTTTTACTTCATGCTCTTGAAGATAAGGATATTTATGTTTCAGCAGGAAGTGCTTGCTCAACCAATCGTCCTCATGTGAGTGACACACTTAAGTCTATTGGACTTGATACAGAGCTTCTTGATTCTACTCTTCGCTTTAGTATGTCTGTTTTCACAACTAAGGAAGAGATAGATCAGGCGATCGAAGCACTTGAAGCAGTAGTTCCTATGCTTAGAAGGTACTCACGCCAGTAAAGGGCGATGCAATAATTGGTAGTTTATTGATAAATCAATCATATGAAGATCAGAAAGAGGTTATGATGCAGTATCACGCATTTATTTTAAAGTATGCCGAGATTGGCTTAAAAGGTAAAAACCGTTACGTGTTTGAAGACGCTCTTATGCGCCAGATTAAACGCGTACTTGATAAGTGCTCGGGTGAGTTTGAAGTTACAAGAACAGCAGGTCGTATCTACGTTGAGGCTGATAATTATGACTTTGACGAGACAGTTAAAGCGCTTCAGACAGTATTTGGCCTTACAGGAATCTGCCCTGCAGTTACTGTAGCAAGAGATGAAGATGGTAAGCTTCCTACACCGGAAAAGCTTGGAGAGATGGTATCAGGCTTTATGGGAGACGTATACCCGGATAAGCATAAGTCCTTCAAGGTTCAGGTCAGAAGAGTAGATAAGTCATATCCTCTTGATTCTATGGAACTTGCAAGAGACCTTGGTGCAGCTATACTTGAAGCTCATCCTGATTTTACTGTTGATGTTCATAACCCTGATATCCTTCTTCATGTAGAGCTTAGAGAAAAGATCAACATGTATTCAGAAGTTATCCCCGGACCTGGTGGAATGCCACTTGGTACAGCAGGAAGAGCTATGCTGCTTCTTTCAGGCGGAATCGACAGCCCTGTTGCTGGATACATGATCGCAAAACGCGGTGTTGAGATTGAAGCTGTATATTTCAATGCTCCGCCATATACATCAGAAAGAGCTAAGCAGAAGGTTGAAGACCTTGCAAGAGTTATCGCTAAGTACACAGGCAAGGTTAAGCTTCATGTTATCAACTTTACTGAGATCCAGATGTATATTTATGATAAATGTCCTCACGATGAGCTTACTATCATCATGAGAAGATATATGATGCGTATTGCAGAGATACTTGCCAAGAAGTCAGATTGTATGGGCCTTATAACAGGAGAGTCCATAGGCCAGGTTGCTTCACAGACAATGCAGTCACTTCTTTGTACAAATGCAGTTGTAGAGTCAATGCCAGTTTACAGACCGGTTATTGCATTTGATAAGCAGGATATAGTAGACATCTCTCTTAAGATCGATGCTTATGAGACTTCAATCCAGCCTTATGAAGACTGCTGCACAATATTTGTAGCAAAGCACCCTGTTACAAAGCCAAGACTTGATATTATCGAAGACCACGAAGGTAATCTCCGCGATAAGATCGATGACATGGTGAAAAAAGCTATTGATACAGATGAGATTATAGAGATCACAGCATAATATCGCATAGCCCCGGACATTTGGAACTCTGTTCCGAATGTCTAGTGTAAAATGAATCTTTGATTCATTTTACGCAGGAAAAAGGCTCTGGAATGATCCAGAGCCCTTGAACTAACCATTTAAAAATTGTAAAACCTAAAATTATTAGGTTTTACCTTTCACCCACACAATATCTGCGCATTGATACTCAGATCATGTAAGGCTTTAAAACGTTGAGAACTTCTTCAACGCCGTCTTCTGCATGGATATTCAGATCGATCGGTTTAGAAAGATCGAGTGAGAAGATGCCCATGATTGACTTTGCATCGATAACATATCTGCCAGAAACAAGATCGAAATCATAATCATATTTTGTGATCTCGTTAACGAAAGATTTTACCTTATCGATAGAATTAAGTGAAATTTTAACTGTCTTCATTGCGCAAATACCTCCTTCTTTTCTTAATGATAAACGAGAGGATGGGATTAGTCAACGTCAAAACACCGAAAAAAAAGGAGTTAGTTAGTGAAAAGTGTTGCACTTCACAACCTTGGATGCAAGGTAAATAGCTATGAGCTGGATGTAATAGAACAAGACCTCAGGGAAGCAGGCTTTGAGATAAGGCCATTTGACCAGCCTGCTGATATCTATATTATTAATACTTGCACTGTTACTAATATTGCTGACAGAAAGAGCAGACAGATGATACACCGCGCCAAGAAAGAGAATCCGGGCGCTTTGGTTGTTGCAGTAGGATGCTATGTTGAGACCAATGAAGATAAGGTCAAGATGGATGAATGCATCGATATCGCGATTGGTAACAACAAAAAGAGTCAGGTTGTAAGTATACTAAAAAAATATCTTGAAGATAATGACACATCACTATACCAAAAAGATAGTGTTGTAGTTGTTTCTGACAGGCATAAAGATGTATCCATGGAAATGGATCCGTCAATTAAGGTTGATAGTAAAGAAAAGACTGAATATGAAGAGATGAGACTTGATCATGCTCCTGAACATACAAGAGCATATATCAAGATTCAGGATGGCTGTAACCAGTTCTGTTCATACTGTCTTATCCCTTTTGCCAGAGGAAGGATAAGATCAAGACAGCAGAAGGATGTAGTAACAGAGATACTGGGACTTGCTTCTCTTGGAGTTAAGGAAGTAGTAATAACCGGTATCCACATCAGTTCATATGGTCTTGACAGAGAAGGATCAGAACTTCTTGATCTTTTGAAAAAGATTCATGCTATTAAAGGTATAGAGAGAATAAGACTTAGCTCACTTGAGCCAAGGATCATAACACCTGAGATGGCTAAGGCAATGGCAGCAATGCCTAAGCTGTGTCCTCATTTCCACTTATCGCTCCAGTCAGGCTGTGAAAATACACTTAAGAGAATGAACAGACACTATAGTGCTCAGGAATACTATGAAGGAGTGCAGCTTCTTAGAGAAGTTTATGACAGACCTGCGATCACAACTGACGTTATAGTTGGCTTCCCGGGTGAGACGGAAGAAGAGTTCGAAGAGTGCAGGGCATTTTGCGAGAAGGTTAACTTCTATGAGATGCATGTGTTCAAGTATTCAATTCGTAAAGGTACTGTTGCAGAGAAAATGCCTGATCAGTTAACTGATCGTCAGAAATCAGAAAGGAGCGATGTTCTTCTTGAGATGACTGCTGATCAGTCAAGAAAGTACAGAGAAAGCTTTATTGGAGAAACTGTTAAGGTGCTTTGGGAAGATGCCCAGGAGATCGATGGCAGATTGTACATGACAGGTCATACAGAAAGATACGTAAGAATGGCAATTGAAATACCTGATAAGGATAAAGAAAAAGAATTATCAGGAACTTTTGCAGAAGGAACCTGCTCAGGATTTTTGACAGAAGATATTATGCTTATGAAGTAAGCCCCAAGTGCCTGTGGCGTCCAAAGTTGCACGAAAACTCGCATTAGGTTAAAATAAAATTATCTATACGGTTTTTGCGCACACAACTAGTGCAGAAAGGATGCTTATGGCACAGGATCTTGGACATACACAATTTTTTAAAGTTGAGACACCTCAGGAAACTGCAGTTGGAAAGATACTGGAAGTTGTATATGAAGCTATGGTCGAAAAGGGATATAATCCGGTCAACCAGATAGTTGGATATATCATGTCTGGTGATCCTACATATATAACCAGCCACAATGGCGCTAGAAGTTTGATCAGTAAAGTAGAGCGTGATGAGCTTGTTGAAGAGATGCTGACTCAGTATATTCACAACAATAACTGGGATCAGAAGAAGTAATTATCAGGAAGGAACTATAAAGCAGTATGAGATATATGGGACTTGACTATGGGTCGCGTACCGTTGGTGTAGCTATCAGCGATATGCTGCTGTGTACTGCACAGCCCAAGGAGATAATACGTCGAAAGGAAGAGAACAAACTCAGGAAGACTCTTGCGCGTATTGAGGAACTCATAGTAGAATATGACGTCACAGAAATCGTACTGGGACTTCCTGTCAACATGGATACAACAGTAGGTGAACGCGCTCAGATGGCTCTTTTGTTCAAAGAGAAGCTTGAAAGACGTACAGGACTTCCTGTTCACATGCTGGATGAAAGACTTACAACAGTAGAAGCAGATGAGATCATGGATGAACTGGGTATCAGAGGGCGTGACCGCAAGGATCATGTTGATATGATAGCTGCTGAGCTTATACTTCAGGACTATTTGGATAATGTGGTTAATAAGACTCAGGATAATAAGTCCTGAGCCCTATTGCTTTAATAATAAATAAACGGGCAAAAAATTATGGAAAAAATAACACTTAACATTGAAGGCGAAGGAACACATGACTTTTACGCACTTGAGCAGACAGTTGTAGCAGGTAAGACCTACCTTCTTGTAACTGATTCTGAAGAGGGTGACGGAGAAGCCCTTATTCTTCGTGATGATTCTGCCAGTGAAGATTCTGATGCTCTTTACACAATTGTAGACAGCGATCAGGAGCTTAATGCTGTAGGACAGATTTTTGTTAAATTACTCGATGAAGATGGTATAGAACTCGATTTATGATCTTGTGCTTACTTTTATTCATATACATTTAAGAGAGGACGACTGACAATGGGAGATCATGAAAATGTGAACCAGGAATCATTCAAGGGCATGCTACGCGAGAAGGGACTCAAGGTCACCAATCAGCGTATTTTTGTGCTTGAAGCTCTGCAGGCGTCCAAAAAGCAGCATCTTACTGCTGAAGAAATTTATAACAAGGTGAAAACAGACCATCCGGAGATTGGATTGGCAACTGTTTACAGAACAATACAGGTACTCAGGGAGTTACATCTTATCGATCGGATCAATTTCGATGATGGAAGTGAACGGTATGAGATCTCGGATCCAGAAGAGTCCGGAGGACACCATCATCACCATCATCACCTGATCTGTGTAAAATGCGGCAAAGTCCTTGAATTTGAGGATGATATGATGGAAGGGCTGGAAGCCTCCATTGCTAATGATACCGGATTTCAGGTTATCGATCATGAGGTTAAACTCTACGGTTACTGTAAAGAATGTGGAGGAAACACTGATTGAAGAAACAAAAAAATACAGATAATGCCTCGAAGCTGCAGATCATACCTTTGGGAGGTCTGGAGCAAATTGGTATGAACATAACTGCCTTCCGTTATGAAGACAGTATTATTGTTGTGGATTGCGGTCTGTCATTCCCTGACGATGACATGCTGGGAATAGACCTTGTAATCCCGGATGTTACTTATCTTCTTGATAATATTGATAAGGTCAAGGGATTCGTAATAACACACGGTCATGAAGACCATATTGGAGCACTTCCTTATATTCTCAAGGAGGTTAATGCCCCTGTATACGCTACAAGACTTACAATGGGTCTTATTGAACATAAGCTTGAAGAGCACGGACTTATGCGTAACACACGCCGTAAGGTCGTTAAATTCGGCCAGTTCATTAACCTTGGAGATTTCAGGGTTGAGTTCATTAAGACTAACCACTCTATAGTTGATGCAGCTGCACTTGCCATTTATTCACCTGCAGGTATTGTTGTTCATACAGGCGACTTTAAGGTTGACTATACTCCTGTATACGGAGATCCTATCGACCTTCAGAGATTTGGTGAGATTGGTAAAAAAGGTGTACTTGCTCTTTTATGCGATTCTACAAACGCAGAAAGACCAGGATTTACAGCGTCAGAAAAGACTGTTGGAGCTACACTTGATGGTCTTTTCCGTGAGCATAAGAAATCACGTATCATAGTTGCGACCTTTGCAAGTAATGTCGACCGTGTTCAGCAGATCATAAATGCAGCCTATCAGTACGACAGAAAGGTTGTCGTTGAAGGCAGGAGTATGGTCACTGTCATTGATATTGCCCAGAAGCTTGAATGTATCAAGGTTCCGGATAATACACTTATAGATATTGATGAGCTCAAGAACTATCCTGACAATAAGCAGGTTATCATTACAACTGGTTCACAGGGTGAATCCATGGCTGCACTTTCCCGTATGGCCAATGGACAGCACAAAAAGGTTTCAATTAAACCTGGTGATACAGTTATTTTCTCATCATCACCTATCCCGGGTAATGAGAAGTCAGTAACTAACGTTGTTAATGAACTGATGATGAAGGGCGCTCAGGTTATTTTCCAGGATGTCCACGTATCAGGCCACGCTTGCCAGGAAGATATAAAACTGATATATAATCTTGTTAAACCAAAATATTCAGTTCCTGTACATGGAGAATATCGTCATCTGACAGCGCAGAGGCAGATTGCGCTTAAGCTTGGTATCCCTAAGGAGAATACATTTATTCTTAAAACCGGTGATATTCTTGAGATGGATTCGACAAGTGCAAGAATACATGGTAAGGTTCCTACAGGAGCAGTGCTTGTAGACGGAATCGGAGTTGGTGACGTTGGTAATGTTGTTCTTAGAGATCGTCAGAGACTTGCTCAGGATGGTATCGTTATAGCTGTCCTTGGAATAGATAAGGGAAGCGCCCAGCTTGTATCAGGGCCTACTATCGTTTCAAGAGGCTTTGTATATGTAAAAGAGTCTGATGAACTTATTGAAGATGCTACAGATCTTGTTCTTGATGAGGTTACAGAAGCTCTGTCCAGAGGTATAACAGACTGGCCTAAGCTCAAGAATCTTGTTAAGGATATTCTCAGTGAGTTTATCTGGAAAAAGACTAAGAGAAGACCGATGATCCTTCCGATCATCATGGACAACTAAGAAAGAAGCTATTATGAACAGAAAAGAAGTAGGTATTTCCATCACCAGTGCAATAATCAGAGTAGTACTACTGATAATATTTTTATTCCTTCTGATAAAGTATTCAAAGGTCGCATATAGCTACGGCCGCGGAATATTCAATCAGACTCCTGTGTCTGCTGGAGAAGGAGAATACTTTAACGTTACAATACTTGAAGGCGAGACTGTATCAGAACTTGCAGACGCGCTGGAGGGTGCAGGACTTATCAAAGATGCATTTCTTTTCAGAATCCAGGAATATTTTTCAGAATATCATGGACTTGAGCAACCTGGAGTATATACTCTTTCAACTGCCATGACTCCTGATGAGATGCTTGCCATAATCTGTGCAAATGCAGACAAGGGTGATTCTGAATCCGGTGAAGTTGAAAGCAACATTCCAAACGATGCAACTGTAGAAGATAACTCGTCCGGTACAGGCGCAGCCGAAGGTGAAGATATGGGCAGCGAAGGCGAAGATACTACGTCTTCAGAAGATGCTGGAAGCAGTGAAGGAGAAGATGTAGAGCAATGACGGATCGCTTTGATGAAGAAGCTCTTATGGCCATAGATCCTGAGAGGATGAGGGATTTTATCTGCGCCATGGACAAAGGGAATGCCGATTATCTTGATAAGCTTGAAAAAGAGGCTATAGATGGAGATGTTCCCATTATAAGAAAAGATACCCAGTCCCTTCTTAAGTTTTTGCTTGCACTTACGCACCCTGTGAATATTCTTGAAGTTGGAACAGCTACAGGTTTTTCAGCTTTGCTTATGGCGGAATATTCAGATGATGGATGTTCTATTACAACGATTGAGAAATACGAAAAAAGGATTCCTGTTGCTAAAGAGCACTTTAGTTCTTTTGACAAGGGAAAAAAGATAACCCTGTTGGAAGGGGATGCAGCTGACATACTTAAAGAGCTGTCAGAAGGATACGATTTTGTATTCATGGATGCTGCAAAAGGGCAGTACGAGAACTTCCTTCCGGAAGTTATGAGAGTTCTGAAAAAAGGCGGACTTTTAGTTACAGACAATGTTCTTCAGGACGGAGATATAGTACAGTCCAGATTTGCTGTTACAAGACGTAACAGAACAATACATGCCCGTATGAGGGATTATATTTACAATATAACTCATAGAGATGATCTCCAGACGGTAATACTGAATACAGGAGACGGCATGACACTTAGTGTTAAGACCAGGTAACCTGTATCATTTGTAGTTTTGTTTTATTTAGAAAGAGTTAATTGAATGAAAGAAGTAAAGAAACCTGAATTATTGATACCTGCCAGCAGCCTTGAAGTTTTAAAGACTGCTGTTAATTATGGAGCTGATGCTGTATACATCGGCGGAGAAGCTTTCAGCCTTCGTGCTAAAGCCAAGAATTTCTCCAAAGAAGATATGGCAGCAGGAATTAAGTATGCACATGACCATGGCGCACATGTGCATGTAACAGCTAATATCCTGGCTCATAATTACGATCTTAAGGGCGCAGAAGAGTATTTTCATGAACTTAAGGAACTTGGCCCTGATGCTATGATCATTGCTGATCCTGGTCTTTTCATGATGGCAAGAAGAATCTGCCCTGAAATAGAGATTCATGTATCAACTCAGGCTAATAATACTAACTATGAGACATATAAATTCTGGCATAACCTTGGCGCAAAGCGCGTAGTTGCAGCCAGAGAGCTTTCTCTTGCAGAGATCAAAGAGATCAGGGCTAATATCCCTGATGATCTTGAGATAGAATCTTTTATCCACGGAGCTATGTGTATCTCCTATTCAGGAAGATGCCTTCTGTCCAACTACTTCACAGGACGTGATGCCAATCACGGGGCATGCACACATCCATGCAGATGGAAATATGCAGTTGTTGAAGAGTCAAGACCCGGAGAATATCTTCCTGTATATGAGAATGAGAGAGGCACATTTATCTTTAATTCAAAAGATCTGTGCATGATCGAGCACATTCCGGAACTTATCGATGCAGGAATCAATTCCTTCAAGATCGAAGGACGTATGAAGACAGCCCTTTACGTAGCTACAGTTGCCCGTACATATAGAAAGGCAATTGACGACTTCTTTGAATCAGAAGAGAAGTACCGTGCTAATATGCCATGGTATCAGGACGAGATTGCAAGATGTACATATCGTCAGTTCACAACTGGCTTCTATTTTGGCAAGCCCTCTGATGAATCACAGATCTATGACAGCAATACTTATGTTAATGAATATACATATCTTGGAATTGTAGACGGCATAAATGATAAAGGACTTGCCCGCTTAGAGCAGAGAAATAAATTCTCTGTAGGTGAGACTATCGAGATCATGAAGCCTGATGGAAGAGATATTGAAACGGTTGTTAAGGCAATCTATGCAGAAGATGGAACATCTCAGGAGTCTGCACCTCATCCGCAGCAGCTTATTGATATCGAACTGGACACAGTCCCTGAAGCAGGTGATATTCTCAGAATTCATGCGCCTCAGAACGGAAATCTGCGCTAATACAAAGCGCGGATTTTCGAAAATAAAAAATCGTTAAAAAAACTGTTGACATGGATGATAGAAGTGCGTATACTTTTATCTTGTCGATGGGCTATCGCCAAGCGGTAAGGCAACGGACTCTGACTCCGTCACTTCGCAGGTTCGAATCCTGCTAGCCCAGCTTGATTCAAAAAGCTCTACAGTTATTTAGCTGTAGAGCTTTTCTTTTTTTATGGTTTTCCTGTATAATGGAATAGATGTTGCGTCTAAGTGGGCGCATTGTAATTAAAAAACAAGGAGAGATATTTAATGAGAGGGAACAACAGATTTGTTGCAGGGGTTAAAAGGGGCGTATGTGCTATTCTTTGTACAGCACTAGTACTTGTGTCAATGATGTACACAGATAAGGCTGGTATTACAGCACATGCGGATGGTTTTGTATCACTTAGTGCCAGCATAAGCGGTTCTAATGTTGTGATCAAGGCTACTACTTCAAGTGTTCCGTCAAGTGCAGATGGGCTTTATCATCTGTATGCACAGAACGTTTATGATACAGGTGTCAAAGGTACACAGGTTGCAACTGCAGCTGTAGGAACATCAGCAACCTTTACAGTGCCGCTTAATAACAATACCGCAAACTCAATGCTCTACAAGAAATTTGTAGTAGCAACATCACAGGGCGGTGTTATGACTCAGGTAAGTAATGCAGCTTATATTACTAATCCTGAGGCTATAGCTACACATACTGTAGCAAGGGTACAGGCAGGAAAGAAGGGTATTATTCCTGAGTCTACAATGATCCATTCAGGTGATATCGTAACTCTTGGAATCGACCAGTGTTCATATAACCTTCTTATGTCTCAGCTTCTTAATAAGAGCGGAGCTCAGATAACCTATAATTATAATGGCAAGACATATTCCTTTAATGCAGGAACTGTTCAGGCTTACGACTGGCTTATATCCATGTTCAAGCAGAACGGCATTTCCTGTACTATGGTTCTTTTAAATGACTGGCATGCCGACCTTACATCTATCAACCCTCTCTCAAGATCAGCAGGACATTCATACTATGCATATAATGCAGCAGATCAGGCAGGTGTTGAACTTCTTGCAGCTATAGGTTCATTCCTTGCTTCAAGATACAGTAACCAGGGCCTTGGACAGATCGATAACTTCGTAATCGGTAATGAGATCAACGCTAGATACCTTTGGAACTACATGTCCAACGTTGATGCTACAACTTTTGCAGTTCAGAATGCTAATGCATTCCGTGTATTCTATAATGCTATAAAGTCACAGAATGCTAACGCTAATGTATATACATGTATTGATCAGATGTGGGCTACAACCAACGAGCCTAACAAATATTATGCAGGAAAAGAGTACCTTGATCTTTTCAATTCCTACATTTCATCTGAGGGTAACATCAATTGGTCACTTGCAGTTCATCCATATGATGTACCTCTTACAAACAGCTATGCATGGGCTAATTCAACTAAGTATGTAACACATGATATTTCTTCACCATATGTTGCAATGCAGAATATCGAAGTAGTAACAGATTATATGTGCACACAGCCGTTCAGAGCTCCAAATGGAGAAGTAAGATCCATCATCTGTAGTGAGGTTGGATACAGCTCACACGCCGGTGAAGCTGTTCAGGCAGCTGCCATCACTTATGCGTATGAAGTTGCAATGAACAACCAGCATATTGATGCATTTATCTATAACAAGGAAATGGATGCATCTGCAGAGCTTGCTCAGGGTCTTGCACTTGGACTTGTGACACAGGGCGGTGCCCATAAGCAGGCATACACATATTATCAGAATCTTGACGGTGCCAATGCACAGCAGTATATAAATGCTGCAGCTGCTACTATCGGCGTTTCAGATCTTAACTCGATAATAGTGAAAAGATAACAATTTGAATGTTTCATAATTTGACGGAAAAACTTTATGTATTATTTTAATTCTAGAATCAGATATAGCGAGATAAACTCTCAGGGCTTCCTGTCTATGGAGGCCCTTATGAATTATTTTCAGGATTGCTCTACATTCCAGTCGGAAGATAGCGGGATTGGGCTTGAATATCTTGAACCTCAGGACCTGGCATGGGTTGTAAACTCATGGCAGGTTGATGTTTCAAGATATCCCAAACTTGGCGAAAAAATTATAATCGGTACAATTCCATATGAGATCAAAGGCTTTATAGGATGCAGAAATTTCTTCATGGATACAGAAGATGGTGAAAGACTCGCAGTTGCCAACTCTGTATGGGCGCTTCTTAATATGAAAACAGGAAGACCTGCAAAGGTAACTCCTGAAATGGTAGCGGGATACCCAATAGGAGAAAAGCTTCCAATGGATTATCTGTCTCGTAAAATCTCTTTTCCCAAAGAAGGAGATATAAGAGCGGCAGAAGAAATATTGATACAGCCTTATCATCTTGATACTAATCAGCATGTAAACAACAATCAATATATCGGCATTGGCATAGACGTTGTCAGATCGTTTGAAAATGACAGCGAGAAAATGCCTGTAATAAAAAGGCTCCGTGCAGAATATAGGATGCAGGCCCATCTTGGAGATGTTTTGTATCCGGTATGCTGTACTAATATAGATGGAGACAGTAAAGTAGATACTGTTTCTCTTAATGATGAAAACGGTAAAGCTTATTGCGTAGTAGAAATTATGCAAGAGCATGGATCAAGTTCCGGAAAGGAGGAACGAAATGTTTAATTTAGGCGAAAAGCAGACCCTGGTGGTTACCAAAAAAGTTGATTTTGGTATATATCTTGCCGAAGAGGGGACTGATGGAAGTGAAAGAGTCCTCCTTCCCAAAAAACAGGTTCCAAAGGATTGTAAGATCGGAGATAAGCTGGAAGTATTCCTTTATAAGGATTCTGACGACAGACTTATCTCAACTTTGTCTGAGCCAAAGCTCATGCTGCATCAGGTGGGAAGACTCACTGTAACTGATGTTGGCAAAATAGGTGCATTCATGGATTGGGGACTTGAAAAAGATGTCCTTCTTCCATTCCATGAGCAGACCAGAAGAGTAAGAAAGGGTGAGGAAGTTCTCTGCGCCCTTTATATAGACAAATCAAGCCGTCTGTGTGTAACGATGAATGTATATGAATATCTAGATACAGACAGTCCTTATGAAAAGGAGTCTCGTGTTACTGGTGTCGTATATGAGATGAGCGATAACTTTGGCGCATTTGTTGCTGTTGATGATAAGTATTCAGCACTGATCCCTAAGAAAGAACTTTATGGTGATATCCAGATAGGAGATACAGTTAATGCCAGGGTCATTTCTGTTCGTGAGGATGGCAAGCTTACTCTTAGTATCAGAGAAAAGACTCTTGAGCAGATGGATATAGATGCCAAGAGGATACTTGAAGAGATAGATGCTTACAACGGCGTTCTTCCTTTTACGGACAAGGCAAGTCCTGATATTATCAGGGATAAGATCTCAATGAGTAAAAATGAATTTAAGCGTGCTGTAGGAAGACTCTTGAAAGAAGGCAAGATCGAGATATTTGAAAGAGGAATCCGAAAGACAGATAAGGCCGATGAATAAAGTTTTGTGCTGACAAAAAAGCACGGCAACATAAAGTTGCCGTGCCCTGGCTGCACTGACTTTCTTAAGATTCAGATCTGAATCGTTATACCGAAGCGTCAAAACTGCTGCCAACACTTGGATTAACTGACAGCTCCATCTGCTTGCCTATCGCATCGAGGGTCTGCGTCATGGCATCCCCCATGTCCTGGTAAGTATCGAGCTGTTTAGCAAACATCGCAACGCCAAAGTCGTTTTGAAGTTTGCTCATGGATAATGCGGTAGAAAGACTAGCTATATCCATATTCACCTCACCTCCTTGTGCGGGATGACTGAATACACTTTTTGAAAAAGAAAAAGTGTATACTCAATCATATCTTATTATTCATATCGGCTGTTTACGCCTTGTAAATGATATATAATTTGTTTTTTGTGCAATTTTTTACGACAAAAATTATTTTTACACCCCGAAAATGACCAAAAACCACTTTAGCTATTAATAATTCACAAAAAAACACTGTGTAATTATAGATTTTTTCACTAAAGTGCTTTACAATATAGCAAGGGGGAAATATCTAATCTTGTGAAATGAAAGGGGCACTTCATAAATGATTTCAAATCAGATATTACAGAATACGATTGATGGCCTTAAGAACATCGCGCACGTTGAGCTTTGTGTACTTGATGTCGACGGCAAAGAGGTTGCATCTACACTGGCTGAAGCTGCAGATGTTTCTGTTTCCGCAAGAGAGTTTGTAGCATCTCCTGCAGATTCCCAGGAAATTCAGGGACAGCAGTATTTCAAAATATATGACGAGCAGCAGCTTGAGTATATTCTTATTGCCAGAGGAAGTGGCGAGAATATCTATATGCTTGGCAAGATGATAGCATTCCAGCTTCAGAGCCTGCTTGTTGCATATAAAGAGCGTTTTGACAAGGATAACTTTATCAAGAACCTTCTTCTTGATAACCTCCTTCTTGTTGATATTTATTCACGTGCCAAGAAGCTCCATATTCAGTCTGATTCTCCTAGAGTTACTATGATCATGGAGTCAGATAATGGAAGGGATGCAGGTGCACTTGAACTTACAAGAACTCACATCGGATCAACAGGTGATGATTTTGTAACTGAGGTTGATGAGGATAATGTTATCATAGTTAAAGACGTATCTTCACTTGATACTCCTCAGGAGATCAGTAAGTTTGCAGCAGGTCTTGCTTCTGAACTTGAGAAGGAAGGTCTTAAGGGAGTGCGCATTGCTGTTGGTACAACTGTTAAAGAGATCAAGGAAGTCAGCCGTTCATACAAGGAAGCTAAGATGGCTCTCGATGTAGGTAAGATCTTCTTTGAAGGCCGTAAGGTCATCAGCTATGGCGAACTTGGAATCGGAAGACTTATTTATCAGCTTCCTATCCCGCTTTGCAAGATGTTCATTAAAGAGATATTTGGTGGCAAGAACCCTGATGATTTCGATGAGGAGACTCTTGTTACTATCGATAAATTCTTCGAGAACAACCTTAATGTATCAGAGACATCAAGACAGCTCTTTATACACCGTAATACTCTTGTATATCGTCTGGACAAGCTTCAGAAGAGTACAGGTCTTGATCTGCGCGTATTTGAGGACGCTATTACTTTCAAGATCGCGCTTATGGTTGTTAAGTACATGAAATACATGGAAAAATTCGAATATTAAAAAATAAGTCCGGTTGCATATATAAGGGAGAAGCTGCGGGACTTATGGAGAGGACAATGGATGGAAAAAGCGCGAAGAAAGAGGAGAAGGATCCCCAGCGATGAAATAATAACACTTGAGAATGTTACTAAATCTTACACAACGGGATCTCCTGCTCTGGATGGTGTGTCGCTTCACATTAAAAAGGGTGAATTTGTATTTATCGTTGGAGATTCCGGTTCAGGTAAGTCAACACTTATAAAACTCCTTCTTCGTGAGCTCACTGCTACAGAAGGTGAGATCACGGTAATGGGGTACAACCTGAATCATATCAGGCATCGTAAGATACCTAAATTCCGCCGAAATCTCGGCATAGTATTCCAAGATTTCAGACTACTTCCTGATCGTAATGTTTATGAGAATGTTGCGTTTGCTCAGCACATCATTCAGAAACCGGGAAGTGAAATTCGCAGAAATGTACCAAAGATCTTAGCTACAGTTGGTCTTGCCGGCAAGTATAAGAATAAGATAACTCAGCTCTCCGGAGGTGAGCAGCAGCGTGTCGCTCTTGCGAGAGCACTTGTTAATAAGCCATCTATTCTTTTGGCAGATGAGCCGACAGGTAACCTTGATCCTAATACTTCATGGGAGATCATGAAGCTTTTGGAGAAGATAAACGAGAATGGTACGACCATAGTCATGGTTACTCATAACCGTGAGATTGTCAATGCAATGCAGAAACGCGTTATTACAATGAAAAAAGGCGTCATAGTAGACGACGCTGAGAAGGGCGTATATATCGATGATGAGGATTATTAGTACTTTTTTCTATACAATAGGCCAGGGATTTCGAAATCTAACAAGAAACCGTTGGTACACACTTGCATCCATCGCAACTATAGCTGCATGTCTTTTCCTTCTCGGTACGTTCTATTCGATAATTGTTAACTTTTCAAATATTGTTAAGACTGCTGAAGAGGGAGTTTCTGTAACTGTATTTTTTAAGGAGGGAACTACAGAAGAGCAGATACTTGCTTTCCAGGCAGAGATTCAGAACAGAACAGAAGTAAGCAAGGTTGAATATGTTTCAGCTGAGGCTGCATGGGAGAGCTTCAAGACTGATTATCTTGGAGAATATGCTGATGGATTTACGGAGAACCCGCTTCAGGATTCTGCTAACCTTCAGATATACATGACTGATGTTTCACTTCAGCCGTCTCTTGTAACTTATCTTGAAAGTCATCAGACTCTTGTAAGAGAAGTAAGAAGATCAGAGATCACAGCATCAACTCTTAGTGGTATGAATAAGCTTATAGCGCTTATTTCTGTTGGAATCATATTGATACTTCTGTGTGTATCTGTATTCCTTATAAGCAATACGGTTACAATAGGAATATCAGTAAGAAAGTCCGAGATAACAATTGCCAAATATATAGGAGCTACAGACTATTTTGTCAGAGCGCCATTCGTAATCGAGGGTATACTTATTGGTATCATCGGATCTATTATTCCGCTTATAGTTATTTATTTTCTGTACAGTAAAGTAGTAACTTATATAACTACACATTATTCCATACTCAGTAATCTGCTGACATTCTTACCGGTGCAGCATATTTATGAATCACTAGTTCCGATTTCAGTGCTGATCGGAGTTGGAATAGGCTTCTTTGGAAGTGCATTTACAGTTCGTAGACATCTTGGGGTATAAGCATAAATTAAATATGTTCCAAAAGAGCATTTTGAGAACATACTAAAATCATTAATCTGTAATAATCCGTTAGGGGTGTGAGTGGTTAAGGTCTTTGTGATCATGTGGTGATTCAAACAGCATATTGGCACAAAGACTTATTAGCGTCCTTAAACGGATTATTTTTGCTTTTGGGGGAAACTTTACTTGATTAAGAAAAGACATATTTGTAATAAAAGAATCTTTCGAGGGTTAGTTGCACTCATATTGATGGTGACATTTTGTATCACATTTGCATCAGATAGATTTACCATCAAAAGCTATGCAGATGTCACGGAAGAAAGTATTAAAGAAAAAGAAAACCAGATCAATGATGCTAAAAAAGAGCGTGATGCAATGAAGTCATCTCTGACGGACATTGAAGAGGTTAAGAAGGAACTTGAAAAAGATAAAAGTGATCTGAATGCTTATATTTCTGAGCTGGATGCTTCTTTATCTTCTATGCAGGCCAATATTGACGAGCTTGAAGAGCAGATAACAGATAAAGAGGCAGAGATCGAAGAAACAAAAGCTGAACTGGAAGCAGCTAAGGAGCAGCAGCAACAGCAGTATGAGTCCATGAAGGAAAGGATCAGGTTCATGTATGAACGAGGTGACACTTACCTTCTGGAACTACTGATCCAGTCAGACAGCTACGGAGATATGCTTAATAAGGCTGAATATATTACAGAGCTTTCCGCATATGATAACAGAAAGCTTCAGGAATACATACTTACAACGCAGCTCATAGCTCTTACACAGGAAGCTCTTGAAGAAGAGCAGGCAACACTTGAAGAAGCCAAAGCTGATGTTGAGGCGGAGCAGGCAAGTATGGAAGCACTTCTTGCAGAAAAACAGACACAGCTTTCTGCAGTAAATGCCGATATATCCGATAAGGAAGCTGCCATAAAAGAGTATGAGGCTCAGATAGCAGAAGAAAATGAAACAATTGCTGCTTTGGAAAAAGCAGTTGAAGCAGATAAAGCAAAACTTGCACAACAGAATAAAAGGACGTATGATGGCGGTATGTTTACCTGGCCATGTCCTGCTTATACAAGAATCTCAGATGACTTTGGTATGAGAATGCATCCGACTCTTGGAATTGAGAAGATGCATAATGGTATAGACCTTGCAGCACCAACAGGTTCTAGTATACTGGCTGCTTATGCAGGGATAGTTGTAGCAGCTGCATATTCAAGCACAATGGGCAACTATATTATGATAGACCATGGTGATGGGCTTTATACCATCTACATGCATGCGTCAGCTCTTTATGTTTCTACCGGTCAGGAAGTAACAGCGGGACAGAATATAGCAGCAGTTGGATCTACAGGAAGATCGACAGGACCTCACCTTCATTTTGGTGTACGTCTAAATGGGTCGTATGTTAGCCCGTGGAATTACCTTAAATAAGTGATTTCCCTGCTTTTAGCATATAAATAAAATAAGCAAAAGTATAGAAAGGTTTTATTGGAAATGGATAATGAAAATGAGATGATCTATGGATTGGGTGGTGAAAATCCACCGCAGCAAGGAAAAAAGTTTCATTGGGGTACTTTTTTCCTTGGAGCTTTAGCAGGAGTTTTCCTGAGCACGGTTGTATTTTCCGTAAGTATAGCGCTTGTTAATAAGGATTCGTATACACATGAGATTTCGTTTTCTCAGGCCAGCGATAATAACAGTAAGAGTGGAAAAGAAGATTCAGATAATAAAGGATCTAGTGTTGATAAGTATGATTCAGTAGTCAATGATGAAACAATGGCTAAACTTCAGCTTCTTGAAGAAACTATTGATGAGTACTATATCGATTCTGAAAATATATCAACTCAGACTCTCGCAGATGGTATGTATGAGGGAATGCTCGACAGTCTCGGAGATGTATACTCTGTTTACTACACAGAGGAAGAGCTTACTGCGCTCATGGAAGATACTACCGGTACATACTATGGAATAGGTGCTTATATAAGTACTGATGATACAACAGGACTTCCTGTTATTGCCGGAGTTATGGACGGATCACCAGCCCAGGAAGCAGGACTTAAGGATGGCGATATCTGCTATAAGGTTGATGGCAAGCTCACTGAATCAATGACTCTTGAAGAGTTCATACGTAATGTTAAAGGTGAGGAACACACTAAAGTTCTTTTGACAGTAGTAAGAGAAGGTGAATCTGACTATCTTGAGATCGAAGTTGAAAGACGCCAGATTCAGACACCAACTGTTAAGTATGAAATGAAGGAAGGCTACATCGGATACATCCAGATCACAGAGTTTGATACAGTAACTAGTGACCAGTTTACAGATGCACTTGTGACTCTTAAAGAGCAGGGAATGAAGGGCCTTGTGATAGACCTTAGATCCAATCCTGGAGGAAACCTTGATACAGTTTGTGAGATAGCTAATCAGCTTCTTCCAAAGGGAACAATTGTTTATACAGTTGATAAAAATGGCAACAGAGTTGATTATGACTGCGATGGTGAAAATGAATTCGATCTGCCTATGGTAGTACTTGTTAATGGCTATTCTGCCAGCGCTTCAGAGATCCTTGCAGGAGCGATCAAGGATTATGGAATAGGAACCCTTGTTGGTACTACAACCTACGGAAAAGGAATCGTTCAGAGGATCATTCCTTTTAGCGATGGAACTGCAGTTAAGCTTACTGTAAGTAAGTATTACACACCTAATGGTATCAATATTCATGGAACTGGTATCGATCCGGATGTTGAGATAGAATACGATGTTGATGCTGCAGAAAAAGGCGTAGATAATCAGCTTGATAAAGCTCTTGAGCTTGTTATAGAACAGATAGGCTGATAATATTTATAAACATAAAGCGTCATATCAAGGGTACATGCCCTGATATGGCGCTTTTTTATTTGAATTTATACATATAGTGTTTAATTAATTAATATTATGCCTGATCACACTATATTTTAATTACCGCCTGTGATCTCGTTGAGGTGAGTCTTGAGAGAGATCATCTGATCACGAAGAGTTGCTGCGGTCTCGAAATCAAGTTCTGCAGCAGCTTTTTTCATCTTTTTCTGAACCTTGCCGATTAGCTTTTCAAGCTCGTCTCTGCTCATGGATTCAGGATCCTTTTCAAACTTGACTTCTTCCTTGGTAATCTCCTTAGTGATGGCGATAAGATCGCGGACTGCCTTCTTGATAGTCTGAGGTGTGATTCCGTGTTCTTCATTATATTTCATCTGTATCTCACGGCGTCTGTTGGTCTCGTCAATGGCATTTTGCATTGATTCAGTCATATTGTCGGCGTACATGATAACATGACCTTCTGAGTTTCTTGCAGCACGTCCTATGGTCTGAACAAGAGATGTTTCTGATCTTAGGAAACCTTCCTTGTCAGCATCAAGGATTGCAACAAGAGTTATCTCAGGTATATCAAGACCTTCTCTAAGGAGGTTGATTCCAACTAGTACATCAAATACATCAAGACGCATGTCTCTGATGATCTCAGCTCTTTCCAAGGTGTCTATATCAGAGTGAAGATACTTGACTCTTACACCGTTTTCTGCAAGGTATTCAGTAAGATCTTCTGCCATACGCTTTGTAAGAGTGGTGACAAGTACTTTGTTCTTTTTGGCAGTCTCTTTTCTGATCTCTGCAAGAAGGTCATCTATCTGACCTTCTGTAGGTCGTACATCAACCTCAGGATCAAGAAGACCTGTAGGTCTTATTACCTGTTCTGCACGTAGAAGCTCATGCTCCTGCTCATATTTACCTGGGGTAGCAGAGCAAAAGAGCATCTGGTCAATGTGAGTTTCAAATTCCTCAAAGTTAAGAGGCCTGTTATCAAGGGCAGAAGGAAGTCTGAAACCGTAGTTTACAAGAGTTTCTTTTCTGCTCCTGTCACCATGGTACATGGCACCTATCTGAGGGATGGACATGTGAGACTCGTCTACGATAATAAGGAAATCTCTAGGGAAGAATTCCATAAGTGTAAGAGGAGGCTCTCCGGCAGCCATGAAATTAAGGTGTCTTGAGTAGTTCTCAATTCCAGAGCAAAAGCCTGTTTCACGCATCATCTCAACATCAAAGTTGGTTCTTTCGGCGATACGCTGAGCTTCAATAAGCTTATCTTCACCTTTGAAAAAACGAACCTGTTCTTCAAGCTCTTTTTCTATATTTTCACAGGCTTTGTTAATCTTCTCCTGAGGAACGACATAGTGAGAAGCAGGGAAGATCATAACATGTTCAAGTTCATGAATGACCTTGCCTGAAAGTGGCTCAACTTCACATATTCTGTCTATCTCATCTCCGAAGAATTCAATTCTTATAAGATAGTCATCAGCATTAGCTGGGAATACCTCAACAACGTCGCCGTGTACACGGAAGTTGCAACGGGATAGATCCATGTCGTTACGCTGATACTGGATAGATACAAGGTCTTTGATAACATCGTCCCTGTCCTTGGACATGCCTGGGCGAAGGGATATGGACATTCCTTTGAATTCATCAGGGCTACCAAGACCGTATATGCATGAAACTGAAGCTACAACGATTACATCGTTTCTCTCGGCAAGTGAAGCCGTTGCAGAAAGACGAAGCTTATCGATCTCGTCGTTTATTGACGAATCCTTGGCTATGTAGGTATCAGTCTGAGGGACATAGGCTTCAGGCTGGTAATAGTCATAGTAAGATACGAAATATTCAACCGCGTTCTCCGGGAAGAACTCCTTCATCTCACCATATAACTGGCCTGCAAGGGTCTTGTTGTGGGAGATGATGAGGGTTGGCTTATTAAGAGCAGCGATAATGTTGGCCATGGTGAAGGTCTTACCAGAGCCTGTTACGCCAAGGAGAGTCTCGAACTGGTTACCTTCCTTGAAACCTTTAACGAGTTTTTCAATTGCCTGAGGCTGGTCGCCCGTGGGTTTAAACGTACTTACAAGTTTAAATTTATCCATATATTTATACCGATTGTTTATATTTATGTTTTATTTTATAGTGGAGTTAGCATATTTATTTTAGCAGAGCAGTGAGCTTGTGGCAAAGTGAAGTTACTATAGATCTTCTTGGATTTTGGATGTATGTGATACTAGAAAAGCTAGATTTTAAGCGGGATACAAGGAGCTGACAAGAGAACTTCATGAATAAATTCTGAAATTTTGATAAAGGTATTTTAGAATTTAAAATGCTATGATAAAATGGTTCTATTCCCGCAAAAGACAATTAGATTGCGAAAAATATTAAATAGATTCAAAACAAGCAAGAAGCTTGTACTTAAATTATAAAGGAAAATGATATGGCAACAAAAAAGATAAATGAAAAGACTGCGCCTGAGAGTAATGCGCACATGACTAAGGTTAATACAACTGGCAGACGTCCGCTTCCTGTTGATATTCATGACTATATAAGAGTCCGTCATGCTAACGAACATAACCTAAAAGGTGTGGATGTAAATATCCCAAGGGGAACTCTTACTGTATTTACCGGTCTTTCAGGATCCGGTAAGTCATCCCTTGCTTTTGATACTATTTTTGCAGAGGGACAGCGCAGGTATATGGAGTCTCTTTCTTCATACGCACGTATGTTCCTGGGACAGATGGATAAGCCTGATGTTGAGAAGATTGAGGGTCTTTCACCAACAATTTCGATCGATCAGAAGTCTACTAACAGAAACCCTCGTTCTACAGTAGGTACTGTTACTGAGATCTATGATTATTTCAGACTCCTGTATGCAAGGATTGGTATTCCTCATTGTCCTGGCTGCGGAAGAGAGATAAGACGCCAGAGCGTTGATGAGATGGCGGATCAGATCTTAGCACTCCCTGTTGGCAGCAAGATCCAGATTCTTTCTCCTGTTGTAAGAGGCAGAAAGGGTATGCATGAGAAGGTCATTGAAAGGGCCAAGAAGGGCGGTTATGTCCGTATCAGGATCGATGGCAATCAGTATGACCTTTCAGAAGATATCAGTCTTGATAAGAATATCAAGCACAACATAGAGATAATCGTTGACAGACTTGTTGTTAAAGAGGACCCGCAGAGCATCAGGGGAAGACTAACAGATTCTATTGAAACAGCTCTTTCTCTTGCAGAAGGTCTGCTTGTTGTAGATGTTATCGGGGATAAAGAGATCAATTTCTCCCAGAATTTTGCATGTCCTGATTGCGGTATATCTATTCCTGAGATCGAGCCAAGAAGCTTTTCATTCAACAATCCTTACGGAGCATGTCCTCAGTGTTCAGGCCTTGGCTACAAGATGGAGTTTGACGAGGATCTGATGATTCCTGATAAGACTCTTTCCATCAACGAAGGAGCGATCCAGGTTATGGGATGGCAGTCCTGCAATAAGGAAGGAAGCTTTGCTAACGCTACACTCAGGGCCCTTGCCAAGGCATATGGATTTGATCTTGATACTCCTTTTGAAAAGTATCCTAAGAAGATCCATGATGTTCTGATTTACGGTGCAGATAAGACTGTAAATGTGCATTACAAGGGTCAGCGCGGTGAGGGTACATATCCTATCATGTTCGACGGCCTTATCAAGAATGTCGAGCAGCGCTACAGGGAGACAGCATCAGAGACTGCTAAAGCAGAATATGAAGAGTACATGACTTTTACTCCATGTACAGCCTGCAATGGCCAGAGGCTCCGTCCCGAATCCCTTGCAGTTACTGTTGATGGCAGGAATATTTATGAGATCACATCAATCTCAATTGAGGAACTTCACAAGTATCTGCAGAACCTTACACTTTCCAAGCAGCAGGAACTTATAGGAGCTCAGCTGTTAAAAGAGATAAGGGCAAGGGTAGGATTCCTTGTGGACGTAGGTCTTGAATACCTTTCACTTTCAAGAGCAACAGGAACACTTTCTGGTGGTGAAGCTCAGCGTATAAGACTTGCAACGCAGATTGGATCAGGCCTTTGCGGAGTTTGCTATATCCTTGATGAGCCTAGTATAGGACTTCACCAAAGAGACAATGATAAGCTTCTTAACACTCTCAAGAATCTTCGTGATCTGGGCAATACTCTTATTGTTGTAGAGCACGATGAAGATACTATGAGAGTAGCTGACTATATAGTAGACGTAGGTCCCGGAGCTGGTGCTCATGGTGGTACTATCGTTGCAACTGGTACAGCAGAAGATATAATGGCTAATCCTGACTCTATCACAGGTCAGTATCTATCCGGGAAAAAGACTATTCCGGTTCCTTCACAGCGCAGAAAGCCTACAGGCTGGCTGACTGTTAAGGGGGCAAGAGAGCATAACCTCAAAGATATAGATGTAAGATTCCCTCTTGGGGTACTAGCAGTAGTTACAGGTGTTTCAGGCTCAGGAAAGAGTTCTCTTGTAAATGAGATAATGTACAAGCACCTTGCAAAGAGCCTTAACAGAGCAAGATGCATACCTGGAGATCACAGGGAAATTGAAGGCATAGAGCAGCTTGATAAGGTAATAGACATAGATCAGTCACCTATTGGACGTACACCACGTTCCAATCCTGCAACCTACACAGGAGTGTTTGATCTTATCAGAGATCTTTTTGCAGGAACACCTGATGCCAAAGCCAAGGGTTATGCCAAGGGCAGATTTTCCTTTAATGTAAAGGGCGGTCGATGCGAAGCATGCTCAGGTGATGGTATCGTTAAGATTGAAATGCACTTTTTGCCTGATGTATATGTACCTTGCGAAGTCTGCGGCGGTAAGCGCTATAACAGAGAGACTCTGGAAGTAAAATATAAGGGCAAAAATATATATGACGTTCTTGATATGACTGTGGAAGAAGCACTTGAGTTCTTTAAGAATGTTCCTAAGATCCACAAAAAGATCCAGACTCTTTATGATGTAGGTCTTGGATATGTGAAGCTTGGACAGCCTTCAACAGAGCTTTCAGGCGGTGAAGCGCAGCGTATCAAGCTTGCTACAGAACTTTCAAGAACAAGTACAGGTAAAACAATCTACATCCTTGATGAGCCTACAACAGGTCTTCACTTTGCAGATGTAGCTAAGCTTGTGGATATACTTCAAAAGCTTGTAGCCCAGGGCAATTCCGTAGTAGTAATTGAGCACAACCTTGATGTTATTAAGACAGCCGACTACATAATAGATCTTGGACCTGAGGGCGGCGCCAAGGGCGGAACAGTAGTAGCCAAGGGTACACCTGAACAGGTTGCCAAGGTCAAGGAATCTTATACAGGCCACTACATAGAAAGAATGCTCAAATAATTTTTTTTTCAAAATAGATCTGGGAAAAGAGCGATCTGGTACAAAAATACACCAGGGTAAATAAATGGCGCACATATTCCGATATATAAGACGAATAGAAACTGTATATCGGAAAGTGCGCATGGATGCGGGAGTACAGATAAAACGGAACTTAGAAGGATTTGTAATAAGTTTCTCTGTGCTGCCGCTATAATTTTTTTCAATTAGCCTGTTTTCAAATTAAGTCTGTTAGTTTATAATACTTTGTGAATTATACGCTTTATAGTATACAAAGAAGACCACTCGCTCAGGCGATAACAATAACAGACTTACAACAAATTGAAAGGACTTATCCATGCAGTATACAGATATCGGAATTGATTTAGGAACAGCAAGTATTCTTGTTTATATAAGAGGAAAGGGCGTCGTACTTAAGGAGCCCTCAGTTGTAGCATACGACAGAGACACAGACCAGATCCTTACTTTTGGTGAGGATGCACGTCAGATGCTTGGACGTACACCTGGTAACATCGTAGCTGTTCGTCCTCTTCGTCAGGGCGTTATCAGTGATTACCAGATCACAGAGCAGATGATGAAGCATTTCATCACAAAGGCTCTCGGACGCAGAATTTATCGTAAACCTCTTATCGCTGTATGCGTTCCTTCAGGTGTTACTGAAGTTGAGCGTAAGGCCGTAGAAGATGCAACACGTATGGCAGGTGCCAGAGACGTTCGTATCATCGAGGAGCCTATCGCAGCAGCTATTGGTGCTGGTATCGATATCATTAAGCCTTGCGGCAACATGATCGTAGATATAGGTGGTGGTACAACAGATATCGCTGTTATTTCACTTGGTGGAACAGTTGTATCAACATCAGTTAAGATCGCAGGCGATGACTTTGATGAAGCTATCGTCCGCTATATGAGAAAGAAGCACAATCTTCTGATCGGTGAAAGAACTGCAGAAGATATCAAAATCCGCGTAGGAAGTGCATACCCACGTCCTGAAGCAGATTATATGGATGTGCGTGGACGAAATCTTGTTACAGGTCTTCCTAAGACAGTCAAGATCAGTTCAGAAGAAACAGAAGAGGCATTGAGAGAGCCTACAACACAGATAGTAGAAGCTATCCATGGTGTACTTGAGAAGACTCCTCCGGAACTTGCAGCCGATATCGCAGATCGTGGTATCGTTCTTACAGGTGGTGGATCACTTCTTAGAGGTCTTGAAGATCTCATCGCAGCTAAGACAGGCATCAACACCATGACAGCCGAGGATCCGATGACAGCTGTTGCTATCGGAACCGGTAAATATGTTGAGTTCCTCAGCGGTTCAGGAAACTAATCTGATCTAAGGATTACTGATCTTTAGATCAGCTCAAGCTAAAACCACGGCCTCCTTCTGGATGTGTCATGCGTTTTATGTACACAGGTACAAACGCAAGGAGGCGAGTGGTTTTTTATGGTTAAAGGACTATACACAGCATGGTCCGCGATGATCAATGAACAACATCGCATGGACGTAGCAACCAACAACCTGGCTAACGCCAATACTAACGGATACAAGAAAGAGGGTTCTTCCCAGCAAACATTCAGATCACAGCTGGCCCTCAAGATAAAAGATACATCCGAACCAGGTCTTTATCCCAGAAGACTTGGTCGTATCGTCCCCGGCGTCAAAACCGGAGAGGATTATACAGATTGGTCTGAAGGACCTATGAAGTCCACAGGCAATACATGGGATCTTGCAATTTCTGGAAAAGGCTTTTTCGCCATTGATTACACCAGTGCACACAATAATGTAGCAGGGCATCTGGCAGGGCAACAGACTGTCATGTACACACGTGACGGTAATTTTACCCTTACAGCTAATGGAGAGCTTGTTACACATGATGGAGATTTTGTTCTTGATGCAGAAGGACAGCATATAGTTGTAGATACAACTAAAAAACATGCTGTTAATGTCAAGGGGCAAGTTCTTGAATTCACCGGAGAGGGTGAAGAAGAAACAAGCGAAGTAGTTGCTACTATAGGACTTTTTGATTTTGAGGATTATGACGCACTTGCCAAATATGGTGAGAATCTTTATGAACCAACAGATGAGGCAGTTGTTATAAATGGAACCGGAACCATAAATGCAGGATTTTTGGAACAGTCTAATGTCTCAGTTGTTGACGAGATGGTGTCGATAATAAATATACAAAGACATTATGAAGCAGCATCGACAATGATACAGACAGCAAATGAAACACTTAAGACAGCAACTTCTGAACTTGGCAGATTGTAACGTGGACGGCGGACCTGCTTATAGGTCTTAAGGATAAGTAGTAGTTAGAGGGCACAAAGGGAATATTCCGATAAACTTTTTCGGAATTACAGGAAGTAATTAGTACATGTTTAGAAGTACATGTATGTACTTCAATGTACAGAAAAGAGGTAATTATGGTACGCAGCTTATGGTCAGCCGCAACAGGTATGAATGCTCAGCAGACAAATGTAGATACGATCGCAAATAACCTTGCGAACGTTAATACAACAGGATTTAAAGCTCAGCAGGCGGAGTTTAAGTCCCTTCTTTATCAGGATCTTAATTCTGTTACAACAACGGCCAACGGAAGCCCCAAGCCTACAACTTCACAGGTGGGTCTTGGTGTAAGAACAGCGGCGCTCACGCAGCTCTTTTCACAAGGATCACTCCTTGATAATCCGAGCTCATCAGCCTTCGCTATTAGCGGCGATGGATTCTTCTCATATCATGATGCAGATGGCAATCCAGTATATACAAGAAACGGTGATTTCATCTGGGCTATTGGTAATGATGAAGGAACAGAGCTTGTGCTTACAACATCAGACGGTAACCCGATCTTAAGTACAGAAGGCGAAGAGATAAGACTTGATGGAGGATATATCTCCAACAGGATCTCTGTAGGATCTGATGGTACTATTTATTATCCTGATGACGAAGGAGTTCCAAGAGAAGTTGGATTTACTATTGGCTTGTGGCAGTTCCAGAACCCGGGCGGTCTTGAAAGAGTTGGAAGTACAACCTGGAAAGTTACTGCAGCAAGTGGACCAGCTATGAATGAAGTTGAAACTGATGGAGTTGAGAGAAGTATCATCAGACAGGGTTACCTGGAAGGTTCTAATGTTAACGTTGCTACCGAGATGGTTAACCTTATCGTAGCTCAGCGCGCATATGAAATGAATTCTACAGCCATCACAACAACAGACCAGATGATGCAGACAGCTAACCAGCTGAAACGCTGACCTTAGGAGTTTGAATAAAAAAAGAGGATGATGATATGCCGGATTTTAGTAATTTAAGTGGAATTAGTTCAGCAGCATATACAGACTACGCAGCTAAAACGCAGTATTCCAATGAAGTTCAAAAAGCTGTAGAGAAGGCTCCGACTTCCGAAACGGAAAAAGAGCTTATGGATGCCTGCAAACAGTTCGAAGCATATTTCCTTGAGCAGGTGTTTAAGGAGATGAGCAAGACTGTTGATGCTTTCAAAACAGATGACAGTCAGATGAGTGATGCACTTTCCATGACATCATCTAACAGTCTTGTTGATTATTTTAAGGATCTGACAATTCAGGATATAGCATCAACGGCAGCAGATAACCAGAGTAACGGCCTTGCTCAGATGCTCTATGAGAATATGAAGAGAACTTATGGAATAGGCGACGAAGCTTCTCATGACATTCCGGCTGATGCATCACAGGCGCAGGTTCTATCAACTATGTCATCACTTCAGCAGGCAGCTTTGGAAAAAGAGGCTTCGGAAAACAAAGCTGAAACAGCTGATGGAGATAAAGAATCTGACATTCCAAATGTTGGAGAAGTCTGACATACAGATACTGTATTGGGGAGAATTCTTGGAGATATCCAAGAAATGAATTAGAAATTTTAAGGGGAGGATATTATAGAATCGAATCCATACCCTGCCGCTTGCGGCAGGGTATTTTTCGGGGCATAATATGACGTATGGAAAAGATTAAGGGTTATATAGAGCATTTTGTCTATAAAAATGAAGAGAATGGATATGGCGTAGCAACCGTAATATCTGATGGGGACGAGATTACCTGTGTCGGTACATTTCGTGATGCTGATGTTGGAGATACTCTTGAGATCGAGGGAGAGCTTGTTCAGCATCCCATGTACGGTGACCAGATCAGAGTATCTAAATATACCATCGTTGAACCCGAGGACGCTCAGGCAATGGAGCGATACCTTGCAAGTGGCGCTATAAAGGGAGTCGGAGCAGCACTCGCTGCACGCATCATCAAAAAATTCGGAGAAGACACGTTTCGTATAATAGAAATGGAACCTGAGCGTCTTGCTGAGATCAAGGGCATAAGCGAAAGAAAAGCCATTGAGATAGCAACTCAGATGAGCGAAAAGCGTGAAGCAAGAGATATAATGATATTCCTTCAAAGGTATGGAATATCAGACACTATGGCTGTAAAGATTTATAACACTTACGGCGGCAGTGTATATACAGTCATGCAGCAAAATCCCTATAAGCTTGCAGAAGATATAGGCGGTATAGGATTTAAGACTGCAGACGAGATTGCAGGAAGAATAGGATTCAGCGTTGATTCTGATTTCCGTATTAGAAGTGGAATACTCTATATGCTTCAGGAAGGAGCCCAGGAAGGTAATACTTATCTTCCTAAGAACATCCTTCTAAAAAGAACTGCATCGCTATTAAGAGTCGATGAAGACCTTATCCTAAATCAGATAGATTATCTTGCTATAGACAGAAGGATAGTCATCAGAGATGAGGACAGAGTATACAGTTCACAGCTATTTGGAGAAGAAAGAGCCTGCGCTCAAAGACTCTATGACCTTAATATCCATCTTGATGTAGATGAAAATTCCGGAACCAGAAAAGCTCAGCTTGAAAGAATTCATTATATTGAGAAGAAAAAGAATATCGAGCTTGACGATCTCCAAAGAGAAGCAATTTTAAAGAGTGCTTCTAATGGAATCCTGATCCTGACAGGAGGTCCTGGTACAGGTAAGACTACAACTATAAATACAATAATCAGTTATTTTGAAGAAGAGGGACTTGATATCCAGCTTGCAGCTCCTACTGGAAGAGCGGCAAAGCGTATGACTGAAGCAACGGGATATGAAGCAAGGACCATCCACAGACTTCTTGAGATAGCAGGAGGAGTATCTGATGATAATGCAGTTAAGCAGACAGCCCGCTTTAACCGCGATCAGGATAATCCACTGGAAGCAGATGTAATAATCATAGATGAGATGTCCATGGTAGATATACATCTTTTCCATGCGCTTCTTAAAGCTGTAATACCTGGAATGCACCTTATATTTGTAGGTGATGCAAGCCAGCTTCCAAGCGTAGGTCCTGGACAGATCCTTCATGATCTTATTTTCTGTGGAAAGTTTGCAACAGTAGTTCTTAATCATATCTTCAGACAGGCCAAGGAAAGTGACATTGTCATGAACGCCCACTACATCAATCAGGGACAGATGCCGGGACTTTCCAATAAGAGCAAAGATTTCTTTTTCCTTGAAAGAAATGATTACAACATAATATATAAGCACATGATTATGCTCATAAGAGATAAGCTCCCTGGCTATGTTGATGCAGATCCCTTCGACATACAGGTACTTACCCCTATGAAAAAAGGCGCACTTGGATGCGAGACGTTAAATAAAATATTGCAGCAGTATCTTAATCCGGCTGACCCGTCCAAAGCAGAATACATGCATGGCGACAGACTTCTCAGAGTTGGCGATAAGGTCATGCAGATCCATAACAACTACCAGGCTGAGTGGGAGATCATAGGTAAATACAACATCCCGATTGATGGCGGAACAGGAATATTTAATGGAGACATGGGACGCATCGTCAGCATCACGACTGCAACATCAACACTGGTGGTAGAGTTTGATGAAAAAAGAAGAGTCACCTATTCCTTCAGTAATCTTGATGAGCTGGAACTTGCCTATGCCGTAACTATTCATAAATCACAAGGATCAGAGTATCCTGCTATCGTTATGCCTCTTCTTGGAGGCCCGAGGATGCTTACTAACAGAAACCTTTTATATACTGCCGTCACAAGAGCACGTAAGTGTGTAATGATCCTTGGCAGCAAGGATGCCATCAGAGAGATGGTAGAAAACGAAGATCAGCTATCCCGCTATACTGGTCTCAAAGATCAGATAGAGGAGATCATGTCATATGATGATAAGTAAAAAAAGAGCATATGAATTATATGACAAAGCTGTGACAATTCTTTTCCCAAGACATTGTCCATTCTGTGATGGGGTGGTGCCTTATGGAAGTATGGTGCATGAAAAGTGTAGCCTGAGAGCAGAATATGCTGATAGCTATGAAACCTGCCTAAAATGCGGGAAGCCTTTATTATATGGTCATGCTGAGTATTGCAGAGACTGTCTTAAGGGTGGCCACGTATTTGACTATGGAATGTCACTATATAATTACAGGACTGTATCCGGATCAATTTACAGGTTCAAGTATGAAGGAAGGCAGGAGTATGCTGACTTTTATGCTATGGAAATTGAAAAACATCTTGGAGCTAAGATAAGAGCTTTAAAGCCTGACGCACTGATTCCTGTTCCGATGTACAAGGGCAAAAAGAATAAAAGAGGCTATAATCAGGCCGAAGTTCTTGCCAGAGCCATCGGAAGAAGAATGGATATACCTGTCAGATGCGATATCATAGAAAGAGTGCTTGATACAACGCCAATGAAGCAATTATCAGCAAGTGAGCGCCACGTCAATTTGAAAAAAGCTTTTAATATAAAACAAAATGATGTAAAATTAAAGAATCTCATAATAATTGACGATATCTATACGACGGGATCAACAGTTGACCATATGACCTGGCAACTTAAAAAAGGCCCGGCATCGTCTATTTATGTACTGTCTCTTGCAATAGGACAGACGGCATAATCGGACAGCGACAGTGAACACCAACCGTAGGTTAAGCATTCAACAAGGAGGCTGCTTATGAATTTACGTAACTGTTCAAGATGTGGTAAGATGTTCAATTATGTGGCAGGACCACCAATTTGTGATGTTTGCAAAAAGGCCCTGGAGGATGATTTCCAGAAGGTAAAAAAATACGTTCAGGATAATCCGACTGCATCTTTAAAACAGATTGCAGAAGAAAATGATGTAAAACTTAATCAGATTAAAGAGTGGATCCGTGAAGAAAGACTCATGTTCTCTAAGGATTCACCTATTCAGTTGCAATGCGAAAATTGTGGTGCTCCGGTTCAGACAGGTCGTCTGTGTCAGAATTGTAAGAACAAGATGGCTAATAACCTGACTGATGCATTCCATAAGGAAGCACCAAAGATTCAGATGCCTGCGAAGAAGGATGATAAGGGAGGTATGCGCTTCCTGCGTCCATGATGCGTAGGAGGGCCTGAATAGGCCGAGGGTTATATTTATATGGTTCAGGAAGAAAAAGTCATTCTAATGACTAGGATGGCTGCTTTTACGGCGCGTGAAGGTTCAAACGACAACAGAATAAACGGTTACTTCAGAAGTGATTACATTGGCCTTGAAATAGTTAAATCCGCGATCAGTGCCACAGTTTCGTTTGTGATACTGTTCGCGGTATACGCTGTGTCCGCTTTTGAGTCAATTCTCGAAGATATGTACAGTATTGATCTGGTGGCGTTTGGACAGAAAGTTTTAACTTATTATCTGATCTGGCTGATTGGATATTGTATGGTATCATACATCTTTTTTTCCAGACGTTATTCTAAAATGCGCAAAAGAATGAAGAAACACTACAATAATCTCAGAAGACTGAGAAAAATGTATGAAAAGGAATAAAAGATATTATGGCTACCTTACTGGAACTTAAACAGATACTTAAGTCTTACTATGTCAAATTTGAATTTTATATAACGCTTGTATGGAAGTTTTTCCTCACACTGATCACTCTTAATGTTATCAATTCAAAGATCGGATGTCAGGAAGCCCTTACAAGTCCGCTTATTGTACTCATGTGTTCACTTCTGTGTGCTATTCTGCCACAGACTTTCATTGTAATACTTTCAGGATTGTTTATTATGGCTCACTTGTGGGCTTTGTCAATGGAGACAGCTGTTATTGCACTTGCTGTTTTCCTTATAATGTACCTTTTGTATTATCGTTTTTCACCAAATGATTCTACAGTGCTTATTCTCACAGCACTTTGTTTCTATCTTCGTATACCATATGTGATGCCACTTGCAGTCGGCCTTCTTGGATCGGCCCACACTGTAGTGTCTGTTGCGTTTGGTGTTGTTGTTTATTATTACCTAAACTATATTGCTGATAATACAAGCATTTTTATTTCCGGTTCAGCTGATAGTGATACTTCTGCAGCAGTGATCTCCAGAGTTCAGTCTATAGTTGACGGTGTATTTGCAAGCAAAGTGATGATCTCTGTTATCGCAGTATTTGCTATAACAACGATCATCGTATATATACTCAGACGACTTTCTATCAAGCATTCATGGGATGTTGCCATTGTTGCCGGCACAATAACACTTATGATAGGCATTCTTGTAGCCAATGTTGTTAGTAACGCAGGTTTTTCTGTTATAGGTGTGATCCTTGGTTCTGTATTTGCAGGACTTCTCATGAAGGTGCTTGAATTCTTTGCATTTAATCTTGATTACAAGCGAATCGAAAATGTTCAGTTTGAAGATGACGATTATTACTATTATGTAAAGGCTATTCCTAAGGTATCTGTAGCAACACCGGATCGTAAGGTTAAGCAGATCAACAGAGCTACAGCGCCTCGCAGTGAAGAAAGAACCGAGCGAGCTTCTCAGACTCCTTCAAGACCAAGTGGTCAGTCTCCAAGAAGTTCAGCAGCAGGAAACGCAGCATCTCATATGCAGCGTACTCGCAGCGCAGGTAGTGCTTATGCACGTTCACAGCAGTCCAGAAGCAGAGCAGTTAATAATAATGTGACAGCAGGCCGTCAGACACGAAATAGTACAGGAACTGGTAATCAGAGGAGTAACAGATCCGAATAATTCTTGAGGTTAAGAATGGAGACGCTTCAGTCATTACTTGACACTAATTTTACCAACTTTCATATGCCCGATATAAAAGGGACGGATATTGTTGAAATCCTGATCATTGCCTTTCTCGTTTACCATATGTTGGTATGGATGCGTAATACCAGAATATGGTCTTTGATGAAAGGTATTGTTGTCATTGTCGTTTTCATCATTATTGCGGCCCTGTTCAACATGAACACGATTCTGTGGATAGTACAGAATGTTCTTAGTATAGCTGTAATAGCGGTTGTAGTAGTTCTTCAGCCAGAGCTAAGAAGAGCACTTGAACAGCTGGGACGTAAAAACTTTCTTTCTGGTATTTTCCCGTTTGATATAAGCAGTGGCGAAGGAAGATTTTCTGACCGCACAATAGATGAGATAGCAAGAGCCTGTGTTGAAATGGCTAAAGTAAGAACAGGTGCGCTCATCGTTATAGAGCAGGAACATTCACTGGCAGAATATGAACAGACAGGAATTGAAGTTGACGCTATAGTTACAAGTCAGCTTCTTATCAATATTTTTGAGCATAATACACCGCTTCATGATGGAGCAGTTATCGTCAGAGGCAATCGTATTACTGCTGCTACATGTTATCTTCCACTTTCAGACAACATGAACATTGGTAAAGAGCTTGGAACCAGACACAGAGCCGGTGTTGGTGTATCTGAAGTTACTGATTCACTCACCATTATCGTTTCTGAGGAAACAGGTAAGATATCAGTAGCATATGGCGGAGTTCTCGACAGATCCCTTGATTCTGAGAGCCTTAAAGAAAGACTTAGACAGATTCAGAATAAGACTGAAGAGGAACATAAACACAGACCTGTTTTCAGAGGGAGGGTCAAGGCAGAATGAAATTCTTACGAGGACTTTACTCTAACTGGGGACTTAAGATAGCATCAGTTCTCTTTGCAGCAGTTATGTGGTTCCTTGTTACCAATATTAACGATCCGGTTTCGACAGAGAGATTTACGAATATTCCGGTAACATTCAGAAACACAAGCATTATCTCTGATGCGGGGGAAGTGTATGAGGTACTTGATAATACCGACATTATCAGTTCCGTTACCGTAAGAGCACCCAGATCTGTAATAGAAAGCTTTTCCAAGGATAATATAGTTGCAATAGCAGATTTCGAGAAAATGACAGACGGTAGTACTGTCCCGATCGAGATCACTATTACCAAGGATTCCGGAAAGATAGATTCAGTTATTCCCAGCAGTACGGAAGTTGCACTTTCAATTGAAAACCTTGCTACAAGCACGCTTGCACTTGGAGCTACAACTTCAGGAACCGTAAGTGATGGATATATAGTTAGTTCCGTTTCTACCGATCAGAACCAGGTTAGAATAAGCGGACCTCAGTCAGTAATAGACAGGATAGACAGAGCATCAGTTGATGTAGATGTTACAGGCTTTACTTCCAACATCGGAACAGATGTTTCTATCAAGCTGTATGATGAGAATGGCAGTGTTGTAACAGATTCTTCTATCTCCATGAACATTACAGCTGTAAGGGTTAATGTAACTATTCTTGCTGTCAAGACTGTACCTATCAATTATCATACGACAGGAGAACCGGCTGATGGATTTATGCTATCAGGTGATATAGCCAGCACACCGGATACGGTTGTTATAGCAGGTAAGTCTTCGGTTCTTGCAGATGTTACAAGCATTAATGTATCAGATCCTCTTGATGTAACAGGACTTACATCAGATCTTCAGACAACAGTTAATATTGCAGATTATCTGCCTAGTGGAATATCACTTGGAGATGCTGATTTTAATGGAATCTGTACTGTAGTAGTTGACATCATACCGCAGGCTAACAGGACCATAACTATCGATGCAGGTAGTGTGACCTACGATAATGTTCCGGAGAATTACAAGATAGTTCTTGGTAACGGATCAGATGATTCCAGCTTTACAGTTGATATAGCAGGTCTTAACGATACTATTAAAGAGGTATCTGCTGCAGATCTTAATGCGACAATCGACTTGAGTCAGCTTACATCTCAGCTTGAAGAAGGTGAGAGTCTTGAGTCAGGTACGTATACAGTTACAGTAAGCTTCACACCTCCTGAAGGTGTTGAGATAGAAGGAACAGTTCGAGTATCGATCACAGCAACTGCTCCTGAAGAAGAAAAAACAGAAGATGATGAGTAGTAATGGAGGTTTTTGGGTTTTATGGTAAGTCAGAAGGTAGTCATTAAGAATCCTACCGGACTTCACTTGCGTCCAGCGGGTATTCTTTGCAAAGTGGCTATGAGATATAAATCGCTGATCACTTTTCAGGTAAGAGAGAATACAGCTAATGCGAAAAGCGTATTAAGCGTTCTTGGTGCAGGTGTTAAGTGCGGAGATGAACTTGAATTTACATGTCAGGGAATTGACGAAGAAGAAGCACTTGCGGGCATGGTTCAGGCAGTAGAAGACGGACTTGGAGAAATATAATAAGCAGGAAGGTTTTTTTCAATGAAAAAGATAATTGTTACAGGATGTAATGGACAGCTTGGAAGACAGGTCAATAAAGAGATTGGTAATGAGTTTGAACTTATCAATACAGATGTTTGTGATGGCGAAGGAATCCGCAGTCTTGATATCACTAATGTAGATAGTGTACTTGCTCTTGCAAGAGAGGTTAAGCCTTATGCTATCATTAACTGCGCAGCATATACAGCTGTAGATGCACAGGAGAAGGATTGGGATCTGTCTTATAAGATCAATGCTATAGGACCCAGAAACCTTGCTATAGCTGCAACAGAGACAGGAGCAAAGTTGGTTCATATTTCTACAGACTATGTCTTTGCAGGAAATGGAACAAAGCCTTATACAGAGTTTGATCAGGTAGGCCCTGTTAGTGCATATGGAACAACAAAACTTGCAGGTGAGAAATTTGTAGAGCAGTTTGCAGAACATTTCTTCACAATAAGAACAGCATGGCTTTACGGCGATGGCAAGAACTTTGTTAAGACAATGCTCAGGCTCTCAGAAAATCATGATGAAGTATCAGTAGTTGATGACCAGGTTGGAAGCCCTACAAGTACTGTAGAGCTTGCTAAAGCTATTCATTACCTTCTTCCTACAGATAACTATGGACTTTTCCATGGAACCTGTGAAGGGTCATGCAGCTGGGCTGATTTTACTGACGAGATATTCCGTCTTGCGGGTAAGACAACTAAGGTTAACCACGTATCTACTAAGAAGTACATGGAGATGAACCCTGCAAGCGCTCCAAGACCAGCTTATTCAATACTTGAAAATTATATGTTCAAGCTCACAAGCGATTTCATGTTTGCTGACTGGCATGATGCGATCGCTGAGTACATTAAGTCTATCTGATGATACTGATGTACCAATACCAGATTTGAAAATAGAAAGATTATTATGTTGGATTTTTTTAATGACCTTTTCAATAATGTTATAATAATGTGCCCTGTAACCGCCTGGTTTACTGCACAGATTTTAAAAACTCTTATCTATATGGCCACATATAAAGAGTTTAACAAGGAAAGACTCCTTGGAGATGGCGGAATGCCAAGCTCACATTCAGCTACTGTAATGAGCCTTGTTACCATCGTAGGTTTTACATACGGTGTATCCGGTTTTGAATTTGCTCTTGCCGGAATCCTGGCCCTTATTACAATGCATGATGCTATGGGCGTAAGACGTGAGACTGGTAAACAGGCAGTTGTTATCAAGAACCTTGCAGAGCTTTTTGAAGAGATGGGCAAGGATATTCCGGATGACGAGAAGCTCAAAGTCTTTGTAGGACATACACCGCTTCAGGTAATCATGGGAGCTATACTTGGTGTCATCGTTGGATGCATATTCCAGGGAATTGTAGGTTAAAACGGGAGAGTGAAAAACAGATGTTGATCACTGCTATTAATTGGCTATATGTGATTTTTACAACTTATTTTGCAGGATATGGTTTTCACTATTTAATGACCGGCATTTCTTTTCTGCAGCATTCTGTGCCGCAGAGAAGGAATGCCGCTTTGCGTACAGCACCCTATGAAGTGCAATTTCGTGAGAACTATCTAATAACGGGTCTTGTCCTTGTATCTGTCTATGCTCAGTTTGTGAGCATATGGGGTGGAATAGGACTTGTTGCCAATATCATCTTATTTGTTGCAACCCTTGGGGTATGTGCATATGCCCTTCGTGACATGTTCTACAAGATATTGTCATATGGCATTGGAAGGCATATCAGTACTAAGCTTGTCATAACCTATGTAGTGATATTTTTTATCATAGCCTACTTCACATCCCATGGATTAGAGCATTATGACACAGGCTTATACCACGCTCAGGCGATACACTGGAATGAGCTATACGGTGCAGTTAAAGGCCTTGGCAATTTCAATCAGAGGCTTGCATATAACAGCGCAGTATATCCGCTTTGTGCGCTTTACAGCTTCTCGTGGGCAGGTGGGCAATCGCTTCACTCAATGGCCGGATATTTTGTCCTTCTTCTTTCCTGGAAGTGTGTTGATATTATTCAGATAGGAAGACGCGGATACTTTACCGTTCCGGATGCTGTAAGACTTATTGCAATATATTATATCTTTACCATACTCGATGAGATCGTATCGCCTGCATCAGATTATTTTGTCATGTGCATGGTCCTTTATATTCTTATATCCTGGCTGGATCTTGACAGAGACAGGGAAAAGAGATTCTATCCCTATGCAATGCTCTGTATACTTGTGGTATATGCAGTTACATTAAAGCTGTCTGCAGCCCCCCTTTTACTGCTTGCTATAAAGCCTGTCTGGAAGATAATGCATGCCAGACTTATAAGCAGGCCCAAGGCGATCTGGTATTTTATAGGACTGGGATTGTTTGTAGCGATACCGTTTTTTATCAGAAATATGATGATATCAGGATGGCTCGTATATCCTGTTACATTTATTGACCTGTTCTCATTTGCATGGAAGATTCCTAAAGGGACAGCCCAGTATGACGCACATGAGATAGCCGTATATGGCAGAGGATATACTGATGCTGCGCTTTATAACATAAGCATTACCAAATGGTTCCCTGACTGGTTCAGGAGCCTCTCAGCATTCAATAAGGCTATGCTTATAGCCGACGTAGTATTTCTAATTGGGCTGTTATTATTCGCTTTAGTATATTTCGTCCTGCAGCGAAGAAATGATTCATCATCAATGAAAGGTGCTGGCAAGGTCGTCATGATGGCAAGACACAGAACGGTGTCCTTCAAAGACTTTGCATTTATCGACCTAATCTGCTATGTAGCCCTTGCCTTTTTTATCACATCATCCCCACTTGTAAGGTACGGAGCGCTTTATATATGGCTTCCTGCAGTCCTTATGGTTGGCAAACTGGTGACACTTTTGTTCTATAGAAGAGGAGCGGAAAAAAGGCTTATACCGGTTATTATGGCGTTTGTAGTCCTGTTCATAGGCTATAAATCACTAAGACTTGTAATGTATGAAGTGCCAAGATTTCAGGCAAAATACCTTCTGGTTCAGCAGGACTATTCATCCTATGAGCTTGAGTCTTACGAGATAGATGGAAAGACGTTTTACTACCCGGTAAACGGCGATCAGACGGGGTATGAGCCGTTTCCATCAGCGCCTACGAAGGCAAAGGTTACACTTATGGGCGAGGAAATAGATGATGGATTCCTTCGCTCGGAGTGAGCGAGCCGAAGACAAGCGCACAAGTTTGTTAATGATAGATGTCTTTATCATTGGCCAGACTGTCGGATTATAGCTGAGACCATAGCTTTCTATAGTTATGAGGTGTTGTACCTTCAATCTTTCTAAATATGCGGGCGAAGTAATTTGCGTCGTTTATGCCGACAGCATTGCCGACCTCCTCGATTGGCATTTCAGAGAAGCGCAAGAGCTGCTTGGCTCTTGTAATTCTTAGCTCAAGTATATAGTTTGTAATGGTTGAGCCGTATTGTTCTTTGAAGATTCTTGTTAAGTAATATTTGTTTATATAAAACCTTGATGCGAGGTCATCAAGTGTGATTTTTTCAGTATAAGTAGTCTCCAGGTAAGCTTTTATTTCCTGGAGGCTTTTCTTTTTGCCTGCAGTATTTTCCGGAATATTCTCAGGGTGCCAGCTTTCCTCCATCAGGAGTGTGAGGAGTCTTGTTAGCTGTTCATAAATCTTCATGTCCCTTAAGTAATCATCGGAAGAAGCTATGCCATATATACCATCAATAATGTCAAGATAGTGCTTAGGACTGTCTGCACGGAAAACCGGCTGCCCTCCACGCTCTAAATACTTGAGATATATGTTCTCCATATTGGTGCCGTGGAAGTGCACCCAGTCAAGCTTCCAGAGTTTTTTGGAAGTCGTATGGGAGTAAGGCTTTCTACAGTCAATGAATACACAGTCCCCTTCGCTAAGCTCATATGATGTACCATCATAGTTGAGAGTTCCCTGACCTGATTCGATCAGGAAAAAGAGGTATGAACCAAGTCCCTGACGGCTACTGGTGTGCTGTCTTGTGGCCTGAAGAGAGCCAACTTCCTGAAGGTGGATCAGGGATGACTTTGCAAATTGGGACGGAGTATAAAGTATTCTGTTTGAAGCAACAAGATTGCCGTGGAATAAATAGTTTTCCATATTCCTTCCCTTTTCAGAGGATAGTTTTGATACATAACAGCTTTTGATTGTCTTAAAAATATTATAAAGGCGCTAAAAAGCAAGGTCAATATAATGCTATTTTTGGTCAACTTAGTGACTACGCAAACACTAATATTAGTTATATAATGCCTACAGTGAGAAGAAATTGTTTATTCTTTTCACGTCAAAACATAGTTAAATCAGAACTGTGAGTCACTTCAATATTGGATCAAAGATTCAAAAAGAAAGGAATAATATATGGCAAAAAAAGCACTTATTACCGGAATTACAGGTCAGGATGGTTCATACCTTGCAGAGCTTCTTCTTTCAAAGGGATATGAAGTTCATGGAATGATCCGTCGTTCATCAGTTGACTTTAGAGAGCGTATCTCACATCTTGAAGGAGAGAGAAACTTCCACCTTCATTATGGCGATCTCGGAGATTCAATGAGCCTTATCAAGATCATCGGATCTGTTCGTCCTGATGAAATTTATAACCTCGCTGCACAGTCACATGTTCAGGTCAGCTTTGATGTTCCGGAATATACAGCAGACGTTGTAGCTACAGGCGTACTTCGTGTACTTGAAGCAGTAAGAATCTGCGGTCTTGCTGAGACTTGCCGTATTTATCAGGCATCAACATCAGAGCTTTACGGTAAGGTTGAGGAAGTCCCTCAGAACGAGAAGACTCCTTTCCATCCTTACAGCCCATATGCTGTTGCAAAGCAGTATGGTTTCTGGATCGTAAAAGAGTATCGTGATGCCTACAATATGTTCGCATGTAACGGTATCCTCTTTAACCACGAGTCAGAGAGAAGAGGAGAGACTTTCGTTACACGTAAGATCACACTTGCAGCTGCAAGAATCGCACAGGGCAAGCAGGACAAGCTCCTTCTTGGTAACCTTTCTTCACTTCGTGACTGGGGTTATGCAAGAGATTATGTTGAGTGTATGTGGCTCATCCTTCAGAATGAGAAGCCAGATGACTTCGTAATCGCTACCGGTGTTCAGCACAGCGTACGTGAGTTCTGTCAGCTCGCATTCCACTATGCAGGAATCGAACTTGAGTTCAAGGGCGAAGGAATGGATGAAAAGGGTATCGATAAGGCTACAGGTAAAGTACTTGTAGAAGTTAGCCCTGATTTCTACAGACCTACAGACGTTGTTAACCTTTGGGGTGATCCTACAAAGGCTAAGACAGAGCTTAACTGGAATCCTACAAAGACATCTTTCGAAGAACTTGTACATATCATGGTTGAGTCCGATATGAGAAAAGTTGCTGTAGAAAGATCTGAAGAGAACATCAAGTTCAACCTTGAGGAGTACCTCGAAAAGGGCCTTGTTAAGTAATAATTTGATGTAATGATTAAAAAGGATAAATCTTAAGTCCCGAATATGGAATTATACAGAGTGATTGGGGATAAGATTTATTATATGAAAACAGAAATATGCATATAATGTATACATTTTTGAATCATAGATTCAAAAATGCAGCAATAGAGCCAATTGAGTTCGACTTCGTCGAAGGCTCTATTGCCAACCGATTCATCGAATCACGAAACACGCAGTAAATGCGCGTTTCTGTAATTTACATTTAAGAAGTCATACTTTATGAACTAGAATGAGGCAATAGGAATGGAAAAGAATTCAAAGATATATGTTGCAGGCCACCGCGGAATGGTTGGCTCTGCGATCGTAAGAGAACTTGAGCGTCAGGGATATACAAATATCATTACTCGTACACACAAAGAGCTTGATCTTACACGTCAGGATCAGGTTGAAGAGTTTTTTGCCAAGGAAAAGCCTGAATATGTATTCCTTGCAGCTGCAAAAGTTGGCGGAATCATGGGCAATGCTACAGCTAAGGCTGATTTCATGTACGACAACATGATCCTTGAGATGAACGTAATTCACTCTGCATGGCAGAATGGCTGTAAGAAGCTTGAATTCCTCGGATCATCCTGCATCTATCCACGTATGGCCCCACAGCCTATGACAGAGAAGGTTCTTCTTACATCAGAACTTGAGAAGACTAACGAAGCTTATGCACTTGCTAAGATCAGCGGTCTTAAATACTGTGAATACTTAAATGGTCAGTACGGCACAGATTATATCTCTGTAATGCCTACTAACCTTTACGGACCTAATGATAACTATCACCCAGAGCACTCACATGTTCTTCCTGCTCTTATCCGCCGCTTCCATGAAGCTAAGGAGCAGAACCTTCCATTCGTAACATGCTGGGGTGATGGATCACCACTTCGTGAGTTCCTTTACGTTGACGACCTTGCTAACCTCTGCGTATTCCTTATGAACAACTACTCAGGCGATGAGACAGTTAACGCAGGTACTGGTAAAGAGCTTACTATCAAGGAGCTTACAGAAAAAGTTGCTAAGATCATCGGCTATGAAGGCGAGATCCGTTGGGATTCTACTAAGCCAAACGGAACACCAAGAAAGCTTCTTGATGTATCTAAGGCAGCAAATCTTGGATGGACATACAAGACTGAGCTTGACGAGGGAATCAAGCTTACATATGAGGATTTCTTAAATAATCCTATGCGTGCAGAACGCTGATGGTTTTCAGCATATTAAGGATGATATATGGTTAAGGTGCCCTGTTTATTGGAAAAGTCGGACTAAGAATTCGATTTGTTCCTTTAAACAGGGCATTTGCGTTTAAAATTGTATAGATATTTATATAGAAAGATAGTCGACATAGCGTTATAATGTAAACGTGGGATAGTGTAGGGTTTTAGCAGGGAGGACCGGCATCTATGTCTTTTTTCGAGACCATTGAAAGCGCATCTGACGTTAGAAGAAGAGAACGCGAGAAAAACAACCCCCAGGTAACGCAGGCTAAAAAGCGTATACCGTCTACTATTCGTGTGTCTGAAAATGTTCCCAAAGCCAAGATCAGAATACTTCATGTACTTAATTCCATAGATCTAAGCGGAATGCAGGCACACATCATGAACCTGTACAGAAATTTTGACAGAAGCCAGATTCAGTTCGATTTTCTGATTACAAGAGATCCAACCCCGACAGGTAAAGAATTTCCATCATCTGATGAACTACTGCGCCATAGAAGAGCAGGATTTTTTGATGCTGAGATAACAAGGCTTGGTGGCCATGTTTATGCCATACCGACGTATAACAGCAATAATCTTTTTGGATATACAGAGCTGGTAAACAGCTTTTTTGCCCAGCACGAAGGTGAATGGAAGATCGTTGAAGGGCATATGTATTCAGCTGCATCAATATATCTTCCTCTTGCAAAAAGACACGGAGCAATCACTATCATGCATGTGGGAAGCGTAATAGACGCTGGACTTGTGCAGAAAATAAGAAAGGCTAATTTTACATCACCTATACTAAAAGAAGACTGCGCAGACATATGCTTTGCATCAAGCGTTGGAGCAGCAAGAGCTATCTTTGGAGATATTGCAGTAGATTCCGGAAGGATACATGTAATACAGGATGGTATCAATATCCAGAACTTCCTTTACAATGGAAAAATACGTGATGCTTTCCGGGATAAACTTGGCCTTGATAAAACATATGTTTTTGGATGCGTGGCTCAGTTCCATAAAAACCAGAACCATGAATTTCTGTTCCACGTATTTGCCTGGATGCAGAAGATATTAAAAGAAGACCCAACAGGAGAGTTCGATAACCTGAAAGGTCTTCCCATGAAGCTCCTTCTTATAGGCGATGGAGAAGAGCTTATGGATTGTGCTCAGATAGCGGCGCAGCTTGGAATTATAAGCAATATTCTTTTCCTTGGTACCTGGGGCAATGTATACGATTTCTATCAAATTATGGACTATTTCATATATCCTGCTAATGTTAATGGTGCACCTGCAGCCCTCATGGAAGCGCAGGCGTCTGGACTTCCATGCATGGCATCTGATACTATTTCAAAAGATATAAATCTGACAGGACTTATAAACTATTTTTCCCTTAATAATCCGCCTGAAGCCTGGGCTTATCATATCCTTGATGAGATGAACAAAATGGGTATCACAGCTCCGGCAAGATCAGATGGCGACGAATATTATGACTACGATACACTTATGAATCTTCATCGTCTTCTGGCAGGTAAGGATGAGCAGGAAACTCATATGCAGTTTGACCAAAGGAGCTATCTTCTTAACAGAAGCGCATCCCCTCAGATGGTAGAGAGGATATTCAAAAATGCAGGTCTTAACATCGAACAGGAAGTTGCTTTCATGACAAGACTGTACCAGAACATAGGTGTCCCGAAAGAAAAGAAGCAAGAAGAGAGAACAACATGAGCAAAAATTTTAAGTATGGTTTTGTGGATATGCATAGTCATGTGATCCCGGGTGTTGATGACGGCTCCAAAAGTATGGAGATGTCACTTAACATGCTAAGGATTGCCTATGAAAATAATATACGGACAATTATCGCAACTCCCCATAACAAAATTTATGTTAAGTCCGTATCGCCCAAAGGCATCCACAAAAGGGTCATGCAGCTTCAGGAAGAAGCAGACAAAGCAGGCATTGAAATCAAGATATATCCAGGCAACGAACTATACTACGACGAAACACTTCCAGAAAGGCTTGAAGAAGGTAATGCTCTTCCAATGGGAGAATCACAGGATATACTAGTTGAATTTAATCCATCGGATGAGTACAGCTACATTTCGGAGGGATTAAGGCGATTGTGTTACGAGGGATGGAATCCGATCCTGGCACATTGCGAAAGATATGAATGTTTCTATAAAGATAAATCAAGAATTGACGAAATAATAGATGGAGGAGTGAGACTTCAGATCAATTCCGACAGCGTAATGATGGGAATGTTTAACCCCGTGGGCAGATTTGTAAGAAAACTTCTATCCCAGCAAAAAATCAGTTTTGTAGGCACGGATGCGCACAGAGATACGGGCAGTCGTATTCCTGATATGCTTGATTGTGCCCAGTATATACGAAAAAAATACGGAGAAGATTACGCCAGAGAAATTCTATATGAGAACGCTATGAACCTTTTACGTTAAAAGAGTTTGGAGGTACGTATGGAACAGACTGATGTAAATGTAAGCCAGAATGCTCAGAACAGCAGTGCTGTAATAGAGATTGACATTGGTGAGATCATAGGTGTACTTGTTCACCACTTGTGGCTTATTGCGATTATCGCGGTAGGATGTGCTGTTGCAGGATTTGCTTTCAGTAAATTCGTGCTTCCTGAAGAATTCCGTTCGACTACTAAAATATATGTTCTTGATAAGGACAATGCTGATTCCAGCAATATCTATACAGACCTTCAGGTTGGTTCTCAGCTGACTAAGGATTATGCTGAACTTATCAAGAGCCGCTATGTACTTGAATCTGTCATTGATACTTTAGGTATAGGTGACAGATATGATTATGATGATTTTTTGGAAAAAGTATCTGTGAATACTCCTGCAGATACTCGTATTGTGGCTATCACGGTTACAGATACAGATCCATACACGGCTCAGACAATGGCTAACTATATAAGGGAAGTCAGTGCTGAGCATATCGAAAACGTTATGGATATAGATGCTGTAAACGTAGTTGAAGTAGCTAATCTTCCAACTGAAAAGTCAGCCCCCAGCTGCATCTTATGGACACTGGGAGGCTTCGCACTTGGAACAGTTCTTGTTGCAGTGCTTCTTATCATACATTTTCTTGTGGATGATACAGTCAAGACTTCTGAAGATGTCGAGAGATATCTGGGCATCAGCGCCCTTGGTATCATTCCATTTGATGAAAATGTTACTCAGGATATAGGTTCCCAGAATAGTAAAAGTAATAAGAAATCCAAAAAACATGATAGATCCGGAGAGATAAGCCATATAGGAACAGGTGATATGGATGATTCTCAAACTAACACTGGGTCATAAAGTGCGTTTGGATAAAGAAATTTTTCGCAAAAAATGTAAATAATAAGTTAATTGTAGCCGATATCTTTAGTGCGTAGGACTTTGATTATCTATTTTCAAAGATCCTTAAGGGGAGAATACATGCAGAGAGTAATGATAAGGGATAATGAACTTGAGTTTAGGACAAGGGAAGCATACAAGACCCTTAGAAGCAATATCGAGTTCAGTGGCAGGGACATACGTACGATTGCAATTACATCAAGTACACCTAATGAGGGCAAATCAGAGGTTGCCTTTGAGCTTGCAAGAACCTTTGCTCAGGCAGATAAGAAGGTACTTTTGATTGATGCAGATCTCAGAAAATCTGTTATGAGAGAGCATTTCAAGAATGGCAAGATCAGGTATGGCCTTACCAATTTCCTCGTAGGTCACTGCAAGATAGATGATTGTCTCTGTCAGACAGATGAACCTGGGTTCTACATGATATTCTCAGGACCGAACACACCGATGCCTTCTGAGCTACTTGGGGGTGAAGTATTCGGTCAGCTGTTAAAAGAGGCTCACGACGTATTCGATATCATCATTATCGATACACCGCCTCTTGGATCAGTAATTGATGCCGCTATCGTCGGCAAACAGTGCGACGGTACAGTTCTCGTTATAGCAAGCGGCAGGATAAGCTATAGATTCGTTCAAAATGTTCAAAGCCAGTTGCGTAAGGCAGGATGCCACGTACTGGGTGCAGTCATGAACATGGTTTCCATGGATGGAAATAAATTTTATGGTAAGTATTATGGCAAATACTATGGTAAGTATTATGGCAAATACTATGGCAACTACGGAGATTATCAGTAAGGCGTAAGAACTCAATACATAAGGGCTCGGAGGGAGAAGATGCGTAGAGGCTTCGACTTGATATGCACTATCTGTTGTCTTGTAACAGTATCTTTTGTAAGCGGATGCGGAAAGATTGGACCTTTTTCAATAGATGATGAAAGTGCCCCATTATCTGATGGAGCAACCTATCAGTCAACTGTAGAAGTATTGGAAGAAGGCCTTGCAGAAAGCTATTTAGGGGACCTTGAAGAAGGTGAAGTACTTGTTGGCGGCGAAAGTGATGCCTTCGTATGCCAAGGCACAGTACCTGATCTAAAGCCTGATTGGGATACTATACTATCTGAAAACCCTGATACAGTCGCCTATCTGGTAATACCTGAAGCTGGAATAACAGTTCCTGTAATGCAGAAGTCAGGAGACCAGACCTATTATGATACTCATAATGCCAAGGGGAATATCCAGGAAGGCGGAGCACTTCACCTAGATATAGGCAATAACGCGGATTATACAGATCCTAATACCATAATCTATGGATGTAATGAGAGTGGTGGACCACTTGAGTACCTTGGGATATATGGTAATCCAGAGTACTTTGAAGCTAATCCCTTTATTTACTTGTATATCCCGGGATATGTACTTGAGTTTAGAGTATTCGCAGCAACGAGCGGTGGAGATACAAACATACTAACTAATACTAATTGTTACGATTATGATGTTTTTAGTAGATATATAGATCAGATATATGCATCAAGAAGTATGGACTTGCAGAAGGCAGATTATCTCAAGGAAGCAGTAGTTAACGGATGGAGAATGCTTACGATATCAGCAGGCTCCACAACAGATTCAGCTAACAGATATTTTGTTTACAGTACGTATTCAGGTTCACAGATCCAGTGAGAAATGAGGTATGTTATGAAAAAGAAAATCATGTCAGTCTGGGCAGCAGTTCTCCTTCTTTGCTACACATGTGCATTTAGTACAAGTGCTGCAACAAGCCCTACGACTGCAAATGTAACCATCATCACCAACATATATGTTAATGGTGGCGGCTCCGGCGGCGGAGGAAATTCTGGCGGCGGAGGTGGCGGCGGAAGATCATCAGGCGGTGGAGGTGGAAGTTCCTCTGTTCCTTGTAACAGTATGGGTGCTGCATATGTAATCCCCAGAAGTGGATCTCCTGTACGTATCACATCAACTTATAGCGGTGTTACAGATGGAAGAGCAGTATCAACTGCTATATCTCCAAAGCCCGGAACAGACAGCCTGTCAGATACACTTATGTCATATGTTAACAGTGTATCCGGTGGGAAGACCGTAATAGGACCATTTAAGCTTCGTATGTATGTAGCCGGAGTATCTGTATGGTCTGGATTTGGCACCTTCACATCAACTTACGGTGTTGGCAATGGATATGAAGGTAGAAACGTTACTATCTATCAGATCCATAAGGACGGATCTGTTACAGCTGCATCATCAGTTGTTGTAGGCGGTAAGGTGTCCGTAACAATGGACGATATGGGAAGCTTTGCAATAGTTGTGAACTGATAACCTGGCTTATAAGGGCAAGGGGGCGATGTATCAGTGCATAGGAAGATGAGAAAATTTAATAAAGATACCTCTCCCCTTAAAGAAGATGACAGCCTTGTAATGGACTATGATATGGGCGATATTATGATGGACAGAAGATCTGGCAAGGCCTCTGCTCCGGACTTCGACTTTGAGGATATAAATAGTCAAAGGCATAGATCAAATGACAATAGCGAAGTTGATGAATGGATATCGTCTAACAAAAATGCTATAAGGCCGTCAAGGACCAACTCTTTTGTAAACAATAGGCAACTATATGAAAGTTCAATCAATAACTTGAACTTAGATTATAAAAAGCCTGAAAGAGAAGAAAAGCGTGTTGACATGCCAAGAAAGACAGCTCTTGAGCAGCTTGCGGAGATAAGAACTGAAGCGCCTCCGCCTAAGCCTTTCGTAAGTAGAGCTGAAGAAGTCAGATATCAGTTTTCTGAAAAGAAACGCAGGGAAGAAATCAGGAAATTCGCCCAGGAAAGACAGCGAGAGTACAGCATCAAGAAGCAGAAGGATGAAGACAGGCGAAGAACTGAGGAACTTAGAAAAGTATTCGATCTTGAGGATGGAGAAGAGTATTTAGAACCATCTTATGAGGAACTTAAGAAAAGAGTTAAGAGTTCAAAGGCTGATGATACGAATGTTTTCTTTGCAAGAATATCGTCAAAAGAGGAAACGAGCGAGAAAACCAGAGACAGAGATACTTATAAAGAAAAAAATAAAGATACATTTAGAGAGATAAATAGACAGATACAAGAAGATGGCGATGAAGATGATTTTATAAACACTCCGGATGGCTTTGATCCAAGCCAGATCAAAAGCAGAGGATCTGTTAAAACTCAGGAACATCATCACACACACAGGCATCATCATCATTCAAAAGCCAGACGAGTACTACGGATAATCAGAAATACAATCCTGATATTACTTGCGGTAACCGTGGGATTTGCAGGTATAGGATATGGAGCATACAGGCTCATGGAATATACGGGAGGTCTGTCACTATATGGCAGGACTCAGGATCAGGCTCCTGATATGTCTAAAGCTTCTTTGTACGAGGAAGTAACAATAGGAGATGATCAGATGCCTCTTACAGCATCAGCATCTTCCTGGCAGCCTGGGTGGATCAGATACGATGGTAGGACCTATGCTTATAATACTAACCTCCTAACATTCCTGGTGCTTGGAATCGACAGCATGGACAAGGTACATGAAGGAGAAGACGGTATAAGCGGTGGACAATCTGATGCAATGTTTTTCCTGATCCTTGATCCTGACAATAAAGAAATTAAAATTGTAGCTATAAACAGAAATGCTATGACGGATATAGATGTCTACAATGAAGAAGGTATATACGTAGGCACGGGAGAAGCCCAGATATGCCTTCAGCATGGCTTTGGAGATGGACTAGAACAAAGCTGTGAGCGTACTGTTAAAACAGTAAGAAACCTGTTCCATGAGCTTCCAATTAACGGATACATATCAATTAACATGGGAGCTATACCGACAGTAAATGATACAGTCGGCGGAGTAACACTTAAAGTTATGTATAGTCTTCCTGCAGCAGGGCAGTACAGGTCACTACGTAAGGGAGAAACGGTGACGCTTACAGGAGATGATGCATATTGGTACACCCAGCATAGGGATATAAATGTTGACTGGAGTGCAAATGAACGCCTTGAAAGACAACTGCAGTATCTGATAGAGTTTGTACCGGCTCTTCAGGAAAAAGTAAAAGAGGACCCAAAATCAATTGCTTCAATTTACAGTGCCCTGTCTCCATATATGGTGACGGATATAGGCCTAAATGAAGCAGTGTACCTTGGAAACGAGGCAGCAGAATATAGCTTCGATTCCGCAAATATATACCAGATGAAGGGAGAGAGTATCATAGGGAGATCTGGTTTTGAAGAGTTCATCTATGACGAAGATGCACTTTATGATCTGATCATAGATGTCTTCTACACCGAAGTGGATGCATAGCTTAATAGTATCCATGACTGAAAGGGATGATTCTCTATGAAGGAACTAATACTCGGAGGCCCAGAACTAACTCTATCATCAGAATGGTCATCACTGGCTCCTGTCAAGGAACCTGGAAGATATCCTCACCTTGAAGTTATTGAAGTACCCCAGCAGCGTAGTGCAGATATCATATATCCAAGAAGATATACGAATCTTGTGCTTGAAGAAAAAAGAGCATATGGAATAGCCAAAAGAGCTCTGGATATAATACTTTCTGCAATGGCACTTATAGCTCTTTTTCCTATACTGCTTCTTGTTACTATAGCCATAAGTATTGAAGATGGTGGTAAGCCTTTCTTTACACAGGAAAGAACCGGAAAAGATGGCGAAGTATTCAAGATGTATAAGTTCCGTACAATGATCAAGAATGCTCCCCAGCTTCACGAGCAGCTCCTGTCCCAGAACGAAATGGACGGCCCGGCATTCAAAATGACTAACGACCCAAGAGTTACAAGACTTGGTAAGATACTTAGAAAGCACGGCATAGACGAACTTCCACAGCTTGTAAACATCATCAAAGGCGATATGAGCATAGTAGGTCCAAGACCACTTCCTGTATATGAGCAGGATAAGTGCGATGAATATCAGAACCAGCGCCTTATGGTTAAGCCGGGACTCGTATGTTACTGGCAGAGCAGCCCAAGAAAGAATACAATGCCATTTGATGAGTGGATAGAGCTTGATCTTAGATATATCACGGAAAGAAGCCTTCTTACGGATATGAAAGTTATCGTGTCTACGATTTCAAGCGGAGTGCTGGAGAATAATTCGTGAGAAGATAAGTTGGAGTCGAAAGAATAAGTGAGATATTATAAACTGCCGCACGCAAACTGCGGCAGTTTTTTATGGATATGATCTTTTGGATGGTATTAGAGCAAATTGAAAGGGTGACACTATTACTTTATTTCATAATTTATCTGTATAGGGATAATTAGTTGGATATCTTTTTCCATTGATATTTTTAAGTTCCTTAAATCAATATCATTTTGCATATCCAAAAAATATCTATCAGATACACCAAAATACTTTGCTAATCGTAGGGACGTATCAGCGGTGATTTTTCTTCTGCCATGAAGAATATCCTGAATACGAGATACAGGAACATGTATTGCCTGTGCCAGTTTATAAGCTGATAATCCAAAAGGTTCCATGAATTCTTCTTGTAAAATCTCTCCAATTGTAGGTGTTTCTATATATTTGGCCATAATAATTATCCTTTCTAACAACCACAGAGTTAATGATAGTCGGTGATTTCAACATCATGAAAATCAGTTCCATCAAAAGTAAAACATATCCTAAACTGATCATTAATTCTAATGCTGTATTGTCCATCCCTATTACCGGAAAGTTTTTCCAAATGATTTGCAGGTGGTACTCTTAGTTCCTCCAAGCTGTTTGCATTATCAATCATAATCAATTTTCTTAAAGCTATACGTTGGATGTCTTGTGGCAGTTTTTTTGAAAAAAGCTGGTTATAGACTCTTTCTGTTTCCTTGTCAAAAAACTCTGTATCATAATTTAGATATACACGAAAAACGTGTACATGTCAAGCGGAATGGTTTTGGGGCATTTTTTGAAAAAGGTGGTTTTAGACTAAAAACACCCCCAAATTAGTCTAAAAGGTATAAAAAAATACCGTTTTAGACTAAATAAACCCTCAAATTAGTCTAAAACGTATAAAAAATTATCGATTTAGACAAAAAATAATTTTAAAGAAATAGTTATAAGATACGCCGGTGATACAAAAGTGCGACAATGTGTTATCGCAATAACAATAATCATGGTATAATAAAATTATCTAAATGCCGTCTATTAATGGTCCTATTATTCATATTCGACAGGGGGATGGGTTGAATATAGCATATGCCTGTGACAATAATTTTGTAGATGTTATGTGCGTTTCGATCATGTCGTTCAATGATCATAATTGTGATGCAAATATTTATATACTTGATTGCGGAATTGAGGAAGCAAACAAGCAAAAGATACTGGAACTGTGTTCGGGAAAGAATGCAGTTTTTTTCGTAGATGCGAAAAAGACACTTGATGCACTTGATTATGATCTTAATCTGGATAGGGGGTCTATAGCTTCATATGCCAGGTTATTTATAGGATCCGTGCTTCCTGATGATGTAAAAAAGATAATATATTTAGATTCGGATACTCTTATTAGAGACTCATTAGAAGGTTTATATAATTATGAGCTTAAACCTTTTATTATTGGAGGAATCAGAGATTCATTTAGTGAACTTAACAAAAGGGTTTTTGGAATTGAAAAAGGCGGATTGATGGTTAATGCAGGAGTGCTAGTGATAGATCTTATTAATTGGAGGAAAAATGAAGTTGAAAAGCATATATATCAATTGCTAGAAAAAAAACAAAAAATTTTCCAAGGAGATCAAGGAGTAGTTAATACTATTTTTCATGGGAATGTAAAGGAAATACCATTGAAATATGATGTGATGTCATATCTTTATGATTTCACATATGAAGAGATGATGTTGTATAGAAAACCGGATAATTATTTTAAAAAAGAAGATATTGTAGATGCAGTAAATAATCCAGTAATAGTACACTTTTCAAGTAGTTTTCGCTCGTATAGACCATGGGAAAAAAAGACAACTAATCCTTTTCACCAAGAATGGAATTTGAATTATAAAAAAATTACTGGGAATCCGATAATGGATGAAAAAAGTAAGCACAGATATGGATTTTTGGGGCTTTGGCTGATAGGCACAGTTCATGCATATTTTAGACCTGTTTCTTTTCTTATTTCCAAGGGGGAAGAATGAAGATTAGTGTAATCGTTCCTGTATATAATAGTGAAGCATATCTTGAAAAATGCTTGAATTCCCTAAAAGATCAAACCTTAAATAATATAGAAGTGATTTTAATAGATGACGGAAGTACAGACAGCTCAGGTAGAATATGTGATGAGTTTGCTCGAAACGATAGTAGATTTGTTGTTGTTCACAAAAAGAACGAGGGAGTTTGTGCAGCACGAAATCAAGGATTAGAAATAGCCACAGGTGATTATATTGGATTCGTGGATTCAGATGATTATTGCGCTAAAGGAATGTATATGTATTTGGCACGATTGGCTGAAAAAAATAAAGCGGATATAGCTTGTTGTGGAATAAAAAGGACATATCTAAATACAGGAGCCACCTTTTATACAAGAAGATTTGAAAAGATAAATATATATAATCAAGAAGAAGCGTTAGAGAGATTTTTTCTTCCTGATTATATAACTACAGCGGTTTGGAATAAGATTTTTAGGATAGATGTGTTAAAAGGAGTAAAATTCCCTAATTATGCAAGGAATGATGATGGATGGTTTGTGAGCATGGCTTTTTTAAAGTCTTCTAGAATCGCAGTAGGAGAGAAATGCTTATATAGATATCAGATAAGACAAAACTCTATTACTAGAGGGAACTTTTCTGAAAAAAGTTACGATATATTGAATTCAGTTGATGATATATATAATAAAGTTCATGCGGTATATCCAAATAATAAAAATATGATTTTGGCTAAAGTATTTTGGTACATAGTGTTTTCTGATGAGATGATTATCGCAGGAAAAAAAGATAAAGAAGTAGTATTAAAAACAAAAAAGCTGATTCGAAATAACATTTTTGCAATTATCAGATGCAAGGAATTTGGCAGTTTAAGAAAATTTCAGTTTTATTTATATGCGATTAGTTATAGATGTTATTCTTTGTGTTACTTGTTTTACAGTAAATGCTGGGGGAAAAACTAGTGATATTTGTGCTGATTACTTTTTTATCTATTTTGTGTATGTTCTTTGCATATTCAAATTATTATAGACAAAAGCATTATTTAGTGTGGCTTATTATTTCTATTTTGTTTTTGATTATTCCGGCTACAATTAGGGATATTAGTGTAGGGACAGATGTTATGGTCTATCAATATCCTATATTAAATAGAGCATTAACACTAGATAATTTTATCGCATTTTATAATAGAGCAAAGTGGATAGCATCAGACAAGATATATCTTGTATTAGTATATTTATGCGCAAAGATTTTTAAAAGCATACATGCACTTTTTTTCTTTGAAGAAGTTTTGGTTCTTACACCTATTTACTATGTAATATGGCATTGCAAAGATAAGATCAACCCGGTTTATTCACTAATGGCATATGAAGGATTGTTTTATATCGAAACATATAATGTTATAAGACAGCATATGGCTATATCCTTTTTTGTGTTGGGATTATATTTTTATGCCAATCAAAAAAATATGTTTAAGTATTTTCTTTTCAGCATCATAGCAGTTGGTATACATCAATCGGCTTTTATTTTTCCATTGTTTCCTCTTTCGATGAGAGTTGTTGAAATAAAAAATAAAAGGAATAGGAGATTACTGATAGTTGCTATTATTTGTTTGATTCTTTTGCTTTCTTTTTATTATGAACCAATTATTCGTTTTCTTTTAGCTAGATTAAAGTTTCTGCCTCCTAGATATCAAGGGAAAAGATATTTAAGTATAGAAAATCCTAATTTTCCGGATATGGATATAGCTATAGTCGTTTTAGGAATTGTTTTTTTGTTCTATTCGAGAAAGCGATTAAAAGATGATAGCATGATAAATTGGCTGTTATTGATGAACTATATTGTTTTGGCGACATCTTATTTTGCAATGATGGTAGAATTTGGAAGTAGAATTCTGTGGTATTTTAAGATTTTTAACATTTTTTCGCTGGGATATGGTGTGAATATAGCAGGAAAAGGAGTAATAGGCAGGATTCTATTTTTCTTCTTTATGTTTGCGGTATTGTCTTTTTATTGGATATATATATATTATATTTCGGGCAGCGCGGGAGTGTTTCCATATGAGATTGCCGAATCGTTCAAACTATAATCGTAAGGTGTCTGTTATAGTTGCAGCTTATAATGTTGAAAAATATATAGATAGGTGCGTCACAAGTATTTTAGAACAGTCTTATACAGATTATGAATTAATCTGTATAGATGATTGTTCTACAGATGGTACCAAAAAGATATTGGAAAGACTACAGAATGATAATTGTGGAATAAAAACTATTAATAATGAGATTAATCTTGGAGTTTCAGAAGTTAGAAATCTAGGGATAGCAATTGCTACTGGTAAATGGGTATGCTTTGTGGATGGAGATGATTATTTAGAAACTAATATGATTGAGCTTTTAGTTAATAAGGCTGAAGAAGAGGAAGCAGATTTAGTTATAGGAAATTATTTTAGTGATAATAAAGGGAAGTTAATATCAGAATATTATTATGATAATACTTTTTGTAATATCCCACGTGATCAAATGCAAATAGATGCAATATTGGGCATAAGAGATTTAAGTACTTCAGTGGGTGTGCCATGGGGACGGTTATATAAAAGGAATATGCTTATTGAAAATAATATCTTGTTTATATCTGGATTAAAAAGGATGCAAGATATGATTTTTAATTTATATGTATTTCAGTTGGCAAATAAGATAGCGCTTATCGATGATCATATCTATTATTATAGAATACACAAAAAATCTTCAACGCATGCTTATGACGATTCTTTTTTGACTACAGCAGAAAAAATAGTTTTAGAGCTAAAAAAATTTGAAAAAAAGTATTCTAAGGACTGGAAAGATGTAATTATCATTGAAGAATTACATCTAATGACTGAAGTCGTAAAACGAAGCTGTCTAAGTGATGAGTGCCCAATGACGTATAGAGAAAAAATAGCATTTATTGATAGTGCCAAAAAGAAAATATGTGATTTTAGATTAGAAAGAAGGAAGTTTGTAGGAAAAAATCATAAAGATAGAGTTGTTTATTTTCTATTAGAAAATGAGATGTATAAATCTTTTTTATTTCTTTGTTCGTTAAGAAAGTTGATTACTTAATATTAAAAACTTATAGTCTGATGCTTGGCATATTATATTTCGGATTTTTGGATTGATATGCCAGGAAACTAGTTGTTTTTGATAAAGGCATATTGTCATGAAAAAGATTATTACTAATTACATTTACAATAGTATATATCAAATATTGACTATTGTGGTTCCGCTAATAACTACCCCATATCTTGCCAGAATTATAGGTGCAGATGGTCTAGGTAAATATGCGTATTCTTATTCTGTTGCGTATATGTTTTTTATTTTTATAAAGTTGGGCCTTAATAACTATGGTAATAGAACAATCGCTTTATGTAGAGATAATAAACAAGAAAGAGATAAGCAATTTAGTAGCATTTATAGTTTACAGGTGATAATCGCTATAATTGTTGCAATTATTTATATCATATATTGTTTGTTTTCTGAAGAAAGAACATATGCTTATATAATGCTCTTTTATGTGGTATCTGCTGGCTTTGATATTAGTTGGTTTTATTTCGGAATAGAAGATTTTAAAAAGACAGCAGTTAGAGATACCATTGTAAAAGCAATAACTTTACTTTTGGTATTCGTTGTTGTGAAAAGAGCAGAAGACGCTTGGAAGTATTCTTTGATTCGATCTTTAGGGTTTTTAATAAGTCAAATAAGTCTTTGGATAAATCTAAGAAGGTATGTAAAATATATCAAACCATCAATTGGTGAAATAAAAAATCATTTATATCCCAATCTCTTTTTGTTTATTCCTACTGTTGCAGTGAGTATATATAAATATATGGATAAAATAATGCTAGGGGCAATGGTTGGGAGTAATGAGGTTGGTATATATCATGGTTGTGAAAATATTATAGCTGTACCTCTTGCATTAGTTGTTTCATTGGGGAATGTTATGATGCCCAAAATGGCAAAATTATATAATGGTCCCGAAGAAAGAAATGCCAATGATGTTATTAGTAAATCTATATGTTTTGCTATATTTGTAACATCATTTGTAGGTTTTGGAATAATGTCTGTTGCACGAGAATTTGTGCCTGTTTTTTATGGAGATGGATTTGGAGAATGTGTTGCTTTGTATTACATTATTATTCCAAGTTGTATATTTGTTGCTTTCGCTAATGTTATTAAAACACAATTCTTAATACCAAATAGTTGGGATCGAGCTTTTATTATATCTGTAGTAATAGGTGCGATTTTTAATGTTATAACTAATTATATGTTGATTCCAGGATTTGGAGCTAGAGGAGCAGCTATAGGTACATTTATAGCAGAGGTTACTGTATGTGTTATGCAGGCAGTATTTGTAAAAAATATACTACCAATAAATAGGTATATGAAACTGTCTTTAAAATATGTGATTGTTGGTGTAATTCTGTTTATACTATTGAGAAAGCAAAATATATTTTTATTAAACAATAGTATAATAAGCATTTTTGCTAAGTTGATTTTATATAGCACATTGTATTTGGGAAGTATTTCTATAGTGATTTTATTAGAAAAGATAATAAGGAAGAATCTAAAGTATCATTTATTATCATAAGAGGGGTTATTGATGAGTCAAAAAAGCAAAGACCATTATTCTTTTGAAAAATATATAGATTACAAGCGTTGGATGTCATATTTTTATCAATTGAAATATTGTTTAGGAGATGATAAAGAAGAGGTCCTTATTATTGGTAAAGGAGATGGAGTATTAGAAATTCTTATTAGACATTATAATCCTCATATTAAAGTGACAACTTTTGATTATGCCCAAGATCTGAATCCGAATATTTGTGGTGATGTTTTAGAATTAAGTTCTTTTATGAGAAATCGTAAGTTTGGAAGAGTGGCATGTTGTCAAGTGTTAGAACATATACCATTTGAATATTTTCCAACAGCTTTAAAAGAGATAAAAAAAGTTTTGGAAGATGATGGGCTGTTAGTATTGTCGTTACCTGATAGTGGCATATGTCCAGATTTAAATATACATATCCCCAAATTAGGAGATCATAGATATAATTTTAAGATTTGTAAATACTATAAAGGGGAATTCAAATTTAATGGTGAGCATTATTGGGAAATAAATAGTGCAAGAAAATATGATCTAATAAAAATCAAAAAGATTATAAGTGAATATTTTGATATAAGAGAAGAATTTTTGGTGCCACTGAATGCATATCATAGGTTTTTCATTTGTAAGATAAAAAGAAATCCAAAATAGTATACGATGGTGAAAAAGTAGCATAATATTTTTCGCAAGTCACCTGGGAAGGATTCATATGTTAAGTGAAAGAAAAACAGAACTGGACTTTGCCAGAACGATTGCTATTATTTTTGTTGTATTGAATCATGTTGTAGAAAAAGTTTTTCCTATTACTGCTGGAAATATTGCTAGTATGTCATTGGAGTTGAAATTCTTTGTTTTTTTGTTGTTTACTATTGGCCGAATAGGTGTTCCGATTTTTTTGTTTTTAACGGGATTTCTTCTTCTTTCTAGAGATTACAATGTTGAAAACACAATTTCTTTTTATAGATTCAAGTTATTAAGACTGGTCATCGTCTGGGAAGTATGGATACTTCTATACAATTTGTTCCTTTGGTGGTTTAATAATATATCCATTGATTTTTTTAAAATAATTTGTAATGCATTGTTTATTTCTGAAGTTGGAATGATGCATGAGTGGTATATGCCAATGATAATAGGTGTATATATTTTTATTCCGCATATATCAAACATGTTAAAACATACAAGTAATAAAATTGTCATTCTGATTATGGGAATTGTGTATTTGCACTTTTTTTGTGGGAAATGTTTGATAACTCTTTTGGAGAAAAAAGCAACATTTCCGTTGGAAATGCAGCTTGATCTAGGATTTTCAGGAGGTGTGTATGGTCTATACCTTATATTAGGATATTTATTATTTAATAATTATGCATATTTAGCTCGAGTTCTTAAAGAACGGAGGTGTTATGCGGTTAGTCTATTTTGCTTTTCTATAATAATGCTATTATTTACTGTGGCTTTTCAGATGATATCATACTCAATTGGGATCACGTATAGTGTGTGGTATAACTTTCCATCGATTCCTATAATTGCAGGTTGTTTCTTTCTTGTGTTGATAAAAAATCACTTTGATACAAAGTTTGCCTCAAAAATACTAGGTATGTTATCAAATTATGCATTTGGTGTTTATCTAATACACGTTCCCATTTTGATGGTGTTGTCTAGGATTTTTCTTAAAGTAAATGTTAATCCCTTTATTCTTTTATGTAGTTTATTTGCTTTGGTGTTGATTTTGTCTTTTGGTGTTGTTTATATTTTTAGTAAAACAAAGCATATGAGAAAATTATTTTTGTTGTGAAAGTAAATATATTAAACTAGTGTAGTGTCTCGCTGACGATTAATCAAACTCCGCCCCTGTCACAAGACAGGGTACAATGAGCTTAGTTTGATTCTTGCGTCACCGGTTCTGAATTGCCAGTTAACAGTTGCTTGATTTTTATTACGTTCATTCTCCCAGGCTCCTAATTCGGACATGAGAAGCTTACTCATGGCTGTTACGACGAGACCATATGGGCTAAGGGCGAAAGCCCTGGTGAGTACAAAAAGAATTATTATGGAGTCGGATTATCAGTAGGTGTTCCACCAGAAGATGTTCAAGAAGAGGTGACAAACTATTAGTAGTCAATAGGATTTAGAGAAAAATTAAAGGTTTT